>JAEZEJ010000129.1 GCA_023417775.1 Actinomycetes bacterium | reverse complement strand
GTCCTCGACGACGGCGAGGGTGGACTCGCCGAGGCCGACCGGCGGGATGACGCAGGCCGAGTCACCGGAGTGCACCCCGGCCTCCTCGACGTGCTGCATGATGCCGCCGATGACGACCTCGCCGGTGTGGTCGCGGATGGCGTCGACGTCGAGCTCGGTGGCGTCCTCGAGGAAGCGGTCGATGAGCACGGGCCGCTCGGCGGAGAGCCCGCCCTCGCGGCCGAGGGAACCGCTGAGCGCGATGGCCTCCCAGGCGCGCCGCAGGTCGTCCTCGTCGTAGACGATCTCCATGGCCCGGCCGCCCAGCACGTAGCTGGGCCGCACGAGCGCCGGGAACCCGATGCGGCGGGTCGTCTCGATGGCCTCCTCGATCGAGGTCGCCGTCGCTCCGGCGGGCTGGGGGATCTCGAGCCGGGCGCACAGCGCACCCCAGTGGTCGCGGTCCTCGGCCAGGTCGATGCTGGCGGGCGAGGTGCCCAGCACCAGCTCGGGCGGGATGGCGCCCGCCAGCTTGAGCGGGGTCTGGCCGCCGAGCGAGACGATGACACCGAGCAGCTTGCCACCGCCCTGCTCCGCGGAGCGGCGCTCGGCGTCGATCACGTTGAGCACGCCCTCGTTGGACAGCGGCTCGAAGTAGAGGCGGTCCGAGGTGTCGTAATCGGTCGAGACCGTCTCGGGGTTGCAGTTGACCATCACGGTCTCGAACTCACCCTTGAGGGTCAGCGCCGCGTGCACGCACGAGTAGTCGAACTCGATGCCCTGACCGATCCGGTTCGGGCCCGAGCCGAGGATGATGATCGCGGGCCGCTCGCGCGGCGCGACCTCGGTCTCCTCGTCGTAGGACGAGTAGTGGTACGGCGTGAGCGCGGCGAACTCGGCGGCGCACGTGTCGACCGTCTTGAACACCGGACGCAGCCCCACGGCGTGGCGCGCGGTGCGCACCGCGTCCTCGGTCGTGCCGCGCAGCTGCGCGATCTGCGCGTCGGACAAGCCGTGCCGCTTCGCGTGAGCCAGTACCTCGCGCGTGAGCGCGTCGGCCGTGCGGGTCTGCTCGGCGACCTCGTTGATCAGCACGATCTGGTCGAGGAACCACGGGTCGATCCCGGTGCGCTCGTGCACCGTCTCGACGCTCACGCCCGCGCGCAGCACCTGCTGGACGTCGATCAGCCGGCCCTCGGTGGGGCGCGCGATCGAGGCGACGAGCGCGTCGAGCTCGTCTCCCGCCGCGGGCTCGCCCGCCCAGTGGAAGATCGAGCCCTTCTTGTCGATCGACCGCATCGCCTTGCCGAGCGCCTCGGCGAAGTTGCGGCCGAGGGCCATGGCCTCGCCGACGGACTTCATCGTGGTCGTGAGCCGCGGGTCGGCGCCGGGGAACTTCTCGAAGGCGAAGCGCGGCACCTTGACCACGACATAGTCGAGGGTCGGCTCGAAGGAGACAGGGGTCTCGGCGGTGATGTCATTGGGGATCTCGTCGAGGGTGTAGCCGATGGCGACCTTGGCGGCGATCTTGGCGATCGGGAAGCCGGTCGCCTTCGATGCCAACGCGCTCGACCGGGAGACCCGCGGGTTCATCTCGATGACGACGATGCGCCCGTTCTCCGGATCGACGGCGAACTGGATATTGCAGCCGCCGGTGTCCACCCCGACCTCGCGGATGACGCCGATCGAGATATCGCGCAGTCGCTGATACTCGACATCGGTGAGGGTCATCGCGGGCGCGACGGTGATCGAGTCGCCGGTGTGCACGCCGACGGGGTCGACATTCTCGATCGAGCAGACGATCACGACATTGTCGGCCTTGTCGCGCATGACCTCGAGCTCATACTCCTTCCAGCCGAGGATCGACTCCTCCAGGAGCACCTCGGTGGTGGGGCTGAGCGCGAGGCCGTTGCCGGCGATGCGGTATAGGTCCGCCTCGTCGTAGGCGAGACCGGAGCCGGAGCCGCCCATCGTGAACGAGGGCCGCACGACCACGGGGTAGCCGAGCTCGGCCACCGCGTCGAGGCACTCCTCCATCGAATGGCAGATCGCGCTCTGGGCGACCTCGGCGCCCCATTCGGCGGGCAGGTCCTCGACGATCTCCTTGAAGATCTCGCGGTTCTCGCCCTTCTCGATCGCCTCGACCGAGGCGCCGATCAGTTCGACACCGTATTTCTCCAGCACCCCGTTGTCGTGCAGGGCGATCGCCGCGTTGAGGGCGGTCTGGCCGCCGAGGGTCGGCAGCAGCGCGTCGGGACGCTCGGCCGCGATGACCTTCTCGACGAATTCGGGAGTGATCGGCTCGACATAGGTGGCGTCGGCGAACTCCGGGTCCGTCATGATGGTCGCCGGATTGGAGTTCACCAGGATGACCCGGATGCCCTCCTCACGCAGCACCCGGCACGCCTGGGTGCCGGAATAGTCGAACTCGCAGGCCTGCCCGATGACGATGGGGCCGGAGCCGATGACGAGGACGGACTCGATGTCATTCCGCTTGGGCATCTCAGCGGCTCCCTTCTCGCGTCGCGCTCGCAGCGCCGGACATCGACTCCACGAAGTGGTCGAACAGATAGGCCGCATCGTGCGGCCCGGCCGCTGCCTCGGGGTGGTACTGCACGCTGAACGCCGGCTGCTCGCGCAGCGCGATCCCCTCGACGACATCGTCATTGAGGCCGACATGCGTGACATGGGCCGGCCCGAAGGGGGTGTCGAAGTCGGAGTCGAGCGGGGCATCGACCGCGAAGCCGTGATTGTGCGCGGTGACCTCGACCTTGCCCGTGGTGCGATCCTGCACCGGCTGGTTGATGCCGCGATGCCCGTAGCGGAGCTTGTAGGTGCCGCGGCCGAGGGCACGACCGAGGATCTGGTTGCCGAGGCAGATCCCGAAGAAGGGCAGCCGGCGGGCCAGCACCTCCCGCACCACCTCGACGGGGCCGTCGGCGGTAGCCGGGTCGCCCGGCCCATTGGAGACGAAGACCCCGTCCGGGCGGACGGCGAGGACATCGTCGACCGTCGCGGTGGCGGGCAGCACGTGCACCTCGATACCCCGTTCGGCCAGGCGACGCGGGGTCATGCCCTTGATGCCGAGGTCCAGGGCGGCGACGGTGTAGCGCCTCTCCCCCACCGCCGGGACGACATAGGCCTCGGGCGTGGTGACCTCGGCCAGGAAGTTCGAGCCGGTCATCTGCGGCGCGGCGTTGACCTGCTCCAGCAGGGCCGCGGTGTCGGCGATCTCGCTGCTGATCGCGGCCCGCATCGAACCGCGCTCCCGCAGGTGGCGGGTCAGCGCGCGGGTGTCGACCCCGCTGATGCCGACGACGCCCTGCTCGCGCAGCAGATCGTCCAGGGTGCGGTCAGCGCGCCAGTTCGATGAACGGCGGGCCGGATCGCGCACCACATAGCCGTCGACCCAGACCCGGCGGGACTCGAAGTCCTCGGCATTGGCCCCCGTGTTGCCGATATGCGGGGCCGTCATCACGACGATCTGGCCCCGGTAGGAGGGATCGGTGAGCGTCTCCTGGTAGCCGGTCATGCCGGTGTTGAAGACGATCTCGGCGATCGTGGTGCCGGTGGCGCCATAGGACTCGCCGTGGAAGACGCGCCCGTCCTCCAGGACGATGACGGCGGCGCTCCGCTCGCTCATGCCGTCACCGCCTCGAGGAGAAGCACAGTAGGCCGGTAACGGCATGAGATGACCTTCATCGATCGCTCGCTCCGCTCGCTCATGCCGTCACCGCCTCGGCGACCAGGGCGCCGTCGAGGACCGTGGGGCGGCCGCGCAGTAGCGTGGCCACCACACGTCCGGGCAGCTCGATCCCGGCGTAGGGGGTGTTGCGCGACAGCGAGACGCTCTCGGCGGGCTCGACCACGCGCGTCGCCGCGGGATCGTAGATCACCAGGTTCGCCGGCTCACCGACCGCGATCGGACGGCCATGCCGTTCGACCCTGCCGATGCGCGCGGGCACAACCGACATCGCCTCGGCGACCCGCTCCCAGCCGATCGCGCCGGTGTCGACCATCGTCTGCTGCACGATCGACAGCGCGGTCTCCAGACCGAGCATGCCGAAGGCCGCGACATCCCACTCGCACTCCTTGTCCTCCATCGGATGCGGGGCATGATCGGTCGCGACGATGTCGATCGTGCCGTCGGCGAGTCCCTCGCAGACGGCGGCGACATCGTCGGCGCTGCGCAGCGGCGGATTGACCTTGTAGATCGGGTCGTAGCTGCGGACGAGCTCGTCGGTGAGCAGCAGATGATGCGGGGTGACCTCGGCGGTGACGTCGATGCCACGGCTCTTGGCCCATCGCACGATCTCGACCGATCCTCGCGTGGAGAGGTGGCACACGTGCAGCCGTGAGCCGACGTGCTCGGCGAGCAGGACATCGCGGGCGATGATCGCCTCCTCGGCGACCGCCGGCCAGCCGGTGAGCCCCAGTTCTCCGGAGAGCGCGCCCTCGTTCATCTGCGCGCCCTCGGTGAGCCGTGGCTCCTGGGCGTGCTGGGCGATGACACCGTCGAAGGCCTTGACGTACTCCAGGGCCCTGCGCATCAGCACCGCATCGGAGACGCACTTGCCGTCATCGGAGAACACGCGCACCCCGGCCGCGGACGTGGCCATCGCGCCCAGCTCCGCGAGCCGCTCCCCCATCAGGCCCACCGTCACGGCGCCGATCGGCTGCACATCGCAGAAGCCGTGCTCGACCCCGAGCCGGTAGACCTGCTCGACGACACCGGCGGTGTCGGCGACCGGATCGGTATTGGCCATCGCGTGCACGCAGGTGAAGCCACCGCGGGCCGCGGCCTGCGAGCCGGTGCGGACGGTCTCGGCATCCTCGCGTCCGGGCTCGCGCAGATGGGTGTGCAGGTCCACCAGGCCCGGCAGCACGATCAGGCCGGTGGCGTCGATGGTCTCCAGACCCTCGATCCCCTGTCCGGCTGCGTCGCCGAGTGCGGCGATCACACCATCGCGGACGAGGAGGTCGGCAGGCTCGCCGCCGAGCAGTCGGCCGCCGCGGATGAGGTAGTCGGTCATGCTCGTGGTTCCTTCGGTCGGCTCGGTCATTCGGTCTCCTCGTTGGCGCCGCCGAGCAGCAGGTAGAGAGCGGCCATCCGCACGGCGACGCCGTTGGTGACCTGTTCGACGATGACCGAGCGCGGCGAGTCCGCGACATCGGCCGTGATCTCCATGCCCCGGTTCATCGGCCCGGGATGCATGACGATCGCCTGATCGGGCAGCCGGTTCATCCGGGCGGTGTCGAGCCCGTAGCGGCGGCTGTACTCGCGGGCGCTGGGGAAGAACGAGGCGTTCATCCGCTCGCGCTGCACCCGCAGCATCATGACGGCGTCGGCGCCCTCCAGGCTGTCGTCGAGATCATAGGAGCAGGTCACCGGCCAGCTCTCCACGCCGACGGGCAGCAGGGTGGGCGGCGCGACCAGGGTGACCTCCGCGCCGAGGGTGTGCAGCAGCAGCGCATTGGAGCGCGCGACGCGGCTGTGCAGGACATCGCCGACGATCGTGACCCGCTTGCCCGCGAGATCACCGAGGTGGCGACGCATCGTGAAGGCATCGAGGAGCGCCTGCGTGGGGTGCTCGTGCATGCCATCGCCCGCGTTGACCACCGCGCCGCTCATCCACCGGTTGGTGGCGAGGCGGTGCGGGGCTCCCGAGGCGGGATGGCGGATCACCACGGCATCGGCGCCCATCGCCTGCAGCGTGAGGGCGGTGTCCTTGAGGCTCTCGCCCTTGCTGACGCTCGACCCTTTGGCCGAGAAGTTGATGACATCGGCCGAGAGTCGTTTGGCGGCGGCCTCGAAGGAGATACGGGTACGGGTGGAGTCCTCGAAGAAGAGGTTGACCACGGTGCGACCGCGAAGGGTCGGCAGCTTCTTGATCGGCCGCTGGGCGACGCCGAGCAGCTCCTCAGCGGTGTCGAGCACCCGGGTGGCGGCCTCGTGGTCGAGATCGGCGGCGGAGAGCAGGTGTCGGGGCATCGCCATCAGGAGGCACCTCCCACGATGGTCACCGAATCTGGTTCGTCATCGTGGTCGGCGAGGCGGACCTGGACCTTCTCGGCCAAGGAGGTCGGGAGGTTCTTGCCCACGAAATCGGCGCGGATCGGGAGCTCGCGGTGGCCGCGGTCGACGAGGACGGCGAGCTGGACCGCGCGCGGGCGGCCGAGGTCGTTGAGCGCGTCGAGTGCGGCGCGGATCGTGCGGCCGCTGAAGAGCACGTCATCGATGAGCACCACGACCTTGCCGTCGATGTCCTCGGGGATCGAGGTGTGCTCCAGCGCGCGGGCGGGCCGCATCCGGAGGTCATCGCGGTACATCGTGACGTCGAGCGAGCCGGGGGTGATCGCGCGCCCCTCGACCTCGCTCATCCGCTCGGCGATCCGGCGGGCGAGGTGCACGCCGCGGGTGGGGATCCCCAGCAGGACCACATCGCGCGAGTCGCGATTGCGCTCGAGGATCTCGTGGGTGATGCGGGTGAGAGCGCGGGAGATGTCCTGGTCGTCGAGGACGGTGCGCGCGGGTACGTCGTCAGGCGTGGGCGTGTCGGCAGACACCACCATGCTGACCTCCTTCTCCGCCTCACGGGACGGTCGTTAAAGGATGTCGATCGGTCGCCTCAGCCTAACAGGACACGCGCGCGGCGACGCCACGACCCGGGACCCGCCAGCCGGTCGAGCCCGGCCGTGGACGACACACCTCTCGCCGCGAGGGGCGGTGGCCCACGCACCTCTCGAGGCGCTGGAGAGGTGCCTCAGTCACCGCCCGCGGCGGGATCAGAGGCGCGCGGCTGCGATCAGGGCAGCTCGACGAGGCCTTCCTCGGCCAGCCAGTCGCGGGCGACGATCGCCGGATCCTCGCCATCGCTGTCGACCCGGGCGTTCAGTTCGAGCATGACCTCGTTCGTGATGAGCGGCGAGACCTGGTCGAGGACGTCCTGGATCTCCGGATGCTCGTCGAGCAGGTCGTCTCGGACCACCATCGAGAGGTTGTACAGCGGGAAGAACTGCCGGTCGTCCTCGAGCACTCGCAGGTCGAGCCCCGGAATGCGGCCGTCAGTGGTGAAGACCTCGCCGAAGTTGCAGCGTCCCTCCGCGGTCGCCGTGTAGACCACGCCCGTGTCGAGAGTGAGCACGTCGGCGAGATCGCCCGGGGTGAGGTCGTAGGCGGCGAGCATCGGCTCGAACCCGTCGTTGCGGGTCGCGAACTCCGACTCGACGCAGAAGGTGAGCTCCTCCGGCGGCAGCTCGAGCAGGTCGGAGAACTTCTCCACGCCGAGCTCCTCGGCCTTGTCCTCGCGGATCGCGAAGGCATAGGTGTTGTTCATCGGCGACGGCGGGAGCCAGACCAGGCCATTGGGCTCGTCGGCCTCGAGGACCGCCTGCCACTGCTCCTCCTCGCCCTTGACCGGCTCGTCATTGCCGAGATAGTTGATCCAGCCCGTCCCCGTGTACTCGGGGGAGATGTCGGCGTCACCGTCGATCATGGCCTGGCGCGCTCCGAACGAACCCGGTGTGTTCGACATATTGGTGACATCGGCGCCGGCGACATCGAGGATGGTCGACACCATATTGCCGAGCACCAGCTGCTCGGTGAAGTCCTTCGCCACGACCGTCACGGGCACGCCCTCCAGCGAGTCATGGTGCTCGATCTCGGCCGGTTCGGCCGAGAGCACGGCTCCCGAGGAGGACTGCAGGCCGCATCCCGCGGCCAGTACGGCGGTGGCGGCCCCGGCGAGGGTCAGGGCACGAAGTCGGCGGATGGACACGTCAGACTCCCTTCGGCGATGCCACGATCTCCACGACCCGGGCGATCCAGTCGATGAACAGCGCGAGCGCGGCGATGAGCAAGGCTCCGATGACGAGGACCACGTCCTGCTGCAGCTTGATCCCCGAGGTGATGAGCTGGCCCAGTCCGCCACCGCCGGTGAAGGACACCAGGGCCGCGGTGCCGACGATGAGCACGAGGGCCGTGCGCACGCCGGCGATGATGATCGGCAGGGCGAGCGGCAGCTCGACCCGCAGGAGGGTCGCGAGGCCCGACATGCCCATGCCCCGCCCCGCCTCGACGAGCTTGGCATCGACCGAGTCGATGCCGGCCACCGTGTTGGCGATGATCGGCAGCAGTCCGTAGACGACCAGCGCCACTGTGGCGCCGAGGGTGCCGATCCCGAAGATCGCCGCGCCCAAGGCGATCAGGCCGATCGCAGGCGCAGCCTGTCCGAATCCGGCGATGGTGATGATGGGCTTGGAGTACCGGCGCATCGGCCCGCGGGTCAGCAGCACGCCGACCGGGACGGCGACCGCGACGGTGACCAGGGTGGCGATGAAGCTGACACTCAGATGCTGGCCGAAGAGCGGCAGCAGGTTGCCCACCGCGAGGGAGCGCGCCTCGCTGTCGGAGACATCGGCGACCTGCACGAAGACCAGGCAGCCCACCACCACGAGGACACAGACCAGCGGTTGCGTCACATAGCGGGCGATGCCCGGCTTGTCGGAGCCGCTCGAGGTCGCGGTATCGAGGGTGGAGGTCTCAGCGGTGCTCATGTCACCGCTTCCGTCGGCGGCTGCTGCAGCTGCTGCATGGCCTCCATGACGGTCTCGACCCGGACGACGCCCTGGTAGGAGTTGCGCCGTCCCGTGACGACGACGACTCCGTGCGAGGAGGTCAGCATCTCGTCGAGGGCGTCGTTGAGGGTCGAGGCGAGCGAGACGGTCTCGAGATCGGTATCGCGGCGGACATTCTCGAGATTGGGCATCCGGCGCAGGTCGCGCAGCGAGACCCAGCGCTGCGGTCGTTCGAAGCGGTCGAGGATCACCACGTGCCCGCGACCGATGGCCTCGGCCGCGGCGATCGCCTCTGCGGGATCGTCGCCGACATGGGCGACGGCCGCATCGTGCAGCTCGATATCGCGCACGCGGGTGAGCGAGAGCTGCTTGAGCGCCGCCCCATGCCCCACGAAGCCCTCGACGAACTCGTCGGCGGGGTGGGCGAGGATCTGTTCGGGCGTGTCGTACTGCACGATCTGCGAGCCGGTCTGCAGGATCGCGATGCGGTCGCCGAGCTTGAGCGCCTCGTCGAAGTCATGCGTGACGAAGACGATGGTCTTGTGCAGCTCCTCCTGCAGACGCAGCAGCTCGTCCTGCAGACGCTGGCGGGTGATGGGGTCGACGGCGCCGAAGGGCTCGTCCATCAGCAGGACCGGTGGGTCGGCGGCGAGCGCCCGGGCCACGCCGATGCGCTGCTGCTGTCCACCGGAGAGCTCACGCGGGTAGCGATCGCGGTACTCGGTCGGGTCCAGGCCGACGAGGTCGAGCAGCTCGTCGACGCGATCCTTCACCTTCTTCTTGTCCCACTTGAGCATCCGCGGCACGAGCGCGATGTTGTCGCCGACGGTGAAGTGCGGGAAGAGTCCGGCGCCCTGGATGACATAGCCGATGTGCCGGCGGAGCTCGTCGGGATCGGTGTCGGTGACGTCCTCGTCGCCGATGAGGATACGACCGGAGGTCGGCTCGATGAGCCGGTTGATCATCTTCATCGTGGTCGTCTTGCCGCAGCCGGAAGGGCCGACCAGCATGACGATCTCCCCCGCGGGGAACTCGATCGTGATGTCGTCCACCGCGGGGTCGCTCTGGCCCGGGTAGCTCTTGGTGATGCCGTCGAGGAGGATGCGCTCGCCGGCGGTACTGGTGGTCTCAGACACGTGCGATGCCCTTCGAGGTCGTGAGTCGCGTCAACAGGTTGAGGACGATGTCGAGGATGATGGCCAGGATGATGATGCCGAGCGTGCCCGCCACCACCGAGTTGGTGGCATTGGCTCCTCCCATGCGGGAGATGCCCGAGAAGATGTAGCCGCCGAGGCCCGGGCCGAGGGCGAAGGCGGCGATGGCGGCGACGCCCATGAGCATCTGCGCCGAGACGCGGACGCCCGTCATGATGACGGGCCAGGCGAGCGGGATCTCCAGCCGCAGGAGGGTCGCCATCCGGCTCATGCCCATGCCCCGGGCCGACTCGATCAGCGCCGGATCCACGCCGCGGAGCCCGACGACGACATTGCGCAGGATCGGCAGGAAGCCGAAGAACACCAGGACGATGACCGATGGCAGGACGCCGATGCTCACGATGCCGACGAGCAGACCCAGCAATGCATAGGACGGGATCGTCAGGCCGACCGCCGACAGGGTCTGCGCGGCCGTGACACCCCAGTTCGTCTGGGTGGCGAGCACTCCGAGCACGAGGGCGAGCAGCGTCGCCAGCAGCAGACTCTGGACGACCAGGCTCATGTGTTGGTAGGCGAGGAACGACAGCACCGACCATCGCTCCCCGATGAACGTGAAGAAATCGGAGATGGCCGTCATGCACCGTCCTCGTCCGTCGGCGACCGCGACTTTCGCGGCCAGCACCCGACGGTAACGGCCTTCCTCCCTGCCCGCAGCCCGGATCAGAGGCATCAGGGGTGCTGAATCCCCCGTTCGCCCCGCATTAAGTGGAACTTTCGACCGACGAAAAAAATCCGCCGCCGGGGTGCGGTACCGGCCACATACTGAGACGGCGCGGCACGACGGCGAGCGGAATGAAACCGGCGGGCGAGCGCGAGGTGAGCAGCACCCACTCCCCAGCTCGCAGGGAGCGGTGAGTGGTCAACCACCGAGACAGCCGGCGTTCGCGGCCGGACCGCAGCGCATCGTTGATGACACACCGCGATCATGCCCCGCTCGATCTCGGTGCATGATCAACCACCCGAACGCCGTCGATGGTTGGCCACGCACCGTCTTCGTGACGGTCCACGTAGCGGTGAGCAGTCAACCACCGCAGCGGTCGAGGGTGGTTGACAGCTCACCGCCCACGCGAGCGCCGTCGGTGGTTGACAGCTCACCGCTCACGCGCGGACGGGGTGCGGCCGGTGCTACTCCGCGAGGGAGGGCTTGAGCTCGATGAGCCGGCTCAGCAGACCGCCGACGAACTTGGGTGACTCGTCCGTGGACAGATCGGTGGCGAGGTCGACCGCCTCGCTCACCGCGACGGCATCGGGCACGTCCTCGTTGTAGAGGATCTCGTAGGCACCGATGCGCAGCAGGTTCCGGTCCACCGCCGGCATGCGCTCGAGGGTCCAGCCGCGGGCGTTCTCCCCCAGCAGGCCATCGATGCGCGTCTGGTGCGCGGTGACGCCTTCGACGAGCGCCACCGTGTAGGCATTGATCGGCGGGTCGTTCACCGCGACCCGGTCGGCGAGCGTCGCCGAGAGGTCACCGCCGCGGGCCTCGGACTCGAAGAGGATGTCCAGGGCCCGCTTGCGGTAGCGCGTACGTGCTCCCATCAGGCCGAGACGCGCCCGAGGTAGCTGCCGTCACGGGTGTCGACCTTGACCCGCTCGCCGTTGTCGATGAACAGCGGCACCTGGATCTCCTTGCCGGTCTCCAGCCGCGCCGGCTTGGTGCCACCGCTGGAGCGGTCGCCCTGCAGACCGGGCTCGGTGTACTCGACGGTCAGCTCGACCGAGGCCGGAAGCTCGATGTACAGCGGGAGGCCGTCGTTGACGGCGACCACGGCGTTCTGGTTCTCCAGCATGTAGTCCTTGGCATCGCCGACGACCGCATCGTTCAGCTCGAGCTGATCGTAGGTCGAGTTGTCCATGAACACATAGGAGGTTCCGTCGTGGTACAGGAACTGCATATCGCGCTTGTCGACATTGGCGACCTCGACCTTGACATCGGCATTGAAGGTGCGATCGACGGTCTTGCCGCTCGTGACGTTCTTCAGCTTGGTCCGTACGACCGCTCCGCCCTTGCCGGGCTTGTGGTGCTGGAACCACACGACGGACCAGAGCTGTCCGTCGATGTTGAGCACCATGCCGTTCTTCAAGTCGTTCGTGGTGGCCATCAGTCGATCTCCATGAGGTCTTTGGGCGTCGTGGTCAGCACCTCGGGTGCGGCGTCCGTCACGACGACGGTGTCTTCGATGCGCACTCCCCCACGCCCGGGCAGATAGATACCCGGCTCCATCGTCAAGACAGTGCGCCGAGTGAGTCTACCGGGGTGAGCCGCGCCGATGAACGGGTCCTCGTGAATCTGCAGCCCCACGCCGTGCCCGAGGCCCGTGGTGAAGGCCGAGAGCCATCCCGCCGCGTCGAGGGAGGCGGTGGCGGCCGTATAGGACTCCGCGACCGGGACACCCTCGCGCAGCCGGTCAAGACCGGCGGCCTGGGATTCACGGACCGCGGCGTAGATCTCCCGCTGCCAGTCGCTCGCGGCGCCGATGACGACGGTCCGCGTGCAGTCCGCGTGATATCCCTCGACCAGCGCCCCGAAGTCGATCTTCAGCAGATCGCCCCGCTCGACCACGCGCTCGGTCGGGTGGTGGTGCGGGACGGCCGAGTTCTCACCCGCCGCGAGGATCGTGTCGAAGGCCTTGTCCTCGGCCCCGAGCCGGAACATGCGGTCCTCGAGCTCGTGGGCGAGCTCGCGCTCGGTACGCCCCACGAGCCGGCCGGCGAGCAGCTGCTCGAGGGCCTCCGCCGAGACCGCGCAGGCCCGGCGAAGGGAGTCGATCTCACCGTCGTCCTTGACCTCGCGCAACCGCTCCACCAGCCGCCCCGACGAGACGGGCTCGCCGAGCCGGCGCCAGGCATCGACGCTCAGCACGTGGGTCTCCGCCAGTAGCAGGCCATGGGCGCGACCGCGTGCCTCGTCCAGCAGCTGCCGGGTGATGACGTGCTCGACATCGGGCAGCTCGCGCACCGCCTGCTCGCGATATCGGCCATCGGTGAAGAAGACCGCGGACCCGTCGGCGGAGATCAGCACCGCGCCATTGGATCCGGTGAATCCGGTGAGGTACCGGACATTGACCAGGTCGCCCACGTAGAGGGCGTCGGCACCCTGCTCGGCGATCAGCCGGCCGAGCCTCTCCCGACGGACAGCCCTGCTCATCGCGCCACCCGCTTCCCCCGTTGTACCGAGATTTGCTCCCCATTCGTCGACGGCGAGGGTCTCTGGTTGACGAGTGGGGAGCAAATCTCGGTACAGGCCGCCGAGCTCATTCGAGGATCGCCTCATAGGACGCGTGCAAGAGGGACTCATCGGGGCCGGCGAAGATGGAGGGACGGGCCAGCGCATCGAGGACGACGAAGCGCAACGTGGAGCCACGGGACTTCTTGTCCAATCGCATGCCCGCCATCAGCGCGTCGAACTGATCCTCGCGGTACGTCGTGGGCAGGCCGACCGAGGCCAGCAGGCGACGGTGCCGGGCCAGCAACCGCGAGTCGATCCGCCCCGCCCGATGCGCCAGCTCCGCGACGAACACCATGCCGATCGCGATGGCCTCGCCGTGCCGGACCCGATAGTGCTCGTGCCGCTCGATCGCGTGGCCGAGGGTGTGCCCGTAGTTGAGGGCCTCGCGACCGATGGCTCCCCCGGGGCCGCGCTCAGTGAGGTCACCGGCCACGGTGGCCGCCTTGACGGCGATGCCGCGCTCGATCAGCTCCGCGAGGACCGGATCGTGCGGATCGGCCGCCGCGGCAGGATCACGCTCGACCATGTCGAGGATCACCGGATCGGCGATGAAGCCGCACTTGACGATCTCGGCCAGTCCGCTGCGGATCTCCGCCGCCGGGAGGGAGGCGAGCGCGTCGAGATCGCACAGGACCCCGATCGGCTCGTGGAAGGCCCCGACCAGATTCTTGCCCTCGCGCAGATTGATGCCGGTCTTGCCGCCGACCGCGGCATCGACCATGCCCAATACGGTGGTCGGCACGGTCACGAAGCGCACACCGCGCAACCAGCTGGCAGCGAGGAAGCCGGCGAGATCGGTGGTCGCTCCCCCGCCGATGCCGACGACGAGATCCGATCGGGTGTAGCCGTGCTGGGCGAGCAGGCTCCAGCAGTGCGCGAGGAACTCGGGGGTCTTCGCCTGCTCGCCGTCGGGGCTCTCGATGAGCAGTACCTGCAGGTGCGATAGCCCGGCGGCGAGGCTCTCGGCTCGATCGGTGACCGCGGGTGCATGCACGATCGCGACCCGCTCGGTGTCGGCGGGCACCAGACCGACCAGCTCGGAGCCGGCGCGCGGCGCGACGACGACCTCATAGGGCTGGGCGGTGGCGACCGTCAGGCGGCTCATCGAGCCCCCTCGACGAAGGCCACGACCGCATCGGCCACCTCATCGGGCGACAGCCTGTCGGTGTCGATGACCAGTGTCGCGACGTCCAGGTAGACCGGGCGGCGCTCGTCCATCAGCTTCTTGAGCTGTCCGCGGACATTGCCGAGCAGCAGCGGACGACCGGAGTTCATGCCGACCCGCGATGCCGCCTGTGCGAGCCCGACGTCCAGGAACACCACCCGATGGTCGCGCAGCATCGTCCGGGTGGCCTCGTGCACCGGCGCGCCGCCCCCCAGCGAGACGATCCCATCGTGTTCGGCCAGCGCGCGGGCCACCGCCTCGTGCTCGAGCTCGCGGAATCGGGCCTCACCGGATTCGACGAAGATGTCCTGCACGCTCACCCCCTGCTGCGCCTCGACATCGGCATCGGTGTCGCGCACCGAGAGGCCGAGTCGTTCGGCGACCAGCTGGGCGACGGTCGACTTGCCGGCGCCCGGTGGCCCGACCAGGACGACCGGCGCCATCAGCGGAACCTCAGGTTCGCCAGGTAGCTCTCCACGTTACGGCGGGTCTCGTTCACCGAATCGCCGCCGAACTTCTCCAACACGGCATCGGCCAGAGTGAGCGCGACCATCGCCTCGGCGACGACGCCGGCGGCGGGCACCGCGCATACATCGGAGCGCTGGTGGTGGGCCGTGGTCTCGTCGCCCGTGGCGACGTCGACCGTCCGCAGTGCCCGCGGCACCGTGGCGATGGGCTTCATCGCGGCGCGCACGCGCAGCAGCTCGCCGGTGGTCATGCCGCCCTCGGTGCCACCGGAGCGGCCGGTGACCCGCCGGATGCCCTCACCGGTGGGGACGATCTCATCGTGTGCCGCCGATCCACGCGTGCGCGCGAGCTCGAACCCGTCGCCCAGCTCGACGCCCTTGATCGCCTGGATGCCCATCAGGGCACCGGCCAGCCGGCTGTCCAGCCGACGGTCCCACTGGGTGTGGGAGCCGAGGCCGGGCGGGAGCCCCCACACCGCGACCTCGACGACGCCGCCGAGGGTGTCGCCCTCCTTGTGGGCTGCGTCGACCTCGGCGACCATCCGCTGGGAGGCGTCCGGGTCGGCGCAACGGAGCGGATCGGCGTCCAGGCGCTCGACATCGGCCGCCGTCGGCACATTGCCGGCCGGCGCGACGACCGTGCCGAGCTCGACCACATGGCTGACGATGGTGGCGCCGGTGGCCTGCTGCACGAAACGGGCGGCGATCTCACCGAGCGCCACCCGCGCTGCGGTCTCGCGGGCGCTCGCGCGCTCCAGGATCGGACGAGCCTCGTCGAAGTCGTACTTCTGCATGCCCGCCAGATCAGCGTGCCCCGGGCGGGGACGGGTCAGCGGGGCGCCGCGCTTGAGCCCGGCCAGCTCCTCGGCATCGATCGGGTCGGCCGACATCACCCGCTCCCATTTGGGCCACTCGGTGTTGCCGATCCGCAGCGCGATGGGGCTGCCGAGGGTCCGGCCATGGCGGATGCCGCCGACGATCTCGAGCTCATCGGCTTCGAAGTTCATGCGGGCCCCGCGCCCGTATCCGAGGCGACGACGGGCGAGAGCGACCTGGATCTCGGCACTGCCGACCTCCACACCGGCCGGGAGGCCGTCGAGGGTCGCCACCAACGCTGGGCCGTGCGATTCTCCGGCCGTCAACCAACGAAGCATGGGGTGATTCTTTCACGGCACCCCGGCGGCGAGCTCGCAGGTTCCCTCAGGCGAACACGGCGACGAAGGCCCCCAGGAGCATCGCCGGACCGAAGGCCACCGGTGGGCCGCCGCGCACCCGTCCACGGTTCCGGATCACTCCCCCGACCGCGGCGATCACGAATCCGGCGTAGATGCCGACGAAGGTCGCCGAGGCGCCCAGCGGGCCGAGCAGCACTCCGAGGACCGCCGAGAGCCGAACATCCCCGTAGCCGAAGCCGCCGGCCAGGAACCTCCCGGCGATGACGTAGAGCAGCCAGAAGACCGCGAAGACGACGATATTGCCCACCAGCGCGGCGAGGACGAGTCCTCCGTCACGCGTGCCGATCGCCACGCCCGCCGTCAGCAGCCACACCAGCACATAAGTCGGTGCCACGATCAGATAGGGCAGCAGATGGGTCCGCAGGTCCACATAGGCCAGGACCGGCGCCACCCCGGCCACCACCGCCCAGGCGGGCAGCAGGGCCGGCGGCAGCTGCCAGGCCGCTAGGGCCGCGAGCAGCGCGGCCGACACCACCATGAGCAGCGTCGGCAGGACCGGGCGGGCGAGCTCGGCGTAGAGGACTTTGTGCTCGTCGGGGTCCGCCTCCGGCTCCGGCAGGCGAGCGAGCCACCACCGGCTCGCGGCGGCGATGAGCGCGGCGGCGACGACGGTCAACGAGGCGGCGGGCACGCGCCGACCCTATCGCGTGGGTCCGCCCTCACGGACCCGTCGCGGACCTGCTGTGGACAACTCACGGAACGGACGGGCCCGCTCACGCCGTGAGGGCATCGAGGGCCGCGTCCCGGAGCACATCGCAGGAGACGGCCTCGCCGGTCATCTCCAGCACCTGCAGGACCGCCTGGTGGGCCAGCAGATCGATCCCCGTCGAGGTCGCGAGCCCCTCCTCCTGGGCGGCGCTCAGCAATGCTGTCGGCCATGGGTCGTAGATCGCCTCGAAGACCGCCCTGGCGCCGCCGACGAGCGCATGCTCGCGTCCGGAGGTCGCGGTGGACGGGATCGTGTTGACGAGCAGGTCGACCATCCCGTCGGACGGCGCCTGCAGATCCGCCACCTCGATGTCCAGGGAGAGCTCCCGGGCGACGGCGATCACCTCGGTCGCCCGCGACGCATCCCGGACGTTCAGCACCACAGACCGAGCGCCCAGCCGCGAGGCCGCCAGGATCAGCGAGGCCGCGGTCGCCCCCGCCCCCAGCACGCGCACCGTCTCCACCTGCTCGACGCCCGCCTCACGCAGGGCCAGGATCGCGCCGGGCACATCGGTATTGGTCGCATGCCAGCCGTCCTCCTGGCGCACCAAGGTATTGGCCACGCCCAGGAAGACCACGTCGTCGCTGCGCTGGACCGCCAGAGCGGCGGCCTCCCGCTTGAACGGCATCGTCACCGACAGTCCCCGCCAGGACTCGTCGAGACCGTCCGCGAAACCCGCGAGCTCGCCGTCGGGCAGCTCCACGGCCTCATAGGTCCAGTCCAGTCCGAGCGCATCGTAGGCGGCCCGATGCATCACCGGGGACAGCGAGTGCGTCACCGGCCGACCCACGACCGCACATCGACATGCCTGGTTCAACACTGGAAACCGGCGTCCTGGCAGGCCTGCTGATGCTGCTCGTAGGTGTCGTTGAAGGTCGTCTCCCCCGTCTCGGGGTCGGCCACGAAGTACATCCAGTCGCCCTCGTCGGGATTCAGGGCCGCCTCGATCGCGGCCTTGCCCGGCGAGCCGATCGGCCCGGGCGGAAGGCCCGCGTACCGATAGGTGTTGTAGGGCGTGTCGGCATCGCGCTCATCGGGGGTCGTGAAGACATCCCCCTGACGGCCGCTCACATAGTGCACCGTGGAGTCCATCTGCAGCGGCATGCCGTCGTCGAGGCGGTTGTAGATGACCCGGGCCGCCCGGCGGAAGTCCTCGTCGTTGTTGACCTCGCGCTCGAGGATGCTCGCCACCGTCATGATCTCCTCGGCGTTGTAACCGAGGGAGGTCGCCCGATTCGCGATGTCGAGGCTCTCGGTGACCTGGGCGGTCTGCGCGACCATCTGGCTGATGAGCTGCACGGCGGTGGTGTCGGGCTCGACGAAATAGGTCTCGGGGAAGAGATAGCCCTCGGGATTGCCGGCCGCGACCTCGGGCAGACCGATGGCCGCCGGATCGTCGAGCGCCGCCCGGAGATCCTCCTCGCTCAGCTCGGTGTTCTCCGCGATCACCGGGATGATGTCGTCGATGCGGGACCCCTCGGGGATCGTCACCCGGGCTTCCAGCCGATTCTCCACATCGCTCAACGCGGCGAGGGCCGCCTCGGCGGACATCTTCTCCCGCAGCTGATAGGTGCCCGGCTGGATCGCCTGAGCGCGCTCGTCATTCAACGACAGTCGGTAGAAGGCCTCGGTCGACGCGACCACGTCCGCGTCATAGAGCACCTGCGCGATCTGCGCGCCATTCGCGCCCTCGACGATCTGGACGGTCGTCTCTCCCTCACCGTTGCCGTCATAGTCGGCCGGCGCTCCGAAGCGGTCGCGGATCTGGCCGAAGGCCCAGAACCCGGCGAGCACCACCAGCACGATCGCGACCAGGATCGCGATGATCTTGCCGGCGGGAGAACGGCGGGGCGGTTGGGCACGACGGTGCCCGGCGCTGCGGGCGGGTCCGTCGTCGCCTCCGGAGCCCCCGGTGAGCAGGTTCAGCCCGCTGTCGCTCTCGCTTCGCTCGCTCATACCGCCACCGCCTGGACCGAGATTTGCTCTCTATTCGTCAACCGAGAACCCCACTGATCGACGAGTAGGGAGCAAATCTCGGATCGTCGCTCGCTTCGCTCGCTCATGCGGTCCCTTCGATGAGTTCACCCGGGGCGGTTCCCCGCGTGCGTTCGGCGTCCAAGGCCGTCTGCAAGATGACGGTCGCCGCCGCCTGGTCGATGACCGATCGCGACTTCTTGGCGGTACGACCCGATGCCCGCAGCTGGGTGGCAGCGGTCACCGTCGACATCCTCTCGTCGACCAACCGTACCGAGACTCCGGGGAGCGCCGCGACGAGCCGTCCGGCGAAGGCGCGGGCCTTGGCGGCCGCGGCCCCCTCGCTGCCGGACAGACCGATCGGCAGACCGACCACGCACTCGATGGGCTCGTACTCGGCGGCGATGGCGACGATTCGGGCGAGCGGATCCTGCTGAGCCGGCACCGTCTCGAGGGGCGTGGCGATCAGACCCTCGGGATCGCACGAGGCGACCCCGATCCGCACGTCCCCGACATCGATGCCGAGTCGTCGGCCGCGCCTCAAAGGGCGGCCTCGACCGCTGCGAAGGCCGCGTCCACGCCGCCGAGATCGGCGCCGCCGCCCTGGGCGATATCGGCCTTGCCACCGCCGCGACCGCCGATCTTCTCGCCGATCACGCCGACGAGCTGGTTCGCGGCCACGCCCCGCTCCTGAGCGGCCGGGGTCACCGCGACCACCACACTCGGCTTGTCACCGGCGGTGCCGATCACCACGACGACCGCGGGACGATCCGACAGCCGACCACGGATATCGAGGGCCATCTGCCGCACATCGCCGCCGCCCACGCCCTCGGCACGGTGCGTCACCAGGGCGATGCCGCCGACATCGCGGGCTCCCTTCGCGAGATCACCCGCGGCACCGAGCAGCTGAGCGCTTTTGAACTTCTCGAGCTCCTTCTCGGTGGACTTGAGACGGGACATCAGGTCGGCGACCCGATGCGGCACGTCATCGGGCTTGGTCTTCAACAGGTCGGTGAGCTGCAATACCAGATCGCGCTCGCGGGCCAGGTACTGGAAGCCCTCGAGACCCACGAGCGCCTCGACGCGGCGGTTGCCGGCGCCGACGGAGGCATCGGAGGTGACAACCACAGTGCCGATCTGGCTCGACCGCTGCACGTGCGTGCCGCCGCACAACTCACGCGACCACGGTCCGCCGATCTCCACGACGCGGACGTCCTCGCCATAGGTCTCGCCGAACAGCGCCAGCGCTCCGATCTCACGCGCCTTGGCCAGCGGCATGATCGCCGCCGAGACCGCGAGATCCTCGCGCAGCGCGCGATTCGACGCCTCCTCGACATCACTCAGCTGCTCCGGTGACAGCGCTCCGTTCCAGCCGAAGTCGAGGCGCAGATAGCCGGGACGGTTATAGGACCCCGACTGCAGCGCCGTCGGACCGAGGACCTCGCGCAGGGCGGCGTGGACCACGTGCGTGCCCGAGTGCGCCTGGGCCGCGCCGACACGCCAGTCGCGGTCGACATCGGCCGACAGCGCGGTGTCGAGGGTGAGTTCCCCGTCGAGCACGCGTACCTGGTGCACCACCAGGCCGCGGACCGGTCGCTGCACATCGAGCACTTCGGCCCGTCCGCCGTCCCAGGACAGGGCACCGGCGTCGGCATTCTGGCCACCGGACTCGGCATAGAAGGGAGTGCGGTCCAGGACCACCTCGGCGACGCTCCCCTGGCCCACCGCGGGGACCGCCGTCCCCTGGGCGTAGAGCGCGAGCACGCGGGACTCGGTGCTCAGCGTCGTGTACGCCTGCCAGTCGGTGGGACCGTACGTGTCCAGGGTCTCGCGGTAGAGGCTGGTGTCGGCGTGACTGCCCTTCTTGGCCTTGGCATCGGCCTTCGCCCGGGCGCGCTGCTCGGCCATCAGACCGCGGAAGCCCTCCTCATCGACGCTGAGCCCCTGCTCGGACGCCATCTCGAGGGTGAGGTCGATGGGGAACCCATAGGTGTCGTGCAGCTGGAAGGCCTGCTCCCCCGCCAGCACGCTGCGGCCGGCCTCCTTGGTGGCACCGGCGGCGAGATCGAAGACCTGCGTACCCTTGGCCAGCGTCGAGCGGAAGGCGTCCTCCTCGGCATAGGCGACCTGGCTGATCCGCGCGAAGTCGGTCTCCAGCTCGGGATAGGAGGCCTTCATCTTGTCGAGGCTCACCGGCAGCAGCTCCGGCAGCGCGGGAGCGTCGTAGCCGAGCAGGCGCATCGAGCGGACGGCGCGCCGCAGCAGACGGCGCAGCACATAGCCGCGGGACTCGTTGCCGGGCGTGACGCCGTCGCCGATGAGCATCAGGCCGCTGCGGACGTGGTCGGCCACGACCCGGAAGCGCACGTCATCGGCGGGGTCGGCGCCGTAGCGCTTGCCGCTCAGCTCGGCGGCCTTGGCGATGACGGGGAAGACCTCGTCGATCTCGTACATGTTCTCTTTGCCCTGGAGCAGATAGGCGACCCGCTCCAGCCCCATGCCGGTGTCGATATTCTGCTGCGGCAGCGGCGCCACGACATCGAAGACGTCCTTGGCGCGGACATTGGTGATCTCCTCCTGCATGAACACGAGATTCCAGATCTCCAGGAAGCGATCCTCATCGGCCTCGGGACCACCGTCGGGACCGTACTGCGGGCCGCGGTCGACATAGATCTCCGAGCACGGACCGCCCGGCCCCGCGACGCCCATGTGCCAGTAGTTGTCCAGGAGGCCGCGGTTCTGGATGCGCTCATCGGGCAGTCCGGCGACCTTCTTCCACAGTTCGCGTGCCTCGGTGTCGGTGTGCAGCACGGTCACCCAGATATCGGCCGGATCGAAGCCGAGGCCACCGTCGGCGACGCTTCCCGTGATCAGCTGCCAGGCGTGGGCGATCGCCCCCTCCTTGAAGTAGTCGCCGAAGGAGAAGTTGCCGTTCATCTGGAAGAACGTGCCGTGGCGCGTGGTCTTGCCGACCTCCTCGATGTCGAGGGTGCGGACGCACTTCTGGACGCTCGTGGCGCGATCGTACGGGGGCGTCTCCTGACCGAGGAAGTATGGCTTGAAGGGCACCATGCCGGCGTTGACGAAGAGCAGATTGGGATCGTCGAGCAGCAACGGCGCCGACGGCACGACTGTGTGGCCGGCGGCCTCGAAGTGAGCCAGGAAGCGGCGCCGGATCTCAGCGGTGTCCATCAGGTGGGGTCCTTCTCGAGTTCCAATAGGTGGGGGTGGTCGTGGGTGGGACCGAGGGCGGGTGCTCCGAGGGCCTCGGTCCGCAGCTCGTGTTCCTTGGCTTGGCGTCCTTCGCGCATCTCGGCGCTGAAGGCCCGCCAGCCGGAGCCGAGGGCTCCGGCCTGGTCGATGAGGCCGGGCATCGAGATGCGGTACGCCGCCCGGCGCGCCTTGACCGAGGCGTAGACCCCGGCCGCGGTGCCGGCGACGAACCAGAGGGCACGTGGCGTCATGAGCTCATCCATCCGTCCGTCTGCGTCGGTGGGCTGTTGGTGGCGCGCGCGGCGCGGCGGCCGGCGCGCTGGCGGGCGCGGCGGCGCTGGCGGTA
The DNA here is from genome assembly GCA_023417775.1 of Actinomycetes bacterium. Lineage (GTDB taxonomy): Bacteria > Actinomycetota > Actinomycetes > Propionibacteriales > Nocardioidaceae > Aeromicrobium. The sequence continues at coordinate 18,994 of JAEZEJ010000129.1, read as the reverse complement.
CTCCCGCCGCACCAGACCGCTGATCCGGTCGCGGCTCTCCGGGCGCAGGGCGTGCAGCACGCCCGAGAGCACGATGGCCACCCGCACGCCGGGGCGCGTCATCTGGGCGGCGACGACCTGTTCCTGAGTGGGAGGCACGATGACCCGGCCCTCGATGATGCGCGCCTCCTGCGGTGCCGTGGTCTCCCGCACGGCGGGCACCCGGTCGGCCTCGGCTGCCCGTCGAGTGCGCGGGTACCTCTCCGCACGGAGCGCAGCGGAATGCCTGGGGGAACCTGTGGACGCCAGATCTGCGGCTTCCACCCTCGGAACGTCGCCCTCGCCACGTTCGCGGGAGATGCCCCCATGCTCAACGGGTTCTGGGCCGTGGTCGCGGAGGGCCTTGACCTCGCGGACGGCGCGCAGGGCGACGACGGCGGCAGCGAGCGCGACCACGGCGAGGACCGCGGCCACGACGAGCACGACGACGTCGAGAGGCATACGACGAGGTTACCGGTCGTCGGGGCGTCTCGGGGGTGGGGCGGTGCGTCATCCCCGCACCCGGACCCCCGGCCCGGGTCAGCGATCGCGCAGGATGGCGCGGATACGAGTGAGCCGGTCCGAGAGCGCGGCCTCCGCACCGTGACGGCCCGGCTCGAAGTACTCGGCGCCGTCCACATCGTCCGGGGCGTACTGCTGCGAGACGACGCCGCGCGGATCGTTGTGGGCGTAGAGGTAGTCGTGGCCGTGACCGAGCTTCTTGGCGCCCGAGTAGTGGGCATCGCGCAGGGCCGGCGGCACCGCCCCGACCTTGCCCGCCCGGACGTCGCTCAACGCCGCATCGATCGCGCGGATCACGGCATTGGACTTGGGCGCGGTGGCGAGATGGATGACGGCCTGTGCGAGCGGGATGCGGGCCTCCGGGAAGCCGATCATCGCGACGGCCTGCGCGGCTGTGGTGGCCGTCTGCAGTGCCGTGGGATCGGCCATGCCGATGTCCTCGCTGGCGTGGATCATCAGCCGGCGCGCGATGAAGCGTGGGTCCTCCCCCGCCTCGATCATCCGGGCCAGGTAGTGCAGCGCGGCATCGACATCCGAGCCTCGGATGGACTTGATGAAGGCGCTGGTGACGTCGTAGTGCTGATCGCCCTGCCGGTCGTAGCGCACGGCGGCGCGGTCGACGGCGAGTGCGGCATCGTCCACGTCGATCTCGGACTTGCCCTGCGAGGTCGCCGCGCCCGCCGCGGCCTCCAGATAGGTCAGGACGCGGCGGCCGTCGCCGCCCGCGAGCCTGACCAGATGCTCCTTGGCATCGTCGGTGAGCGCGACCTCGCCGTTCAACCCGCGCTCATCGGTGAGCGCGCGGTCGACGAGGACCGCGATGTCGTCATCGGTCAGCGACTCGAGGGTGAGCAGCAGGGACCGGCTCAGCAGCGGAGAGATCACGCTGAAGTGGGGATTCTCCGTGGTGGCCGCGACGAGGCTGACCCAGCGGTTCTCGACCCCGGGGAGCAGGGCATCCTGCTGGGCCTTGCTGAACCGGTGGACCTCGTCGACGAACAGGACGGTCTCCTGGCCGGTGGCCGCGAGCGTCTTGCGGGCACCGGTGATGACCTCGCGCACCTCCTTGACGCCCGCGCTGACCGCCGAGACCTCGACGAAGCGACGATCGGTCTGGGTGCTGATGAGGCTGGCGAGGGTGGTCTTGCCGGTGCCGGGAGGCCCCCAGAGCAGGATGGTCAGCGGCTTGTGACCGTCGATCATCTGCCGCAGCGGTGAGCCCGGCCCGAGGAGATGCTGCTGGCCGACGAGCTCGTCGAGGCTGCGCGGCCGCATGCGCACCGCCAACGGAGCCGATGCGAACTGATTGCCGGCGAGGGTGCCGCTGGAATCGGGCAGCGACGGGGGCGCATCGGGCAGGTCGAATAGGCCGTCGGAGGGCATGGATCGAGCCTACCCACTCCCACCGTCAGTGCGGCCTCGCCCGGTGGAGGTGGACCATCAACCCCATCAGGACGTGAAGACGTTGACGACCTACCGCCGCCAACGACGAAGGATTGACGGCCTACCGCCGCCGGTGGTGGGTCAGTCGTCCTCAGGCTGGGCGTCGACGCCGGCCTCCGCGCGCTGCTCGGGCGTGATCGGCGCCGGGGCGGCGGTCAGCGGATCGTAGCCGCCGCCGGACTTCGGGAAGGCGATCACCTCGCGGATCGAGTCGACCCCCGACAGCAGGGCGCAGGTACGGTCCCAGCCGAAGGCGATGCCACCGTGCGGCGGGGCGCCGAAGCTGAACGCGTCGAGCAGGAAGCCGAACTTCTCGCGCGCCTCCTCCTCGCCGATGCCCATGATCGAGAAGACCCGCTCCTGCACGTCCTGGCGATGGATACGGATCGAACCGCCTCCGATCTCATTGCCATTGCAGACGATGTCGTAGGCCTGGGCCAGCGAGGTACCGGGCTCGGCGAGCGTGGCGACATCCTGCGGCGCGGTGAAGGCGTGGTGGACGGCTGTCCACTCTCCCCCGCCGACGGCCACGTCACCGGAGTCGAGCTCGTGGACCGGCTCGAACATCGGCCAGTCCACGACCCAGCAGAAGGCCCAGGCCGACTCATCGATGAGATCGCAGCGACGGCCGATCTCCAGGCGCGCCGCACCGAGCAGGTTCTGCGCCGACTTGCGCGGACCGGCCGCGAAGAAGATGCAGTCACCGGGCTGGGCGCCGACATGGGCGGCGATCCCGGCCTTCTCGGCATCGGTGATGTTCTTGGAGACCGGGCCCGACAGCTCGCCGTCCTCGCCCACCAGGATGTACGCGAGCCCCTTGTGCCCGCGCTGCTTGGCCCACTCCTGCCACGCATCGAGCTGACGCCGCGGCTGCGAGCCGCCGCCGGGCATGACCACGGCGCCGACGTAGGGCGCCTGGAATACGCGGAACGGAGTCTCGGCGAAGAACTCGGTGCACTCGGTGAGCTCGAGGTCGATACGCAGGTCAGGCTTGTCCGAGCCGTACTTGTTCATCGCATCGGCATAGGTGATGCGCGGGAACGGGCGCGGGAGCTCGACATCGATCAGCTTCCAGAGCTCGGCGTAGACCTCCTCGGCGAGGGCCATGACGTCATCGGCCTCGACGAAGCTCATCTCGATATCGAGCTGGGTGAACTCCGGCTGCCGATCGGCGCGGAAGTCCTCATCGCGATAGCAGCGGGCGATCTGGTAGTAGCGCTCGATGCCGCCCACCTGGAGCAGCTGCTTGAACAGCTGCGGGCTCTGCGGCAGCGCGTACCAGCTGCCCGGGCGCAGCCGGGCGGGCACGACGAAGTCGCGCGCACCCTCGGGCGTCGACCGCGTGAGGGTGGGAGTCTCGACCTCGACGAAGTCGTGACGTTCCAGCACCGAGCGAGCCGCGGCGTTGACCTTCGACCGCAGCCGGATCGCCTCGGCGGGACCCTGGCGGCGCAGGTCGAGGTAGCGGTACTTGAGCCGCACCTCCTCGCCGACCTCGACGGCGTCATCGATGGGGAACGGCAGGGGCGCCGAGGAGCTGAGGATCTCCACGTCATCGGCGATGACCTCGATCTCGCCAGTACCGATCGCCGGGTTCTCATTGCCCTCGGGACGGCGCTGCACGGTGCCCGTCACCTTGAGGCAGAACTCCGAGCGCAGCTGGTGGGCGACGTCCTCGCGGACGACGACCTGCACCACCCCGGAGGCCTCGCGCAGGTCGATGAAGGCGACACCGCCATGGTCGCGGCGGCGCGCGACCCAGCCGGCGAGGGTGACCTGGTCGCCGACATTGGCGGCGGTCAGGGTTCCGGCGTCATGGGTGCGGATCACGTGTGGTCTCCTTCGGGGGTGGCGACCTGGGGTCGCAGATCGGTGGCAGAGGGGGTCCAGATGTCAGGATCGGCCGGCTCCTGGTCACCGGAGCGGATGTCCTTGACGGTGTGGTCATCGCCCGGCTCGGTCGGCGGGAACCAGACGAAGGGGATGCCGCGTCGTTCGGCGTAGCGGATCTGCTTGCCGAACTTCTGCGCGCTGGCGGCCACCTCGGCCGGGATGCCGCGAGCACGCAGTCGTTGCGCGGTGGCATCGCCAGCGGGGCGCGAGTCCTCGTCGGCGAGGGCCACCAGGACCGCGGAGGGCACGCTGCGGGTCGAGGTCATGCCATCGGCGAGCAGCGGCGCGAGCAGCCGGGAGACGCCCAATGAGATGCCGACGCCCGGATAGGTGCGCTTGCCGTCGCTGGCGAGCTGGTCGTAGCGGCCGCCCGAGCAGATCGAGCCGAGAGTCTCGTAGCCGGCCATGCGGGTCTCGAAGACCGTGCCGGTGTAGTAGTCGAGACCACGGGCGATGCGCAGGTCGGCCATCACCGTGACGCCCTCGACATCGGCCCCCGCACCGACGACCGCGGCCAGCTCCTCGAGCCCCTCGTCGAGCATCGGGTGCTCGACGCCGAGCTCGCGGACCCGGTCGACGAAGGAGGTGTCGGCGCTGCTGATCTCCGCGAGAGCCAGACACTGGCGTGCCTGCGGCTCCTCCAGCCCGAGCTCGAGCAGCAACTCGACGATCCGGTCGCCGGGCAGCTTGTCGAGCTTGTCGATGACCTGCATGACCGCGGTCGGATCGGTCAGCCCGAGGCCGAGATAGAAACCCTCGAGGACCTTGCGGTTCGACACCTGCAGGGTCAGCTCGGGAACCGGCAGGCCCGAGAGCGCCTCGGCCATGACGCGCGCGACCTCGACATCGAAGTGGAAGGGCAGCGTGCCCTCGCCGACGATGTCGATATCGGCCTGTGTGAACTCGCGGAAGCGACCCTGCTGGGGACGTTCGCCGCGCCAGACCTTCTGGATCTGGTAGCGACGGAAGGGGAAGGCGAGCTTGCCGGCGTTCTCGACCACATAGCGCGCGAAGGGCACGGTGAGGTCGAAGTGCAGGCCCATCCCGGCATCCGCGCCGTCCTCGGCGGCCTGGAGCCGCCGCAGGACGTAGACCTCTTTGTCGATCTCGCCCTTGCGCGTCAGCTGCTCGATGGTCTCCACCGCACGCGTCTCGACATTGGCGAATCCGTGCAGCTCGAAGACGCGACGCAGGTGATCGAGCACCGCGAGCTCGACATTGCGCTCGGCCGGCAGGTACTCGGGGAATCCCGAGAGCTTGCCACCTCGGCTCATGCGATCCACTCCCCTTGTACCGAGATGTGCTGGGTATTCGTCGATCGACGAGTGCTCCGGTTGACGAACTGGGAGCAAATCTCGGTACTCGGCGAGGACTGCGTGCTCATGCGGTGAGCTCCGTCAGGAAGGGATTGGTGGCCTTCTCGCGGCCGATCGAGGTCTGCTGACCGTGCCCCGGGAGCACGACGACATCATCGGGGAGCGTGAGGACCTTGGTGCGCAGGCTCTCGACCATCTCGCTGTGATCACCACCCGTGAGGTCCGTCCGCCCGATCGAGCCGAAGAAGAGGAAGTCCCCGGAGAAGGCGACCTGCGAGACCGGCTCCGGCCCCGGATAGTCGATCCGGTACATGACGGTGCCGGGCGTGTGGCCGGGGCAGTGATCGACGGTGAGCGTCAGCGTGCCGACCTCGATGCGAGCGCCGTCGACGGCATCGCGGACGTCCGCGGGCTCGGCGAAGTCGGGCATCTCGATATCGGCGAACTGCTGGCGCAGCATCGCCGCGGACTGACCGGAGACCGCGGCCATCGGGTCGCTCAGCAGATGCCGGTCGGCCGGATGGATCCACACCGGGCAGCCGTAGCGCGCCGCGACATCCTGGGCGCACCACATGTGGTCGAAGTGGCCGTGGGTGACGAGCACCGCGGCGACGGTGAAGCCGTGCTCGTCGACGACCTTCTCGATCGCCTCGAAGGACTCCATGCCCGGATCGACGATCGCGCAGGCGCCACCCTCGCCCTCGGCGACGAAGTAGCAGTTCGCCTGCAGCGGACCGGCTGGAAAACTGGTGAGAAGCACGTCGGCCAGCCTACGCGAGGGCCGAGTTGTGGCGTGCACCTCCTCAGCGGTCGGCACACCACTACACTCATGTCTATGACTGCTGCCGCCGAGCACCCGTGGGGTCGCGTCGACGCCGAAGGAAATGTGTACGTGCGCGAGGGCGACGGGGAGCGCCTCATCGCCCAGTGGGTCGGTGGCGACCCGAACGAGGCCATCGCGTTGTACACCCGCCGCTTCGAGGGGCTCGAGACGGAGGTCGAGCTGCTGGAGCAGCGCATGTCCGCCGGCACCGTGGCCCCCGATGACGCGCAGAAGGCGCTGACCCAGATCCGCGAACAGCTCACCGATGCCCAGGCGATCGGCGATCTCGCCTCCTTGACGGCACGCCTGGACACCCTCGAGCCGCAGATCGCGACGCTGCGCGAGCAGCGCAAAGCGGAGCGGGAGCAACGGCAGGCCGAGGCCAAGGAGTCCAAGACCCGCATCGTCGACGAGGCGGAGAAGCTCTCGAGCGGCAATGACTGGCGCGCCGGTGCGGACCGCTTCCGTCAGCTCCTCGACGAGTGGAAGGCGCTCCCCCGCCTCAGCAAGTCCCTCGACGATGAGCTCTGGCACCGGTTCAGCTCGGCCCGCACCACCTACACCAAGCGACGCAAGGCGCACTTCAACGAGCAGTCGGCTCGCCGCGATGAGGCCGCCAAGGTCAAGGAACGCCTGATCGCCGAGGCCGAGGCACTCCAGGGATCGACGGACTGGGGACCCACCTCGGGGCAGTATCGCGATCTCATGCAGCAGTGGAAGAAGGCGGGTGCGGCTCCCCGCAATGTCGAGGACAAGCTCTGGAAGCGATTCCGGGCTGCCCAGGACGTCTTCTTCGCCGCACGCGATGCCGCCAATGCCGAGCTCGACGCCGAGTACGAGAAGAATGCCGAGGTCAAGGCGGAGATCCTCGTCGAGGCCGAGGCGCTGCTACCGATCAAGGATCTGGACGCCGCGCGTCGCGCCTGGCAGTCGATCGCCGACCGCTGGGAGGCCGCCGGCAAGGTGCCTCGTGCGCGCATCAAGGAGTTCGAGGGGCGTCTGCGCACGGTCGAGAATGCGATCCGCGATGCCGGCCAGCGTGAATGGCAGCGTACGGACCCGGAGAAGTCGGCTCGTGCTGACGACATGATCGGCAAGCTCGAGGCCGCGATCGCCGAGACCGAGGCCGAGCTGGAGAAGGCGCGGTCCGCCGGGGACGAGAAGAAGGTCAAGAACCTGACCGAGAATCTCGAGTCACGGCGTTCCTTCCTCGACATCGCCCGCAAGACCGCCTCCGACTTCGGCTGATCTCGGCGGTTGCGTGGAGCGGCCCGACCGCCGTGGGGACTTCCGCCGTCATCTCGTCACTGCGGGAGTCCCACTGGTCGAGCGTTGGGCCCGCTGATCACTCAACTGGCGAGATCGTCGGCCTCGGGGTCTAGCCGAGATCCAAGCGGTCCGCCCAGGGGTCGGAGGTCTCGATGAAGGCGGCCGGGGTGCCGAGCGGCGCGGCGACCTCGCGCGTCCCGTCGCCCGCGTACTCATCGCCGGTGAGCAGATGTCGCCAGGTGCCGGGCGGGAAGCTGACCTCGACGCTGTCCTCGCCCTCGTCCATGACCGGCGCGACGAGGATCGACGACCCGAGGAAGAACTGCGTGTCCACGTCCGCGGCGGCCGTGCCCGGCGCGACCAGCCAGCCATGCCGGATGGCGGGCACGCCGGTGGCGAGCGCCTCCCGCACCACCTCGGCTCGGTAGGGCGCCAGGACGGCGAAGATCCGCGTCATGCGGGCGAAGTGCGACCGTGTCTCCTCGGTGTCGACCACCTGGACATTGTCGGCGGGCCGATTGCCCTCGTGCGTGCGCATCATGACGCCGAAGGCCTCCAGCTCGGCCCATCGCGCCAGCAGCTCCGGTGTGCGGGTGTAGTCCTTCACGACGGCATCGATCGATGTGTAGCCGCCGACATCGGAGTGCACGAGCGGCCAACCCGAGAATCCCGCGGAGAAGGTTCCGCGCAGGACGGATCCGAGACCGTCGTGCTCGCTGAAGGAGACGAGCTGGTCCCCGTTCCAGAACATCGGCGTCGACTCGTCCATGCCGGCAGCACCGCTACGGAACCACGTGACGCACTCCGGCTGGCCGGCGAGTTCGCACGCCTCGCGAACCGTCTCGGCCCAGAGCGCCGGCCAGCGGTTGTGTGCCGCCCTCGCCTCCCCCTCGGCGAGCACCGCATCCAGCGGCAGCCCCTCGCCGAAGTCGGCCATGAATCCCGAGACCCCGTCGGCGAGCACCTCCGAGGCGATCACCTCGGCATACCAGCCGCGGGCCGCCGGATCGGTCAGGTCGACCAGATAGGCATCGAAATCGCCTTGGTCCAGGGCGTAGGGGTCGCCCTCGGCGTCCTCGACCAGGTAGCCGAGCTCGTCGGCCTCGGCCCACAGATTCCGCTCCGGCGCCGGCTCCTTCGACGACCCGTCGACGAGGAAGGCATTGACATAGGTCGTGACCTCGATGCCCTCGGCCTTCAGCTCGGCGACCAGCCGATCCCATTCCGGGTAGCGCTCGTGGTCGGGCTGCCAGGTCCACCAGAGCCGCTCACCGAAGGACGTCGTGCGCTGACCGGTCCAATCCTGCAGCCAGACCCCGGCGATCTCGGTGCCGGCATCGCGGAGCTCCTGGACGGTACGACGCACGGTCTCGGTACCGCCCTGGATGCCGATGATCGCCCCTCGGCCCGTCCAGGCCGCGAGCTCAGGGCGCTCACGGCCGGCCTGCTGCCGCTCGATGAGCTCGCGAGGCGTCGGTGCCGTGGTCAGTTCGGCGCGCAACGTCGTCGCCCACATCTCGATCCCCACCCGCCCCTCGGATCGCGTGTCCGCGACGCCGAGGGCATGCGAGGCGTCGTGCGAGGGATCGAGCCGCACCCCTCGCAGATCTCCGGTCACCCACGACGGCCACACCGCATAGGTCATCTGATCGGTACCGCCGGCACCGTGGTTGGTGATGTCGGCGAGCACCGTCAGCGGCTGCTCGCCGCGGCCCACGCCCTGCTCGCGGACGATGATCGGCAGCAGCCGGTCGTCGAGGTCCAGATCAGCGAACTGCTCCCCGAATCCGTGCACGGCTGCCCGTCCCTCGCGCGAGCTCCACAGTGCCAGTGAGGTGGCACCGTCGGTGGCGCCGAGCTCGACGTCGAGCGCCGCTCCCGTATCGGTCGCCGCGACGCGCGCACTCCAGCTCGGGCCGGCCTCCTCGTCATCGTCGAGCAGACGGCCTTCGAGCACGATCGCCTCATCCTCCACCTCGACACGGTCGATCGTCTGCGTGGTCCAGGACGTCTCGTGCTCGGTGTTCATCCAGAAGTAGCCGCGATGCTCCTCGGCGGTGATATCGCCGCGTCCGGCGCCGATGAAGGCGCGCCCGGGCTCGCTGCTCCACACCGTCTCGTCCGTCCTGGCGATGGTGACCTGGGGCGCGTCGCCGTCATCGACCGTCACGGTGAGGTCGTCGGTCCTCAGGCTCCGCTCGAGTCCGTCGCCGATCCTCAGAGCGCCGGGGTCGAGGGCCGACACATCGTCGCGCGGCACACGACCCAGGACGACCACGCTCGTCGCGACGAGCGCCAGCGCCAGTCCGAGGACGACGAGCAGGAGACGACGGCGCTTCGACATGCGAGAGACGGCGGCCACCGCCTCATTGTCGCGCGGCCTCCCGCCCATCGCGTGGCGGACCGCGACCTACGCACCGCTCGGGCGCGTTGAGAGGTGCGTCGTCACCGCCCTGGAGCGGGGTGGGGTCACTGGTGCAGGCGGTAGACGTCGAAGACGCCCTCGATCGACCGCACGGCGCTGAGCACATGTCCGAGGTGCTTGGGATCGGCCATCTCGAAGGTGAACTTGGTCTTCGCGACACGATCGCGCCCGGTGCTCAGGCCCGCGGAGAGGATATTGACGTGCTGGTCGGAGATGACCCGGGTGATGTCGCTCAGCAGCCGCGGACGATCGAGGGCCTCGACCTGGATCGCCACCAGGAACATGCTCTTGGCCGTGGGGGCCCAGGAGACGTTGACGATGCGCTCGGGATGGTCGAGCAGCGCCTGGAAGTTGACGCAGTCGGTGCGATGGATCGACACCCCGGAGGTGCGGGTGACGAATCCGGAGATGTCATCGCCCGGCACCGGCGTGCAGCAGCGGGCGAGCTTGACCATGACCTCGCCGTCGATCCCCTCGACGTCGACACCCGCCACGCTGCGCGAGGTGGGAGCCGTCCGCTGCGCGACCGTCGGGATCGTGGTGGCCTCGGCGATGTCCTCCTCAGCACCCTCGCGCCCGCCGGAGAGGTCGATGACCCGCTCGACGACGTTCTGGGCGCCGACATTGCTCTCCCCCACCGCGGCATACAGCGCCGAGATGTCGTTGAGCCCGAGATCGTGGGCGACGGCTTCCAGATTCGACTGGCTGAACAGCCGATGCAGCGGCAGCCCCTCCTTGCGCATCTGCTTGGCGATGAGGTCCTTGCCACGCTCGATCGCCTCGTCGCGACGCTCCTTGGTGAACCACTGGCGGATCTTGTTGCGGGCGCGGGGGCTCTGCACGAAGTCCAGCCAGTCGCGGCTGGGCCCGGCGTCCGGCGACTTGGAGGTGAAGACCTCGACCACGTCACCGCTCTCGAGCTGCGACTCCAGGGGCACGAGACGGCCGTTCACCCGCGCGCCGATGCAGGCGTGACCCACCTCGGTGTGCACCGCATACGCGAAGTCGACGGGGGTGGCATTGGCGGGCAGTTGGATGAGGTCCCCTCGCGGGGTGTAGGCATAGACCCCCGCGTTGCCCATCTCGAATCGCAGCGAGTCCAGGAAGTCGATCGAGTCCTCGGTCTCGGACTGCCAGTCCATCAGCTCGCGCAGCCACACCATGTCCTGCACATCGGGGGCCTTGGACTTTCCGTTCTTGCCGCCGGCGACCTGCGCGAGGCCGTCCTCCTTGTACTTCCAGTGGGCGGCGACACCGTATTCGGCACGGCGGTGCATCGCATAGGTGCGGATCTGCAGCTCGACCGGCTTGCCCTGCGGACCGATGACGGTCGTGTGCAAAGACTGGTACATGTTGAACTTCGGGACGCTGATGTAGTCCTTGAAGCGTCCCGGGATCGGATTCCAGCGCGCGTGCAGCACACCGAGGACCGCATAACAGTCGGCGATATCGTCGACGAGGATGCGCACGCCGACGAGATCGAAGATGTCGGAGAACTCGCGTCCCCGCACGAGCATCTTCTGGTAGATCGAGTAGTAGTGCTTGGGCCGTCCGGTGACCTTCGCCTTGATCTTCGCGTGGCCCAGGTCGGAGGTGACATCGCTGATCACCCGCTCCAGGAAGCCCTCGCGGGACGGGGCGCGCTCGGCGACGAGCCGCACGATCTCGTCGTACACCTTGGGATGCAGCGTGCCGAAGGCGAGATCCTCCAGCTCCCACTTGATCGTGTTCATGCCGAGGCGGTGCGCGAGCGGCGCATAGATCTCGACGGTCTCGCGGGCGATGCGCTCTTGCTTGTCCTGTCGCAGATAGCGCAGCGTGCGCATATTGTGCAGCCGGTCGGCGAGCTTGATGACGAGCACCCGGATATCGCGACTCATCGCGATGATCATCTTGCGGATCGTCTCGGACTGGGCCGAGTCGCCGTACTTGACCTTGTCCAGCTTGGTCACACCGTCGACCAGGTGCACGACCTCGTCGCCGAAGTCCTCGCGCAGCTGCTCGATCGTGTAGGACGTGTCCTCGACCGTGTCGTGCAGCAGCGCCGCGCACAGGGTCGGTGCGGTCATGCCGAGTTCGGCGAGGATGGTCGCCACCGCGAGCGGATGCGTGATGTACGGGTCGCCGCTCTTGCGCGTCTGCCCCTCGTGCATCTGCGCACCGATGCGGTACGCCTTCTCGATCGAGGCGATATCGCCCTTCGGATGGGTGGCGCGGTAGACCTTCAGCAAGGGGTCCAGCACGGCATTCGGCGCGGCCGCGCGACCGCCGATCCGGGCGAGCCGGCTGCGCACGCGCGCACCCGCCGGTGCCGACTCCTGAGTCTTCGGCCCGGTGGTCTTGTCGACCTGCGGATCTGCCACGTCACGCCTCCTTGGAACCATCGTACGCACGACGCACGCACGCGTCCGCGCGCGGCGGCACTTGCCCTCTCACGGACGGTGCGCTCCGGTCGTGGCGCCGGCGACCGCCGGACCACATCGTCGCTTCAGCGGCCACGGAAGGTGCGGCGTCGAGGTCGTCAGAGCAGCATCGTCAGGAGTGTCGCGGCCGAGCCCGCGACGAGTGCGCCCGCGGCGACGAGGGCGATGATCTGCAGCGCCCGCCGGCTCATCATCCGTACGACACCAGCGAGGCGGTCGGGGTCTGCGTCCCGAGGCGCGCCCGGCCGCCGAGCGAGGACAGCTCGACGAGCACCAGCTGACCGACCACCTGGCCACCGAGACTGGTGACCAGGTCCCGGGCCGCGGCCAGCGTGCCGCCGGTGGCGAGCACATCGTCGAGCACCAGTACCCGCTCCCCCGTGACGATCGCGTCGCGATGGATCTCGACGGTCGCCGAGCCGTACTCGAGGTCGTAGGTCCGCGACTCGACCGCGGCGGGCAGCTTGCCGGCCTTGCGCACCGGCACGAAACCGGCGCCGAGGCGCATCGCGACCGGCGGAGCGAGGACGAATCCGCGGGCCTCGATGCCGACCACCTTGTCGATCGGACCCCAGGTGGCGGCGATGCCGGCGAGGGCGTCGACCGTGCCGGCGAGCCCGGCCGGATCCGCCAGCAGCGGAGTGATGTCGCGGAAGGTCACGCCGGGCTCGGGCCAGTCCTCGATCGCCCGGATGTGGTCGGCGGCCAGCGCCGCGAACTGCTCACTGCTCGTCATCGGTCGCCCCTTCCAGGTCGAGGTCGCAGGTCTGCTCGGCATGCTCGGAGATCTCGCCGCTGGCGGTGCCGACCGCCTCCAGATCCAGATCGGACAGCGCCTCGTCGACCGCGACCAGCCGCGCCTGATCCTCCTCGCTGAGGTCGGGCTGCTGGGCGAGTTCGATCATCTCGGCGATCGTCAGCCCCTCCTCCTCGACTGCCGACTGCAGTTCGCGGATCGTGGAGCCGAAGGTCTGCCAGTCGTCCTGGATCTCCTCGGGAGCCTTGTCCTCCAAGGCGGTGAGATCGTCCATGACCTGGTCGATCTGAGAGAAGTCGCCGGTGCTCAGGTCTGCGAACGGCTCGCTGACCTTCTCCAGCTCATCGCAGTAGGCATCGGTGCTGTCGCTGCAGGCCGTGAGCACGCCGAGCGTCGCGATGACCGCGATACCGGCGGCGCACCGACGGCGCATCAACGCTGCTCGTCGTCGGTGTCCGCGGGCTCGATCTCGTCGAGGTCCTCGTCCTCGTCGGCCTCGAGCGGCGTGAACACCTGCGCGACCGCAGGGCGGGCCACGGTGATGATCGTTCCCGGCGCGACCTCGAGGTCCACCGTCTGGTCGTCGACGTCCACCAGCGTGCCGTGGATACCGCTGGTCAACATGACCCGCTTACCCGGCTCGAGGGTGTTCTGGACCTGCTGGAACTGCTTCTGCCGCTGTCGGGCGGGCCGCAGCACCAGAAGGAAGAAGACGGCCACGATGGCCAGAAGGATGATGATGTCGATGGGCACTCGGAACTCCCGATCGTGACGTGCAGGACGACCCGAGTCTACGGGCTGGGCGGGTGCCCTCGGTCACTCGGCATCGTCGAAGCTGAGCTGAGCGACATCGGTGGGGACCGTGAGCCCCAGGTGGCGCCAGGCCGCCGGGGTGGCGATACGTCCGCGCGGAGTGCGAGCGAGGAAGCCGAGTCGCACGAGGAAGGGCTCGGCGAGCTCCTCGACGGTCTCGCGTTCCTCGGCGACCGCCACGGCAAGCGTCGAGATACCCACGGGACCACCGCCGAAGCTGCGGCAGAGCGCGTCGAGCACCGCGCGGTCGAGACGGTCGAGGCCGAGATCGTCGACCTCGTAGAGCTCCAGCGCCGCCCGGGCCACCGCATGATCCACGTGGCCGCCGGCCCGGACCTCGGCATAGTCGCGGACGCGGCGCAGCAGCCGATTGGCGATGCGCGGGGTGCCGCGGGAGCGCGATCCGATCTCCCGCGCGGCGTCATCGTCGACCGAAAGGTCGAGCAGCCGCGCGGAGCGGCGGACGATGTCGTACAGGTCCTCGGCGGCGTAATAGTCGAGTTGCGCCGTGAAGCCGAAGCGGTCGCGCAGCGGGCCCGGCAGCAGACCCGCCCGGGTGGTGGCCCCGACGACGGTGAACGGGGGGATCTCCAGCGGGATCGCGGTGGCGCCCGGACCCTTGCCGACCACGACGTCGACGCGGAAGTCCTCCATCGCCATGTACAGCAGCTCCTCGGCGGGGCGCGACATGCGGTGGATCTCGTCGATGAAGAGCACATCGCCCTCGCCGATGCCCGAGAGGATCGCGGCGAGATCGCCGGCGTGCTGGATCGCCGGGCCGGAGGTGAGCCGCAGGGGCGCGGAGAGCTGATGGGCGATGATCATCGCCAGCGTGGTCTTGCCCAGACCGGGCGGACCGCTCAGGAGCACGTGGTCGGGGGTGCGACCGCGGGCCACGGCGGCCTCCAGCACGAGGGCCAGCTGTTCGCGCACGCGATCCTGGCCGACCAGCTCGTCGAGGCTCTTCGGCCGGAGCGCGGCCTCGAAGGCCCGATCCTCGGGCAGCACCTCCGCGCTGACGGCATCGTGGAAGTCCCCCGTCATCAGCGCCCCCTGCCGAGGGTCCGCAGGGCATCGCGCAGAACGGTGGAGACATCGGGGACGCTGCCGTCCGCGAGCTCGGCGGCCGCGGCGTCGATCGCCGCATCGGCATCCTTGGCCGACCAGCCGAGGCCGGTGAGCGCCTCGTGCACCTGGCCGCGCCAGGCGGCTCCACCGGCGGCGCTGGGCGCGCTCGTCACGGGACCGACGCGATCCTTCAGCTCCAAGATGATGCGCTCGGCGCCCTTGCGACCGATCCCCGGGACCGTGGTCAGGGTGCTGACCTCACCGGCGGCGATGGCCTGCCGGATGCGCTCGGGATCGAGGACCGCGAGCATCGCCTGGGCGACCTTGGGCCCGACGCCGCTGGCCGTCTGGACCAGCTCGAACATCTCGCGGCCGTCGGCATCGGCGAAGCCGTACACGGTGAGCGAGTCCTCACGGACGACCATCGAGGTGAACAGGGTCGCCGGCTGGCCGATGCGCAGATCGGCGATGGTGCTCGGTGTGCAGTACACCTGCAACCCGATGCCCCCGACCTCGATGACGGCCGAGGTGATGGTGACGGCCGCGACGGGCCCCTTGACGTGGGCGATCACCGAGCGGTCCTCTCCTTCTGGGCCGCCACCGCGGCGGCGAGTCGATCATGGGCGTCCCCGCGCCAGATCTGGCAGATCGCCAGCGCGAGGGCGTCGGCGGCATCGGCGGGCTTGGGGGCCTGCGCGAGCCGCAGGAGTCGGCTGACCATGAGCGTCACCTGGGCCTTGTCGGCGCGTCCACTGCCGGTCACGGCCGCCTTCACCTCGCTGGGCGTGTGCAGCCGGACCTCGACACCGTGGCGAGCGGCGACCAGCATCGCGATGCCGCTGGCCTGAGCGGTACCCATCACCGTGCTCACATTGTGCTGGCTGAAGACCCGCTCGACGGCCATCACCTCGGGGCGGTGCTGACGGACGGCCTCGTCGAGCCCCTCCTCCAGTCGCAGCAGGCGCCGCGAGAGATCGAGATCGGAGGGGGTGCGGATCACGCCGACGTCGACCATCGAGAGCGGCCGGCCGACGCTGCCCTCGACCACGCCGACACCGCAGCGGGTGAGCCCGGGGTCGACGCCCAGGACGCGAACAGAACGCATGTTCGAAAGCCTAACGGTCCTCTGGCCGCCCGCGCCCCCGCCACGCCGAGCCCGCCTATCCGGCGCTCCCGCGATGGCGGTAGGCCATTGCCAGGGCGACGGCGCGGGTCAGCGCAGATCGGTGTCGGGCGTCCGGGCGATCTCGCGAGCCAGCTCGCGGGCGAGCAGGACCGCTCCGACGAGCCCTCGCGTCGCATAGCGGGAGACCTCCTCGGCCTCTCGCCGGACCACGACGACCGTGCGCCAGCGATAGCCGAGCACGGCCAGGAGTACGCACGGCACGGCCAGGAGCACCAGCCATCCCAGCCCCGCGGAGGACAGCACGGGCCAGAGCAGCACGAGCACGACGGCCAGCGCGACCAGCAGACCGAAGCCGACCGACGGCGCCGGGTCGACGACCGGACGCTCACGGTCCGCCCGGCCCGCGAGGGCACAGCGCAGCCGCCAGTCGACACCGTCGGGGGTGCGCGCCCTCATCGCCTCGCCGAGCCGGTCAGAGCTCGGCCATCACCTCATCGGGCGCGTCGAAGTTGGCGTAGACGTTCTGCACGTCGTCGCAGTCCTCGAGCGCGTCGATGAGCTTGACCACCTTGGCCGCACCGGCGGCGTCCAGCTCGACCTGCACACTCGGCAGGAAGGACGCGTCGGCGGAGTCGTAGTCGAGTCCCGCCTCCTGCAGTGCGGTGCGCACGGCGACCAGGTCGGTGGCCTCGCTGACGACCTCGAAGGAGTCGCCGAGCTCGTTGACCTCCTCGGCACCCGCGTCGAGCACCGCGACGAGGATGTCGTCCTCATTGGTCGCCCCGCCCTCCTGCTCCGCCGGGACGATGACGACGCCCTTGCGATTGAACAGATAGGACACCGAGCCCGGATCGGCCATCGTGCCGCCATTGCGGGTCATCGCCGTGCGGACCTCCATGGCGGCACGGTTCTTGTTGTCGGTGAGGCACTCGATGAGCAGCGCCACGCCATTGGGCCCGTAGCCCTCGTACATGATCGTGGTGTAGTCGACCGCCCCGCCGTCGAGACCGCCGCCGCGCTTGACGGCCCGGTCGATGTTGTCATTGGGGACCGACTGCTTCTTGGCCTTCTGGATCGCGTCGTACAGCGTGGGATTGCCCTCGGGGTCGGGTCCGCCGGTGCGCGCCGCCACCTCGATGTTCTTGATGAGCTTGGCGAACAGCTTGCCGCGCTTGGCGTCGATGACCGCCTTCTTGTGCTTGGTGGTCGCCCACTTGGAATGCCCTGACATGGCGTCCTTCCCTACGACTGAGTCACGAGGTCGACGAAGAGCCGGTGGAGACGGTCGTCGTTCCCGACCTCGGGATGGAACGACGTCGCCATGAGCGGCCCCTGGCGAACAGCGACGATTCTACCGGCGGCATCGTCCTCGGGGGCCGATGCGGGCACCCGGGCCATGACCTCGACCCCCGGGCCGGCCTCCTCGACCCAGGGCGCGCGGATGAAGACCGCGTGCACGGGGGTCTCGAGCGAGGCGAAGGCCAGGGAGGTCTCGAAGGAGTCGACCTGGCGCCCGAAGGCATTGCGCCGGACCGTGATGTCGAGGCCACCCAGGGTCTCCTGGCCGTCGATGCCGTCGCGCAGGCGGTCGGCGAGCATGATCATGCCCGCGCAGGTGCCGAAGGCCGGCAACCCTCCCGCGATCCGCTCGCGCAGCGGTTCGCGCAGCTCGAAGATCCTCGCGAGCTTGTCCATCGTGGAGGACTCTCCACCGGGGACGATCAGTCCGTCGATCCGGTCGAGCTCCTCGGGCCGGCGCACCGGCAGCGCCTTCGTGCCCAGACGGTCGAGCGCGTGGAGATGCTCACGCACGTCGCCTTGGAGGGCGAAGACGCCGACGGTGGGGCCGGTCACCACCCGCGGGTCTCGAGGCGGTGCGGCTCGGGGATGTCGTCGACGTTGATGCCGACCATGGCCTCGCCGAGACCACGCGAGACCTTGGCGATCACATCGGGATCGTCGAAGAAGGTGGTGGCCTTGACGATCGCCGCGGCGCGCTCGGCCGGATTGCCGGACTTGAAGATGCCCGAGCCGACGAACACGCCCTCGGCGCCGAGCTGCATCATCATCGCGGCATCCGCCGGGGTGGCGATGCCGCCCGCGGTGAACAGCACGACCGGCAGCTTGCCGGCCTCGGCGACCTCCTTGACGAGCTCGTACGGCGCCTGGAGCTCCTTGGCGGCGACGTACAGCTCATCGGGGGCCAGCGACTGGAGGCGGCGGATCTCACCGCGGATCTTGCGCATGTGGCCGGTGGCATTGGAGACATCGCCGGTGCCGGCCTCACCCTTGGAGCGGATCATCGCCGCACCCTCGGTGATGCGGCGCAGCGCCTCTCCGAGGTTGGTCGCACCGCACACGAAGGGCACGGTGAACGCCCACTTGTCGATGTGGTTGACGTAGTCGGCCGGGGTCAGCACCTCGGACTCGTCGACGTAGTCGACCCCGAGGCTCTGCAGCACCTGGGCCTCGGCGAAGTGGCCGATGCGCGCCTTCGCCATGACCGGGATGGAGACGGCCTCGATGATGCCGTCGATGAGGTCGGGATCGCTCATGCGGGCGACACCGCCCTGGGCGCGAATATCCGCGGGCACCCGCTCGAGGGCCATGACGGCGACGGCTCCGGCGTCCTCGGCGATCTTGGCCTGCTCGGCGTTGACCACGTCCATGATCACGCCGCCCTTGAGCATCTCGGCCATGCCGCGCTTGACGCGCGCGGTGCCGGAAACGGGCGTCTCGGTGGACTGGACGGTGGAATCGGACACGGCGTTTTCGCTCCTCAAAGCGGCAGACAACAACTCGCTCACGATGCTACGCCGGGCCGCCACGGCCGCCGAGAGCCAATCCCACCCCGGGTGGACTGCGCTGTGGGGGTGGTCACGAACCGGGCAGCTCCCCCGGCAGGTTCAGCCCCGGATCGTCGACGTCGAAGTAGCGGGGCCGCTCGTACCCCCGGCCCATGCGGAGCAGCCGCACCAGCGGGCGGCGGCGGGCGGTGAGGGCGTCACGCACCAGATCGGTGTGCACCTGCCGGGCCAACGCCAGCCGCCGGCTCGCCGCCACGACCGCCCGGGCCGCCGGATCCCGCGGGTCCAGGT
>JAEZEJ010000117.1 GCA_023417775.1 Actinomycetes bacterium | reverse complement strand
GGGCGACGCCTCGCCCATCGACGCCGCCGAGTTCGCGGCGCCGGACGGGACCTTCCTCGTCGGTGAGGCCGACGGGGCGGCGGTCGCGATGGGCGGCTGGCGTCGCG
Source organism: Actinomycetes bacterium (assembly GCA_023417775.1). GTDB lineage: Bacteria > Actinomycetota > Actinomycetes > Propionibacteriales > Nocardioidaceae > Aeromicrobium. The sequence continues at coordinate 35,263 of JAEZEJ010000117.1, read as the reverse complement.
GCGGGCCGGCCGGGGCGCGCGATGCCGAGATCAAGAGGATGTACGTGCGCCCGGGGTTCCGCGGCCGCGGCTACTCCAGGATCGTGCTCGCCGAGCTCGAGCGCACGGCCGCGCGTGCCGGGATCACGCGCCTCGTCTTGGAGACGGGTCTGGAGCAACCGGAGGCGATCGCGCTCTACCGTTCCTGTGGCTATGCCGATGTCGAGCCCTTCGGCTACTACGCGGGCTATGACGACAGCGTCCACCTGGCCAAGCCCCTCGCCACGGCGACCGCGACCGAGATAGGGGTGCTGGGCCCCGAGGCTTCTTCGCTGGACTGAGTCCGCCGCCCGCGTTACCCGATCGTGAGTACTCCGCGGCGCCTGCTCAACATCCGGGATGGTGGCTGGCATGCCGGGACTCGGTGTCACGGTTTCTGTCTTGTACGGCACCCCTCATGCCGCGCGTGTCGCGCGGCATGCCTTCGCAGTCAGGCAGAAATATGACCCTCTCTCCCCTCGTGGGATACGCGCTCATGATCGGGCTCGGCGCCCTTCTCCTCGCGGTCGCATTGACCGTACGCACGCTGATCAGCAACACACGGGACTTCATCATCGCGGGCCGCCAGATCGGCTTCGGATATGGCGTCGGCGCGTTGATCGCGGTCTGGACCTGGTCGATGGCGGTCATGATGTCGTCCGCCCAGGCCTTCACCTTCGGGACCAGTGGTCTGGTGTGGTTCGTCGTCCCGAACGGTCTGGCCGTCATCTTGATGGTGCCCTTCGCCGTTGCCCTCAGACGCCGGATGCCCGAGGGGTACACGATCGTCGAGTTCATCAGACACCGCTTCAAGAGCCAGACCGCTACGGCGGTCATCCTGCTGGTGATGATCGCGGTCATCATCTGCGAGGTCTTGATCAACCTCTTCGGCATCGTGCTGGTGATGGACGTGGTCTTCGGCCTCAAGGCAACCCCCGTCCTCGTCGTGGCGCTCATCGTCGTCACGGTCTATGCCTACTTCGGCGGGCTCTGGACCTCGGCGATCACCGGCACCATAGCGACCCTGTGGATCACCGTCCCCGCCTCTTTGATCACGCTGTACGCCCTCGCCAAGGCCGGGGGTGCGAGCACGGTCTTCTCGCGGGTCGACGACGCGGGTCCCAGCAACCTGAACCCTCTGGACAACTCCGCTGCCGCCGCCTTCGGCATCTCTCTCGCGCTCGGCCTCCTCGCCTCCACGATGGCCGACCAGACCTTCTGGCAGAAGGCATGGTCGATGAAACCGCAGAACATGGCGCGCACATTCCTGTGGGCCGGGCTCTGGTTCTACCCGATCCCGTTGACGCTCGGCCTGCTCGGTCTCATCGGGATCTCCCAAGGCATCACCCTCGACGACCTCGGGGCCAACGGGGCGGGGGCTATCGGTCCCTATGTCATCACCCACGTCGGCCTACCGGCCTTCATGATCGCGCTCTACGTCACGATCATCCTGCAAGCTTGCTATTCCACGATCGACGGCGCCTTCTCTGCCCTGTCCTCACTCATCGCGACCGATGTCGTGAAGCCGAGGTGGCCGGATGTCAGCGACAAGGTGCTGCTGCGCTCCAGCAAGGCCAGCATCCTCGGTGGCGGCGTCATCGGCGGCATCGTGGTGCTTGCCAGCTCGGACTACATCACGACGGTGAACACGATCTACTTCTTCAAGGGGGCGCTGATCCTGCCTCTCGCCTTCGCGATCTTCTGGCGCAGGACACCCGCCCACGCCTTCGTCCTGTCGATCGTCGCCGCGGCCGTGGTCGGATACGTCGTGCGCCAGAACGTCGACGAGCTCCTCGGCACGGTGGCCCTGCTGGGCACGTCCCTGGCGGTGCTTCTGCTCGGAGCGCTCCTGACGAAGACGACCTTCGACTACTCGAGTCTGGCGAGCGTCAATCGCGAGGACCCGAGCGCCACCGATCCGCTGTCCACTCCCACCACAACCACCACCGGAGCCTGAGCCCATGCTGCTGTTCTGGATCGCCACCGCGATCTCCGTCGTCATCGTCGTGTCCTTCGTGATCGAAGGTGTCCTGGAGTTCGCCCACCTGCGTAGACGAGCGCTGAGCGGGGAGCCACCCGAGGTCGGCGGGGAGCTCACCGCCGACCGTACGATCGTCTTCTCTGCCAAGGCCGCGATCGGGACCGTGGCCTCCTTCCTGTGCATCGTGCTGATCAGCACGCAGCCGGCGGCCTGGGTGCTGATGCCGGCGCTGAGCCTGGGCAGCGCGATCGCCGTGATCGTGGCCTTCTGGGTGGATCGCCGGAGCCGCCGAATCACGGCGGCGTCGGCCCCGGAGGACTCGTCCTCGGTCGCCGCGTGAGGCCGAAGGGAGCCCACTTCCTCGCCTTCATGCAGCATGGCCTGAGCAGCCATGCGGTGGGGATGTGGCGCCATCGGCAGGACAAGGTCGGGTGGGACTTCGCCCGACCCGAGTACTGGGAGCATCTCGCCCGGACCCTTGAACGCGGTCTGTTCGACGGAATCTTCCTCGCCGACGAGCTCGCGCCGTACAACAGCTTCGACGGCTCGGCCGACGAGACGGTCCGTTACGCTGTGCAGTTTCCCACGCACGAGCCCGCCGCGCTGACGACCATCATCTCGCGGGCGACGAAGCACCTCGGCGTCGGTCTCACGCTCTCCACGGCCTTCGAGCATCCGTACTCGATGGCCCGGCGCCTCTCGACCCTCGATCACCTCACCGATGGACGGCTGGCGTGGAACATCGTCGGCTCCTATTCGCCGAGCGAGTGGGACGCCTACGGCCAGCAGATGCCGGACCGCTCGACCCGCTATGAGCGAATCAGCGAGTACGTGGACGTGTGTCGACAGCTGTGGAACTCCTGGGAGCCGGACGCGATCATCGCCGATCCAGAGACCGGGATCTTCGCCGATCCGGCGAAGATCCGCGAGATCGACCACCAGGGAACTCACTTCACCTGCCGCGCCCGGCACTTCGTCACTCCGTCCCCCCAAGGCACGCCGGTGCTCTGGCAGGCGGGGTCGTCGCCGCAGGGACGGGAGTTCGCCGCATCGACGGCCGATGCGATCTTCGCGATCCATCCCGATCTGTCGACGATGCGCGCCTATACCGACGACATCACCAGGCGCATCGCCGGGGCGGGGCGCGATCCCGAGGAGGTCAAGCTGTACTACGGGGTGCAGCCCATCGTGGCGCCGACATCGCTCGAGGCCCACCGCAAGGCCGAGGAGATCGACGCCCTGGTCCACGACGGCGCCTCACTGGCGATGCTGTCCGGACAGCTGGGCATCGACTTCTCCCGCTACGCCCCCGATGCCGCGCTGGTCGATATCGACGTCCCGGGCATCCAGGGCGTCAAGGACGCCCTGACCGCGCAGGGGGTGGAGGGGGCGGAGGTCACCATCGCCGAGGCGGCGCGGATCTATTCCGCGCGATTCTCGATGCCGCGGCTCATCGGCTCGCCCGAGGAGGTCGCCGACCAGCTCGAGGTGTTCATGGACGAAGGCGGCGCCGACGGCTTCATTCTCTTGGCGACCTACACGCCCGGGTGCTTCGAGGAATTCGTCGATCTGGTGATTCCAGAGCTGCAGCGACGTGGGCGGTATCGGACTCGCTATCCGGGACCCACCCTGCGCGACAACATCCGAAACGACTGAGGGAGAGACGATGAGCAAGCGATTCCATCTACTGGGCTTCGTCCAGAACGGCGTGAACAGTCATGCGACGGGCATGTGGCGCCATCCCCAGGACAAGGTGGGGTGGAGCTTCACCGATCCCGCCTACTGGAAGCACCTGGCACGCACGATGGAGCGGGGGCGGTTCGACGGGATCTTCATCGCCGACGAGCTGGCCCCCTACACGACCTACGAGGACAGCTCGGATGCCACCGTGAAGTGGGCGGTGCAGAGCCCGACGCACGAGCCCTCGACCATCGTGCCGATCATCACCGACGCCACCGAGCATCTCGGGGTGGGTGTGACGCTCTCGACGGCCTTCGAGCACCCGTACTCGATGTCCCGGCGTCTCTCCAGCCTCGATCACCTGTCCGACGGCCGGATCGCGTGGAACATCGTGTCCTCGTACTCCAAGAGCGAATGGGAGGCCTACGGCCAGGAGATGTCGCCCCGGGCCGATCGATACGACCGGCTCGAGGAGTACATGGAGGTCTGTTACCAGCTGTGGGACTCCTGGGAGCCGGATGCGGTCGTCGCCGACAAGGAGTCCGGGGTGTACGCCGATCCCGACAAGGTCGCCGTGGTGGACCACGAGGGCACGTACTATCGCTCGCGGGGCCGTCACTTCGTGGCTCCGTCGCCCCAAGGCCGGCCGGTGCTGTGGCAGGCCGGATCGTCACCGCGCGGCCGCGATTTCGCCGCCAAGCATGCGGAGGCCATCTTCGCGGTCCACCCGAACACCGACCGCATGCGCGAGTACGTCGACGATCTCGACGTCCGCCTCGAGAAGTTCGGCCGGGATCCGGGAAGCGTGAAGTACATCTTCGGGGTGCAGACGGTGGTCGGCACCACCCCCGATGAGGCGCAGGCGAAGTACGAGAGGATCAAGGCCTGCATTCCCCTGGAAGGCGCGCTGGCCTGGATGTCGGGACATTTCGGCCTGGATTTCTCCACCTACGACCCGGACGACACCATCCAGGACATCGAGGTCCCGGGCATCCAGGGCCTGTTCGAATCGATCCTGCACGCGAAGGGCGGTGAGCCGGTGACGGTCGCCGAGGCGGCGATCATCTACGCCCAGGGGATGGGCATGCCCGTGCTGGTCGGGACTCCCGAGCAGATCGTCGACGAGCTCGAGCGCTATGCCGACGAGGGCGGGGCCGACGGGTTCATGCTGATCGCGACCTACACGCCCGGGTGTTTCGAGGAGTTCGTCGATCTGGTCGTGCCGGAGCTGCAGCGACGTGGCCGCCTCCGTACGGAGTACCAGGGGGCGACGCTGCGGGACCACCTTCTGGAGACGTGACCGGAGGGTGCACCGCGGTGCACTCTCCGGCGGTCGACGCGCACCCGTTCTGATCGACCGCCCCCTAAGCTGGCGATGTGACGGTTCGACGCATCCAGGGCAGCGAGGTCGAGTACGGCATCGCGGTACAGGGCCAGCCCCACGCCAACCCGATGATCGCCGCGACCCATGTGGTCAACGCCTATGCCGCGGCGCACGGGCTGACCCGCCGCGCCCAGTGGGACTACGAGGAGGAGAGCCCGCTGCGCGACGCGCGGGGCTTCGACCTGACCCGCGAGGCGGCCGATCCGTCCCAGCTGACCGATGAGGACATGGGTCTGGCCAATATCATCCTCACCAATGGCGCGCGGCTGTACGTCGACCACGCTCACCCGGAGTACTCGAGTCCGGAGGTCACCACACCCCTCGACGTCGTGCGGTGGGAGCGTGCCGGCGAGCGGGTGATGCGTCGGGGGGCCGAGCTGGCCGCGCAGATCTCCGGCGTCGCGCCGATCCTGCTCTATAAGAACAATATCGACAACAAGGGCGCCTCCTACGGCTCGCACGAGAACTATCTGATGCGCCGTGACGTCCCCTTCGTGCAGATCATCCGTCACCTGACCCCGTTCTTCGCCTCCCGCCCGCTGCTGTGTGGGTCGGGCCGCGTGGGTCAGCAGCAGGACGGCTCCGTGCACGCCTTCCAACTCAGCCAGCGCGCGGACTACATGGAGGTCGAGGTCGGCCTCGAGACCACCTTGAAGCGCCCGATCATCAACACCCGCGATGAGCCGCACGCCGATCCCAAGAAGTACCGGCGGCTTCATGTGATCGTCGGCGATGCCAACCTCGCCGATGTCTCGATCTTCCTGCGGCACGGCACGACCTCGCTCGTGCTGGCGATGGTCGAGGACGAGTTCCTCGTCGAGGAGGAGGTCGAGCTGGCCGATCCCGTCGCCGCGCTCCACACCATCTCGCACGATCCGACGCTGCGGGCACGGGTGGAACTGGCCGATGGGCGGCAGCTCACCGGCCTGGAGCTGCAGTGGTTCTATCTGGAGAAGGCCCGCGCCTATGTCGACAAGCTCGGTGCCGACGATCCGGAGCCGGAGCAGACCACGGCGGTCCTGGACCGCTGGGAGAGCGTGCTGACGCGGCTGAGCCGCGATCCCTTCGAGTGCGCCCGGGAGATCGACTGGGTCGCGAAGCTCTCCCTGCTCGAGCAGTACCGCGAGCGCGACGGCCTCGACTGGGACCACGCCAAGCTGCACCTCGTCGACCTGCAATACCACGATGTCCGTCTCGACAAGGGGCTGTTCTACCGTCTCGATCGCGCCGGCCGCATCGAGCGGCTGGTGGAGGATGCGGCGGTCGAGGCGGCCGTGACCGCGCCGCCGCGCGACACGCGCGCGTACTTCCGCGGCCGGTGCCTGGAGCGGTTCAGCGGCTCGGTCGCCGCGGCCTCCTGGGACTCGGTCATCTTCGACCTGCCCGGCCACGACTCCCTGCAGCGCGTGCCGATGATGGAACCGCTGCGGGGAACAGCCGAGCACGTCGAGGCGTTGTTCGAGAACAGCCGGGATGCCGGCGAGCTGTTCAACGCCATCACCGGCAGGTGAGACGAGAGAGCGGCTCGCGGGCCCAGCAGGCTCGGGGGAGATTGGACTAAGGTGACGAACATGGCCGAGCACCAGCACAAGAGCACGCGCAAGAGCGCCGAGGAGACCGACGAGGTCACCGAGTCGACGGTCGATGCCGAGCGCAAGGAGAAGCTCGACGACGATGTCGACTCGATCCTCGACGAGATCGACGATGTCCTGGAGGAGAACGCCGAGGAGTTCGTGCGCAGCTTCGTCCAGAAGGGCGGCGAATGAGCACCGACGGCAGCGGTCGTCTCGCTGACGCCTTCGGTGCCGTCGGCAGCTCGTCCTTCGCGGAGTTCCTGGCTCGACAGTCCCCGCAGCTGCTGCCGGGCGCCCAGGGCGTCTCGGCCGGGCAGCTGGAGGCCGCGCACGGCACCACGATCGTGGCGGCGACCTTCGAGGGCGGCGTCGTCATGGGCGGCGACCGGCGGGCCACCATGGGCAATGTCATCGCGCAGAGGGATATCCAGAAGGTCTACTCGACCGACGAGTACTCCTGTGTCGGCATCGCGGGCACCGCGGGCATCGCGGTGGAGATGACCCGGCTGTTCCAGGTAGAGCTCGAACACTACGAGAAGATCGAGGGCACGACGCTGTCCACCGATGGCAAGGCCAATCGGCTGGCCGCGCTGATCCGCGGCAACCTCGGCCTGGCGATGCAGGGTCTCGCGGTGGTGCCCCTCTTCGCGGCCTATGACCTGGACCGCGAGGCCGGACGGATCTTCGCCTTCGACGTCACCGGCAACAAGAACGAGGAGCGCACCTTCCACTCGGTGGGGTCCGGATCGACCTTCGCCCGCGGCTCGCTCAAGAAGCTCTACCGGGCCGGCATGTCCGAGACCGAGGCCGTGACCGCCGTCATCCAGGCGCTCTACGATGCCGCCGATGACGACACCGCGACGGGCGGCCCGGATCTCACGCGGCGGATCTTCCCGCTCGTCTCGGTCATCACGGCCGACGGCTACCGCGCCTGGGACGAGGAGGTCACCGCCGAGATCGCCGACGAGGTGATCGGCGGCCGGATGCGTCGTCCGGACGGCCCGGCGGCACCGCTCACCGAGGGAGGGGAGTCGCGATGACCGCTCCGTTCTACGTCTCGCCCGAGCAGCTGATGAAGGATCGGGCCGACTTCGCGCGCAAGGGCATCGCCCGCGGCCGGTCGGTCGTCGTGATCCGCTATGCCGACGGGATCGTGCTCGTCGCCGAGAATCCCTCCCGGGCGCTGCATAAGGTCAGCGAGATCTACGACCGCATCGGCTTCGCGGCCGTCGGCCGGTACAACGAGTTCGAGAACCTGCGCATCGCCGGGGTCCGGCTCGCGGACATCCGCGGCTACTCCTACGACCGTCGCGATGTGACCGGGCGCAGTCTGGCCAATGCCTACGCCCAGACCCTCGGCACCATCTTCTCCTCGGGCGCCGAGAAGCCCTATGAGGTCGAGATCTTCGTGGCCGAGGTCGGCGACGATCCCGAGGGCGACCAGATCTACCGGCTCACCTACGACGGCTCGGTCGCCGATGTCCAGGGCTTCGGCGTGATGGGCGGTCAGAGCGAGAATGTTGAGGCCTATCTGCGTGAGCACTACACGGCCGACCAGGACCTCACGACCGCGCTGCGGTTGGCCGCCGCCGCTCTCGGCCAGGACGGCAACGGCGGCCGGCAGATCCCGGCAGCCGATCTCGAGGTCGCCGTCCTCGATCGCACCCGCACCCAGCCACGCAAGTTCAAGCGACTCGCCGATCGCCAGGTGGCCGACGCACTGGCCTGATCGCACTACGATGCCGGAGTGATCCGGCGGTCGGTGGCAGCTCTCGTGCTGTCGGCCCTCGTGGGCTGGCTGATCGCCGAGGGCATCTCCTCCACGCTCGATCTGCGGGTCGAGGAGGGAGGCTCGATCGCCGAGCAGGCCGCCGTCGCCGAGGCGATCGAGATGGCCGATGCCCCGGCTCTCGTCTCGATCTCGGTCGATGACGACCCGGCGGTCGTCGAGGCCGCCGAGGTGCTCGGCGATGCCCTGCGCGATCGCCAGCGTCCGGCGCCACGATGGGTCTCGGTCGCCGACGATCCCACCTTGACCGTGACGGTCGACGACGAGTTCGAGGCGGAGAGCGAGGAGAGCTCCCGGCTCGTGCCCGTCGAGGGGGACCGCTGGATCCTGCGTGCCGCGACCGCGCGCGGTGCGGCCCAGGGTCTGGTGGCGCTGGCGGACCGCATCCGCTCCGGCCGCGAACCGTGGGAGACCGGTGTCATCACCCCCGACCTGCCGCTGCGGATGGTGGACTTCGGGGCGGTCGGCGTTCGAGCCCGGGAATCGCAGTGGCGCGACGGGGACGACTACAGCCACGCGAGCCGTGCCTTCGAGGAGGTGATCTCGGCCGACCCGCCCTATGTCGACACCGAGGCCTTGGAACGGCATCGGCCGGCCTTCGAGCGCTTCGTGCGCCGCTCGGTGGCGAATGGCTACAACGCCGTGGCGGTGCCGGGTTTCCTGGAGTATGTCCGCTTCGACGACCTCGCGGAGGCCTCCGACCGGAGCCATCGGGCGCGGGCGACGGCGATGCGCGAGGCCTTCGGCCCGTGGTGGCAGTATGCGAGCGATCGCGGCCTCGATGTCTATCTGCGCACCGACATGCTCGCCCTCGACGACCCCCTCGAACATCACCTGCGGGACCGTTTCGGCGGCCTCGAGACCGGCGTCTCGGCGTTCTGGGATGTCTACGGCGCCGCCTTCGAGGAGGTGTACGCCGCCATGCCCCAGCTGTCGGGCACGGTGATACGCATCGGCGAGGCGGGCGATGTCTACGACGTGGAGGGACGCGACGAGCGCTCGGCGCTGGCCGTCACATCCATCGGCCAGGTCCGCGCCATGCTCACGGGCCTGCTGCGCGCCCACGAGAGCGCGGGGCGCGAGCTGATCTTCCGCACGTGGAGCGTGGGCGTGGGGGAGGCGGGAGACCTCCACACCGATCCGGACACGTACCGGCGGGTCTTCGACGGTATCGACAGCGATCGCCTGGTCGTCTCGACGAAGTACACCGAGGGCGACTTCTACAGCCACCTCCCGCTCAATGCCACGCTCGCCGAGACCGGCCAGCGGCGCATCGTGGAGTTCCAGAGCCGACGCGAGTACGAGGGGATGGGCGTCCTCGCGAACGATCTCACGGCGCTGCATGGTGAGGCGCTGCGCGAGGCCGTCGCGCAGAATGAGGCCATCGAGGGCGTCTGGACCTGGACGCAGGACGGCGGACCTTGGCGCGCCGGTCCGATGGCGCTCTACCTGGAGCGCGGCTGGTGGCCGTTGTACGACCTGAACACCTACGGTGTGGGGCGCTGGGCCCGGGACCTGGACGATGACGCCGGTGCGATCACCGGCGACTGGATCCGATCGGCCGTGTCGGGCTCCGTCTCGACCCAGGAATCGGTCGCGGCGGCGATGGGAGCCTCGCGCCAGGCCGTTCTCGACGGCCTGTACATCGGCGCCTTCGCCGAGAAGCAGGTGCACGCGCTGGGGCTGCTGCCACCGCCGATGATGTGGATCTTCGAGTGGGACGTCCTGGCCGGTGACACGGCCACCTGGTCGGTGATGGGTTCGGTGATCGGCGATGACGTCGGCGAGGCGGTCCAGCAGGGGCGGGACGCGGTGGCGGCTGCGCGCACCATGCTCCGCCAGGTGCGCGGCACGCCCGCGAGCAGCTGGAACGACGAGGCGAGCCATGCGGCCGCGGTCGAGACCTTGCAGTACGAGGTCTCGCTGCTGGAGATGCTCAGCTGGTTCCGTTCGACGGCGCTGCACCACGCGGCCTGGGTGCGGACCGGCGAGGAGACCCACGCCGATGCCGCGGACAGCGCCCGTGAGCGCTACCGCACGGCCCGCGATGCCCATCTGGAGGCGTATGGGGAGCGCGTCGACCTCCCCGCCTACAACACGGTCGCCGCCGATGCTGCCATGGGACGGCAGGAGCGCGACGGACCGATCGCGACGATCGCCTCGGTGCTCCTCGGGCTCGTGATCGGCTGGCTGCTCCTCGGGGCGGTCGCGGCCGCTACGGGCCACCGGGCCGGCGTGCTCGCGCTCGCGCGCTGGCACTGGAGCGGTCTGATCCGTCCGTGGGCGGTCCGGCCCGATCGATCGGCTCTCGCCATCGGCATCGTCCCGGCCTTCGTCGCGATCGTCACCGAGGCCGCCTGGGGGTGGGGCCAGGCACCGGTGCACGGTGCCGTCGTCGCGGGCTGCTGGGTCGTCGGACTCTCGATCCTGGCGCTGCTGACATCTCGGCGTTCGCGTCGTCGTTGGGCGTCCGCGCTCGGCGGTGTCTCACTCGTGCACAGTGCTCTCGTGCTCTATGCCCTGAGCGCGCACGGCCCTTCCGGTTACTGGGCGGCGGCGTGGACCGATGATCGTGCGCGGACGGCCTATCTGATCGCGACGACCGTCCTGGCCGGATGGGCGCTCACCGGTGTCGCGATGGCCGCGCGGCATCGCGGCGCGGTCCTGGTGTCCCTGGGCGGTGTCGTCGTCGCCCTCGGCGGCGCCCTGGTGATGACAGGGCTCGATCCCGCACTGCGGACATGGAGCGACGAACTCGGGGTCCTGCCGTGGACCCTGGCCCGGACGCTGGGCATCTCGACCCATCTGGGCATTCCCTCCTGGGCCGTATGGGTACCGCTCGTCCTCGGCGGTCTCCTCTTCGTCGCGGGCCTGCTCCGGCTGCGCACCTCTGCCCGCTCGGGTGAGGCGGCCGCGGCGCGTCGATGACCGGCCGACGTGGGACCGGCGCACTAGGGTGAGGATATGGATCGGCGGATCTTCGGTATCGAGAACGAGTACGGCGTGACGTGCTCCTTCCACGGGCAGCGTCGGCTGTCGCCCGACGAGGTCGCACGCTATCTGTTCCGGCGGGTCGTCTCCTGGGGACGCAGCAGCAATGTCTTCCTGCGCAATGGCGCCCGGCTGTACCTCGATGTCGGCTCGCATCCGGAGTACGCCACCCCCGAATGCGATGACGTCACCGAGCTGGTCACCCACGACCGCGCCGGCGAGCGGATCCTCGAGGGCCTCATGCTCGACGCGCAGGAGCGGCTGCGCGAGGACGGCGTCGAGGGCGACATCTACCTGTTCAAGAACAACACCGACTCCGCGGGCAACTCCTACGGCTGCCATGAGAACTATCTCGTCGGCCGCGGCGGCGAGTTCACCCGGCTCGCCGATGTCCTCATCCCGTTCCTGGTGTCGCGGCAGATCATCTGCGGTGCCGGCAAGGTGCAGCAGACGCCGCGCGGCACGGTCTACTCGGTCAGTCAGCGCGCCGAGCACATCTGGGAGGGGGTGTCGAGCGCCACCACCCGCTCGCGCCCGATCATCAATACCCGCGACGAGCCGCATGCCGATGCGGAGCGCTTCCGGCGGCTCCACGTGATCGTCGGCGACTCCAATATGAGCGAGACGACGACACTGCTCAAGGTCGGCACCACGGACCTCGTGCTGCGGATGATCGAGGCCGGCGTGGTGATGCGCGATCTCACCCTGGAGAACCCCATCCGGGCGATCCGGGAGATCGCCCACGACATGTCCGGCCGTCGTCCGGTGCAGCTCGCCAACGGCCGTGAGCTGTCGGCCCTCGAGCTGCAGAGCGAGTACTTCTCGAAGGCCTCGGACTTCATCGACCGAGAGGGCCTTCGAACCCCCACGATCGACCGGATCCTCGATCTCTGGGAGCGGACCCTCAAGGCCGTCGAGTCAGAGGACCTCTCACTCGTCGATCGCGAGATCGACTGGGTGATCAAGTACCGGCTGCTGGAGCGCTATCGCGAGCAGCGCGGGCTGGCATGGAGCGATCCGCGGGTCGCCCAGCTCGACCTCGCCTATCACGACATTCGCCGCGACCGAGGGGTGTTCTCGTTGCTTGAGCGCCGTGGCGCAGTCGCCCGCGTCACCGACGACCTGTCGGTCTTCCGCGCCAAGAGCATCCCGCCGCAGACCACCCGGGCCCGGCTGCGCGGTGAGTTCATCACCCGCGCCCAGGAACGGCGCAGGGACTTCACGGTCGACTGGGTGCATCTCAAGCTGAACGATCAGGCGCAGCGCACCGTCCTGTGCAAGGACCCGTTCCGCGCCACCGACGATCGCGTCCAGCGGCTCATCGACAGCATGTGACGCCGGGCCGTGGGTCCCGTCGCCGGTTGGGCGACGCGGGCTAGGGTGGTCCACGCCCACCGCTTCCAGAACGAAGGAACCTCCACGTGCGCAAGTCTCTCGGTGTTCTGACGACACTGATCGCCCTGCTGACCGTCTCGGCGTGTGGGGGCTCCGCCGGTGCCTCGCTGGACGACGTCGAGGTGTCCGGCGACGACACTCCGTCCCTGGAGGTCCCCGAGGACTTCTCGGTCGAGGAGACCACCAGCGAGGTGGTCGATGAGGGCGATGGCGAGGAGATCGCCGAGGGGGACACCGTCAAGGTCAACTACATCGCGGTCAACGGGCGCACCGGCTCGGAGTTCGACAACTCCTTCGCCAATGAGCGGCCCATGGTGCTGACCCTCAATGAGACCGCCCTGCCTGGCTTCACCAAAGGCCTGGAGGACCGGAAGGTCGGCTCGCGAGTGCTGATCGCGGTCACCGGGGAGGACGGCGCCTCGCTGCTGCAGAACCCCACCGATATCGGGTTGGAGGAGAACGACACGATGGTGTTCCTCTTCGACGTCGTCAACAAGGTGCCGGCCTCGGCCGAGGGCACCGAGCATGAGCTGACGCCCGAGAGCCCCGCGGTGGAGTACGACGAGGACGGCCAGCCCTCGGGCGTGACCCGCGGCGGCGGACCCGAGAGCTTCGGCGACAAGGCGGCGTCCGAGGTCCTCATCGAGGGCGAGGGCGAGGAGGTCGCCTCCGGCCAGACCGTCGTGGTGCACTATGTCGGGTCGAACTACCCGGGCGGCGAGGTCTTCGACGGATCCTGGGAGCGCGGCGCGCCGAGCACCTTCCCGATCGGGCAGGGCCAGGTGATCCCGTGCTGGGATGAGACGATCGTCGGCGCGAAGGTCGGCAGCCGGCTGCTGCTGGAGTGCCCCGTCGACACGGCCTATGGCGAGGACGCCGCCGCCCAGAACCGGCCCGAGGGCGATCTGGCCTTCGTGGTCGACGTCCTCGACGCCTTCTGACATCCTCGGGCACATGGCGCAGCGGAAGACCGAGAGGCTGATGAACCTCTTCTTCCTGCTGCTCGCGTCCAATCAGTACCTCACCAAGGAGCAGATCCGCGGGTCCATCTCGGACTACCGGGACGCGTCTCCCAGCGCCTTCGAGCGCAAGTTCGAACGCGACAAGGAAGAGTTGCGCGAGCTCGGAATCGTGATCGAGACCGGCAACCGCGATGCCTACTTCGACGACGAGCCCGGCTATCGCATTCCCCGCGACGAGGCGGAGCTGCCGGATATCTCCTTCACTCGCGAGGAGGCCGCGGTGGTGGGACTGGCTGCCCAGGTCTGGGACCACGCGAGCCTGGCGAGCGAGTCGGCGACAGCGGTCTCCAAGCTGCGCGCGATCGGCGTCGATGTCGCGACCGACCAGCTCCGAATGGTCGAGCCGCGGTTGTCGACCCATGAACCCGCCTTCGATGCCGTCCTCGAGGCAGCGACCCATCGTCAGCTGATCGCCTTCGACTATCGCAAGCCGGACGGCTCGCAGGCACGGCGAGAGCTCGAGCCGTGGGGCCTGGTATCGGTGCGAGACCGTTGGTATGTCCTGGGCTTCGACCGCGATCGCGGCGCCCCCCGGGTCTTCCGGTTGTCGCGGGTGCAGGGTGAGGTCGAGACGCTCAGCGAGCCGGGTGCGGTGCAGGTGCCGCCCGGCATCGATCTGCGGGAGCTGGCCGGTGCGCTGTTGCCGCCGGAGCCCACCGAGGCCGCCGTCCTGCGCGTGCGCCGGGGCCGGGCCAATAGCCTGCGCCGGCAGGCACGCGAGATCCTTCCCGAGGACGACGGATGGGATGTGCTGCGGGTGCCCTATGTGTCCACCCGGGTGCTCGGGAGCGAGATCGCCTCCTTCGGCCCCGATGTCATCGCCCTCGAGCCGGCCGAGCTGCGGGAGACCGTGGTCGGACTGCTGCACGCGGCGGTGGACCGATGACGACCTCCGGACAGCGCGTGCAGCGCATGCTGGCGATGGTGCCCTATCTGCAGAGCAATGCGGGCATCCCCGTCACCGAGGTGGCCGAGACCTTCGGCGTCAGCGTGGCGCAGGTGACCAAGGACCTCTCGCTGTTGATGATGACTGGCGTCGGGGAGTACCACGGCGAGCTGATCGACATCGATGTCGGCGCGCTGGAGGACGACGGGGTCGTGTTCCTGCGAGACGCCGACTTCATGACCCGACCGCTGGCCTTCAGCGCGCGGGAGGCGTCCGCCCTCATCGTGGCCCTGCGGATACTGCGCGACACGGCCGCCGGCGATCAGCTGGCGGCCGTCGACGGCGCGCTCGCCAAGCTGGAGGGCGAGGTCGGGGCGCTGGCGATGGTGGACGTCCGGCTTCCCGCCGTCGACCCGCGGATCAGGGACACGGTGTTGTCGGCACATGCACGGGGCCGTCGGCTGCGCCTGGTGTACGCCACGGAGTCCCGAGACCAGACCACGACCCGCGATGTCGATCCGCAGCGGGTCTTCACGGCCCGCGGACAGCTCTATGTCAGCGGATGGTGCCATCTGGCCGAGGACACGCGGACCTTCCGTCTCGATCGGATCACCGAGGCCGCCGAGCTCGATCTCCCGGTGGCGGTCCCGCCCAGCGAGGCGGCGGCATCGACCGGAGCCGTCTTCATCCCCGGGCCGGAGACCCCCCATGCCGTCCTGGACCTCGCGCCGGATGCTCGCTGGCTCATCGACGAGTACGACGCCGAGATCATCGACGAGGACGATGACGGTCGCGTGTCGGTGCGGTTGTACGGCACGGACGCGGCCTGGCTCCGCCGGCTGGTTCTGCGCCATGCCACGACGGTGCGCGTCCTCGAACCCGCGGCCCTGCGAGCGGATGTGTCCGCCCACGCTCGGGCCGCACTCCAGGCGTACACTGGATGACGTCACCGACTGAGGAGCATCATGTTCAGGCAAATCGGACCCACCGAGATCCTGGTGATCTTGGGCATCGTGGTCCTGCTGTTCGGCGGGCGCAAGCTGCCCGAGCTGGCTCGCGGTTCAGGCCGTGCGTTGCGGATCTTCAAATCCGAGGTCAAGGCCGGCCAGGACGAGGACGACAAGCGCCTCGAGGCTCAGGCGCAGGACGACCGTCCCGTCACCGAGGAGCAGCGCCCGCAGACCGTCGACCCCGCTGAGGTGACGCGCGACCACCGCGCGGATCCGCGCTGACGGTGCTGGGACGCCGTGACCGCCGGCCGGGACGTTCCGGTGCGGCGGCAGGTTCAGGCGGGCAGATGCCGCTCATGGAGCATCTGCGCGAGCTGCGTACCCGGTTGACGCGTGCACTGCTGTGCATCGTCCTCGGGGTGATCGTCGCCTGGTTCCTCTACACCCCGATCCTCGACATCCTCACCCAGCCCATCGAGAGGGCACGGCCCGCGCTGGAGGAGCAGGGGATCTCGACCATCCTCAACATGGGGGGCGTCGGCGGAGCCTTCCAGTTCCAGCTGAAGACCTCGCTGATCGTCGGTCTCATCATCTCCAGTCCGCTGTGGATGTGGCAGATCTGGGGATTCGTCCTTCCGGCGCTGCATCGCCACGAGAAGATCTGGGCCATCGTCCTCACCGGACTGGGCGCGCCGCTGTTCATCGGCGGCGCGGTGGCGGCCTATTGGGTGCTGCCGACCGCGGTGGAGCTGCTGATCGGCTTCGTGCCCGAGGGCTGGGAGAACATCATCTCCGGGGCCGACTATCTGAGCTTCATCCTGCGGATCATGCTGGTCTTCGGGGTCGCCGCGCAGATCCCCCTGATCGTGGTGCTGCTGAACCGCATCGGGGCCGTGTCGGCGCGTCAGCTGGCCCGCGCCCGGCCGTGGACCATCGTCGGCATCTTCATCTTCTCGGCCGTGGCGACGCCCACGGTCGATCCGCTGACGATGCTCTTCCTCGCGGTACCGATGACGGTGCTCTACCTGATCTCCGAGCTCATCGCCCGGCTCACGGATCGGCGCCGGGCACGGCAGCGGGCTGAGGGCGCCGAGGACGAGCGGGCCTCCTCGATCGACCCGGTGTCCGACATCGACGAGCCCGATCGCCTCGATCCGTAGCGCCGATCGGGTCGCCCCGTAGGCTGGTCCCATGACGTCGTCCCCGGCCGAGCGATTCGCCCAGGCGAGGGTGGATCGGCGCTACCCAGAGCTCGCCCGCTTCCGTGACCTGTACAGCTTCGGGTTGGACGGCTTCCAGCTCGACGCCTGCCGCCAGGTCGAGGACGGCTGTGGCGTGCTGGTGGCGGCGCCGACCGGCTCGGGCAAGACCATCGTCGGCGAGTTCGCCGTGCATCTCGCGCTCGCCACCGGGCGCAAGTGCTTCTACACCACGCCGATCAAGGCGCTCTCGAACCAGAAGTTCCACGACCTGCAGGATCGGTACGGCGCGGACAGCGTCGGCCTGCTGACCGGCGACAACACCGTGAACGGCGAGGCGCCGATCGTGGTGATGACCACCGAGGTGCTGCGCAATATGATCTACGCCGGGTCGCGCACCCTCGACGGCCTCGGTTTCGTCGTCATGGACGAGGTGCACTACCTCGCGGACCGCTTCCGCGGGGCCGTCTGGGAAGAGGTCATCATCGGCCTGGCGGACTCCGTGGCCGTCATCTCGCTCTCCGCCACGGTCTCCAATGCCGAGGAGTTCGGCGCCTGGCTGACCGAGGTCCGCGGGAATACCGTCACGATCGTCGAGGAGCGGCGCCCCGTGCCGCTCTACCAGCACGTGATGGCCGGCCGTCGGCTCCACCCGCTGTTCGAGGAGGACGGCCAGAAGGTCAACCACGTCCTGGAGCGCATGGCGCGTGAGGACTGGCAGCTCTCCCGCGCACGCAAGGGTGGGCGCCCGGGCAAGGGCCAGCGCCGCCCGCGCACGCGCTATCGCACCCCTGACCGGGTCGACATCGTCGAGAAGCTCGATGCCGAGGGGCTGCTGCCGGCGATCTGCTTCATCTTCAGCCGGGCCGGGTGCGCCGCCGCGGTCGAGCAGTGTCTCCACGCGCGGTTGACGCTCACCACGGACGAGGAACGCGCCGAGATCTATCGCACGGTGGACGCCGCCACCACCCATCTGCCCGATGAGGATCTGCAGATCCTCGGCTTCCACGACTTCCGCGAGGCCCTCGGGCGGGGTATTGCGGCCCACCACGCCGGCATGCTGCCGACCTTCAAGGAGATCGTCGAGGATCTCTTCAGCCGCGGCCTCATCCGGATCGTCTTCGCGACGGAGACCCTCGCGCTGGGGATCAACATGCCCGCGCGCTCGGTGGTGATCGAACGGCTCAGCAAATGGAATGGGGAGACCCATGTCGATCTCACACCGGGGGAGTACACGCAGCTGACCGGTCGCGCGGGGCGCCGCGGCATCGACATCGAGGGACACGGCGTCGTCCTCTGGCAGCCCGGACTCGATCCCCGCCATGTCGCCGGTCTCGCCTCGACCCGTACCTATCCCTTGGTCTCGTCTTTCCACCCGTCGTACAACATGGCGGTGAACCTCGTCCACCAGGTCGGGCGCGAGCACGCCCGCTCGCTGCTGGAACAGTCCTTCGCGCAATTCCAGGCCGACCGCGCGGTCGTCGGGCTGAGCAAGCAGGTGCAGAAGGCGGACGAGGCGATCGAGGGCTATCGGGAGGCGGCCGCCTGCGATCGCGGCGACTTCGGTGAGTACATGGAACTGCGCCGCCAGCTCAAGGAGGTCGAGCAGCAGGGCTCCAAGTCACGCAAGGCACAGCAACGCGCCGAGGTGGTCGAATCTCTCCGTCAGCTCAAGATCGGCGACATCATCGACGTCCCGGCCGGTCGCTGGGCAGGGGTGGCCGTGGTCCTCGATCCGGGTGCCGGCGGAGGCGATGAGGGTCCCCGACCCTATGTGCTGACCGCGGACCGTCATGCCCGGCGACTGGCTCTCGTCGACTTCCCGACCCCGGTGCGAGCCCGTGACACCATGCGGGTGCCGAAGTCCTTCAACGCCCGTCAGGCCCAGGCGCGTCGCGACCTGGCGTCGACGCTGCGACAGCGAGCGGAGAAGTCCGAGCACCTCCGCGAGGCCCGGCCTCCGCGGTCGGGCGCTCCCGGGGAGGATCCGCGCATCCCCGAGCTGCGTGCCGAGCTGCGCGCCCATCCCTGTCATGAGTGCCCCGACCGCGAATCGCATGCACGCTGGGCCGAGCGCTATCTCAAGCTCGAACGGGACACCGCGTCGCAGCGGCGCCGGGTCGAACGTCAGACCAACTCGGTGGCCCGGCAGTTCGACCGGGTCTGCGAGGTTCTCGACGAGCTCGGCTATCTCGCCGGAGACGAGGTCACGCCGGCCGGCCAGCGTCTGCAGCGGATCTACAGCGATGTCGACCTCGTGGTCGCCGAGGGCATCAGGTCCGGTGCCTTCGACGGGCTCGACAGCGCCGAACTGGCGGCCGTGGTCAGCACGCTCACCTTCGAGTCGCGGATCGATGATGCGCCCGCACCGGTACTGCCGACGGGAGCGACGGTCGATGCCGTGCAGACGCTGCAGGGTCTGACCGATGAGCTGATGCAGCTGGAGCGGGCCCACCGGGTGCAGTTCCTCCGCCCGCTCGATGCGGGCTTCGCGCACGCGGTGTGGTCCTGGTCGAAGGGCGCGTCCCTCGACGTCGTCCTGCGCGACACCCAGATGGCGGCCGGCGACTTCGTCCGGGCGATGAAGCAGCTGCTCGATCTGATGGGGCAGCTCGCCGACGCGGCCGGTCGCGGGCCCCTGCGCGAGGCCGCCCGCACAGCCCTCGACGACCTGCGTCACGGGGTCGTGGCCTACAGCAGCCTCATGAACTGACGCTCAGGCGGACGCGCGGACCGCGAGCACGCGCTCGGCGGACCCGCCGAGACCCCAGGTCCCGGCGAAGTCGGTGAAGTCCGAGATCTGCTGGCTCGTCAGCTCGGGCAGAGCGGATGGGGGAGCGAGGTCGAGGTCATCGCGGACGCGCACCACGCGGACCGCATTCGCGATGTAGTCGGCTGATTCCAGCAGCGATCGTCGTGGACGCGGCTTGATGGAGGTGGAGTCGTCGGCCGCCGCTTCCGCGATGGCATCGAGATCGCCGAACTCGCCGAGCAGCACCGCCGCGGTCTTGTCGCCGATGCCGGGTACGCCCGGCAGGCCGTCCGAAGCATCCCCGCGCATCACCGCGAAGTCCACATACTGGTGCGGCTCGATGCCGTACTTGTCGCGTACCCAGGCGGCATCGACCACATCGTGTTTTCCTACTCCGCGGGCCGTGTAGAGCACGCGGATCTCGCGGGAGTCGTCGACGACCTGGAACAGGTCCCGATCGCCGGTGACCACCTCGACCGGTCCGTCCCAGTGATGCACCAGCGTGCCGATGACATCATCGGCCTCGGCCTCCGCGGCGCCGACCACCGGGATGCCGAGCAGCGCGAGTGCCTCGGCGATGAGCGGAACCTGTGGTGCGAGCCCGTCGGGGGTCTCCTCGACGTCCACCTCCGGCGTCTCCGCCTCGACCCGGTGCGCCTTATAGGAGGGCAGCAGGTCCACTCGCCACTGCGGCCGCCAGTCGTCGTCCCAGCAGGCGACGATCGCCTCTGGCTCGTACTGGGAGGCGAGCGTGGCGATGAAGTCCAGAAGGCCCCGGACGGCGTTGACCGGAGTGCCGTCCGGGGCCTTCAGTGAGTCCGGCACGCCGTAGAAGGCGCGGAAGTACAGACTCGCGGTGTCCACGAGGAGCAATCGACCGGTCATGGTCGTCGATCCTAGTCCGTCAGCGGACCCGCGACACCTCCCTTGGCCCGGCGGTGAGTAGCCAACCACCCGGTGCCGAGCGCGCTGGCTCGTGTGGAGGCGGTGAGTAGCCAACCACCGACGACCCGTGCCCGGTGGTTGATGGATCACCGCGATCTGGCCGGGCGCGATGTCGGTGTGTGGTCAACCATGTCGGGGCCGCGCGTGGTTGGTGAGTCACCGCCTTCTGGCCGGGCCCGATGCCGGTGCCTGGTCAACGATCTGCCGCACCGCCCGATAGTTGACCACTCGCCGCCCCAGCGCCGTGCGAACACCGTCCGCTGGCGACCACCGGCGAGTCGATAGGCTCGGAGGCGTGACCGATCGTCTCGCTCGTGCCCAAGCTCTCCTGTCCGACCGCGGCGTCGACGCGCTCCTGGTGACCCCCGGCGCCGACCTTCGCTATCTCACCGGCTACCACGCCCTTCCACTCGAGCGGCTCACCTGTCTGATCCTCCCGGCCGCTGGCGAGCCGACCCTGGTGGTCCCGCATCTGGAACGGCCCGCCGCCGTCGCCTCGGGCGTCACGGTGCCGATCGCCAGCTGGCAGGAGACCGAGGATCCCTTCGCGCTCGTGGCCGAGCTGGTCGGCGATGTCACGGTGGTCGCCGTCGACGACCACATGTGGGCCGCGCGGGTCTTCGCCCTCGGAGCCGCCCTGCCTGCCGCCGATCAGGTCCTCGGCGGGGAGATCATCGCCGAGCTGCGGATGCGCAAGGAGCCCGGTGAGATCGAGGCCCTGCGTGAGGCGGGCGCGGCGATCGACCGTGTCCATCGACGGATGGGCGAGTGGCTGCGGGCGGGTCGCACCGAACGCGAGGTGGGCGAGGACATCGCACGGGCCATCCTCGCCGAGGGTCACGCGACGGCGGACTTCGTCATCGTCGGCTCCGGGCCCAATGGCGCCTCGCCCCATCACGAGCTCTCCGACCGGGTCATCGAGCCCGGTGATCCCGTCGTCGTCGATATCGGCGGCACGACTCCCGCCGGGTACTGCTCGGACTCCACCCGCACCTATGTCGTCGGGGGAGAGCCCGATGAGGAGTTCGCCGCGCTGTACGACGTCCTGCAGCAGGCTCAGACCGCGCAGCGCGAGCACGCGCGAGCCGGCGTGACGGCCGAGTCCGTGGACCGGGTCGGCCGCGAGATCATCGCCGCCGCGGGCTACGGCGATCGATTCGTCCACCGCACCGGGCACGGCATCGGCCAGGAGACCCACGAGGAGCCCTACATCGTCGAGGGCAGTGCGCGTCTGCTGGAGCCCGGCATGGCCTTCTCGATCGAGCCGGGCATCTACCTCGACGGACGCTACGGAGCGCGCATCGAGGACATCGCCATCTGCACCGACGATGGCCTGGAAGTCGTGAACTCGACGTCGCGGGATCTCGTGCGCCTGCCGTGAATCCCTTCATCGCGATCGCCGGGTCCGCGCTGTCCGGCGTCATCGCGTCGACCGCCTTCGCCCCGTGGGACATCCCGTGGATCGTCGTACCCGCGATCGCGGCGTGGCTCTGGCTGCTGCGCCGGATGGCGTCCTCGCGGCTCATCACCGTCCTGTTGTCCGGATTCGCCTTCGGCTGGGGCTACATGGGGCCGCTCATCTGGTGGATGAACGCCGTCGACCGGGCCGCCTGGATCGCCCTGGTGATGGCGCAGGCGGTCTTCTATGTGCTGATCGCCTGGGCACTCCGTGCCGTGCTGCGGCTGCCCGGCTGGCCGCTGTGGGCCGCGGCCGTCTGGATGGCGGGTGAGAGCCTGCGGGGGGCGATCCCGCTGTCCGGATTCCCTTGGGGCCGTCTCGCCCACACGACGATCGACACGCCGATGGAATCGTGGGTGCGCCTCGTCGGCATGCCCGCGACCACCTTCGTCCTCGCGATCTTGGCGACCCTGTTCGTGCTGGTCGCCGAACGGCCGCGGCGCGTCCTCCCGGCCGCAGTGGCCGGGGGCGCCCTCGTACTCTGCGGTGCGTTATTGCCGATCGGACTGGCCGGGTCCGGGGACACTCACCGGGTCGCGGTGGTGCAGGGCGGGACGCCGGGCCCGTTCCTGGACTGGCCGCGCGGTGAGATCTTCGAACTGCACCTGGAGGCGACGGCGGAGATCGACGAGCCCGTCGACATGGTGCTCTGGCCCGAGAACGCCATGGACATCGACCCGCTGACCGAGGCGTGGGCCGGGGACCGGCTCACCGAGGCCTCGCGTGAGGTGGGCGCCCCGATCCTGGCAGGGGGCATCCTCAACGGTCCGACCTCCACCACCGCCTACAACGCGGGATTCGTGTGGACCCCTCGCGGGCATCAGGAGACCTATGTCAAGCGCAAGCTCGTGCCCTATGGCGAGTACGTGCCGTTCCGGCAGCAGCTGGGCGATCTGGTTCCGAGGATCGACCGCGACATCCCCCGCGACATGCTGCCCGGCGATGACGCCGGAGATCTGCGGATCGGCGGCGCCGTGATCGGAGACACGATCTGCTGGGACATCGCCTATGACGGCATCGTGCGCGAGGCGATCGGCGGGGGAGCGGAGTTCCTCGTCGTCCAGACGAGCAATGCGAGCTTCGAGGGGACCTCTCAGCTGCGTCAGCAGTGGAATATCTCACGCTTGCGGGCCATCGAGACCGGACGCTACGTGGTGGTGCCCTCGACGAACGGCATCAGCGGGGTCGTGTCCCCGGACGGCGAGGTCGTCACCGAGGCGCCCTTGCTGGAGCCGACGGTCATGATCGAGGACATCACCGGGGCCTCCGGAACGACACCAGCCCAGCGACTCGCCGCTCCATTGGAGGGGCTCATCGCCGGGCTGGCATTGATCGGCTTGGTCGCCGCCTGGCGTATCAGGAGGCGCGGCCGGAGGTCCTAGGCGGACTTCTTCTTGGATCCGGAACGCCGGTGCAGGTGCGGGGGACCGATCTCACCGCCGCGCAGCAGCTCCAGCCGCTCGCTCAGCAGATCCTCGAGCTCCTCGACCGAGCGACGCTCGAGCAGCATGTCCCAGTGGGTGCGGATCGGCTTCTCGTCCTTATTGTCGCCGGAGGCGTCAGCCCCGACCAGGCGACCCATCTGCCCGGACTTGGGGTCCTCCCACTCACCGGGGATCTCCGCTTCCTCCGACATGGTCACGGTGAAGGTGCGGCCGTCGGCGAGGGCGTACTCGACCTCTTGACGAGGAGCCATCTCCACGCCGCGTTCGTCTTCGAAGCTCTGGGCACCGAGTCGGGCGCCTCGCAGTGCTCGTTCAGCCATGCTCGCGTTCCCCTTTCGTGTCTTCTCTCTATATCAACGTACGCCATCGCCGTGAGATTCCCCTGAGAAGCGATCATCTTCGGCCCGGGTCAGCTCGGGGAT
This sequence comes from Actinomycetes bacterium, assembly GCA_023417775.1. Taxonomy (GTDB): domain Bacteria; phylum Actinomycetota; class Actinomycetes; order Propionibacteriales; family Nocardioidaceae; genus Aeromicrobium. Next base: position 11,371 of record JAEZEJ010000117.1, on the reverse strand, counting down.
GCGCAACAGCAGCCACAAGCCGACGGCCAGGACGATCATGATCCCGAGGATCCCCCAGCGATCCGCACCGCCGATCAGCACGAACAGGCCGAAGAGCGTGGGAGCCATGAAGGAGGCCGCGCGGCCGGTCATGGCGTACAGGCCGAAATTCTGCCCTTCCTTGCCCTGACGGGTCGCCCGGGTCAGATAGGTGCGCGAGGCCGCCTGGGCCGGGCCGACGAAGAGGCACAGCGCGAGCCCGAAGATCCAGAACATCAGCGGCCCGCTGACGAAGAGCAGCACGGCGGCGACCGCGAGCATCGACACGAGCGAGGCGACGACGACCCGGCGCGAGCCCCAGCTGTCATCGAGATAGCCCGCCACCCAGGCGCCGGCGGCGCTCACGACATTGGCCGCGACGGCGAACAGGATGACATCGGCGGTGTCGATGCCGTAGACGCTCACCGCGAGGATCCCGCCGAAGGCGAACACCCCGGAGAGCCCGTCGCGGTAGAAGGCGCTCGCGATGAGGAACCTCAGGACATCGCGATCGGTCGCCCACATCGTCTTGAGCTCACGCCAGAGCACCCGATAGGACTCGATGAATCCGACATCCGCGCGGTCGGGCGTCGCCGAGGCCGGCAGCTCGGGGACGGCGAGGAATAGCGGGATCGCGAAGATGAGGAACCAGGCGGCGGACACCAGTGCGACGAGGCGGATATTCAAGCCGTTGTCCGTCGAGAGCCCGAGCATCCCGCCGTCGCCGGCGATGAAGCCGAAGTAGCAGATGAGCAGCAGGACGATGCCGCCCAGATAGCCGAAGGCCCAGCCGATCCCCGAGATCCGTCCGACGGTCTCGGGTGTCGAGACTTGGCGCAGCATCGCGAAATACGGGACCTGGGCCAGTTCGAAGGCGATCGAGGCCAGCGACACGAGCAGCAGACCGAGCCACAGATAGTGGTAGTCGTCCTCGACGAAGAAGAGACCGGCGGTCAGCGCCACGACCACGCCGGTGAGCAGCGCGAGGGTGCGTTTGCGCCTGCCCCGGGCATCGGACCGCTGTCCGAGAGCGGGGGCCGAGATGGCGATGACGAAGGCACCGGCGCCGATCGCCCAGCCGTACCAGGTGCTCGCCGAGAGGGGACCGGGCAGGTCGTCGCCGACCCCGTCGACCAGGTAGACCGAGAACACGAAGGTGATGATGACGGCGTTGAAGGCCGCCGAGCCCCAGTCCCACAGGCTCCAGGCGATGACTCTCCTCATGATGCCTCCGTCCACTGTCCGCGTTCCATCAGGACGGCTTTGAGCACATCGGTGCGATCGGTCATCAGTCCATCGACCCCGAGATCGAGCAGCCGATGCATCTCGTCGGGGTCGTCGATGGTCCAGACGTGCACCTGGATACCGGCGCGATGCGCCCGGCGCAGCAGTCGACGCGTGACGACGGGCACCGGGCCGTGCGCCACCGGCACTTGCAGACAGTGAACTCCTCGCGGGATGCCGAGTCCGAGCACCATCCGCGCGACATCGCGTGAGGAGGCGCTGAATGCCGCATCGGGCAGGCGCGCGCGCAGCGCATCGAGACGTCGGTGGGAGAAGGAGGCGAGGCAGACGCGATCGACGGCATCGAGCTCCTCGATGACCCGGCAGGTGGGCTCGATCGCATCGGTGGACTTGACGTCGATATTGAACCGGCCATCGGGCAGGGCGGACAGCAGCGCGTCCAGCCGCACGATGGGCTCGCGATCGCCGAGCAGCATCGCCTCGAGCTCGGCCGAGGTGAGGTCGCCGATGGCGCGGTCGTCGCCGGTGAGGCGGCTGAGCCGGGCATCGTGACAGGCGTAGGCGATCCCGTCGCTGGTCGCCCGCGTGTCGGTCTCCAGATACCGATAGCCGAGGCCGTAGGCGTGACGGAAGGCGGCGAGGGAGTTCTCGATACCGGCATTGCCGGCCGTCGACGGCCCCCCGCGATGGGCGAAGGCCAGGGGAGTGGGAGCGTCCAGATAGGCCGGCGGTCGGGTCACGAGACCCACGCTAGGGGGTGCTCGTGGTGTGGTCCCAGCGGACGCGCCGGGACCACACCACGAGGGCGCTCACTCAGATATCGCGGAAGGTCTCGATCTCGGCGCCGAGGGCGTTGAGGCGCGTCGCCAGATCCTCATAGCCTCGATTGATCACATACACGCTGCGCAGCACCGAAGTGCCCTTGGCCGCCAGCATCGCAAGCAGGATGACCACCGCGGGACGCAGGGCGGGCGGGCAGACCAGCTCGGCGCCGCTCCAGTGGGTGGGGCCCTCGATGAGCACCCGGTGCGGATCCATCAGCTTGACCCGCGCGCCGAGCTTGTTGAGCTCGGTCAGGTAGATGGCACGGTTCTCATAGACCCAGTCGTGCAACATCGTCTGCCCATCCGCCGTCGCCGCGATGACGGCGAAGAAGGGCAGGTTGTCGATATTGAGCCCGGGGAAGGGCATCGGGTGGATCTTGTCGATCGGCGCCCTGAGCTGCGAGGGGTGGGTCGTGATGTCGACGAGCCGGGTCTGGCCGTTCTCGGCCATGTACTCCGCCGACTGCTCGTAGACGAAGCCCATCTCCTCCAGCACCGCGAGCTCGATCTCCATGAACTCGATCGGGACGCGGCACACGGTGATGCTGGACTTGGTGACGATGGCGGCGGCGATGAGGCTCATCGCCTCGATCGGATCCTCGCTCGGCGCATAGTCGACATCGGTGCGGATCTCGGGCTGACCGTACACCCGCAAGGTGGTGGTGCCGATGCCCTCGATGCGCACGCCGAGCTTCTCGAGGAAGAAGCACAGGTCCTGCACCATGTAATTGGAGCTGGCATTGCGGATGACCGTGACGCCATCGTGACGCGCGGCGGCCAGCAGGGCGTTCTCGGTGACCGTGTCGCCTCGCTCGGTGAGCACGATCGGACGCTCCGGCCCGGTGCCCTGGGCAGCGGAGGCGTGATAGCTGCCCTCGGTGGCGATGACCTTGAGGCCGAAGGGGCGCAGCGCGGTCATATGCGGCTCGACCGTGCGGGTGCCGAGATCGCAGCCACCGGCATAGGGGAGCTCGAACTCGGGGACGCGGTGCATGAGCGGGCCCAGGAACATGATGATGCTGCGGGTTCGGCGTGCGGCGGCGGCGTCCATACCGGCGAGATCGAGCTTCTCGGGTACCACGAGCTCGAGATCGTTGTGGTCGTTCAGCCAGCGGGTCTTGACGCCGATGGAGTCCAGGACCTCCAGAAGGCGATTGACCTCCTCGATCCGCGCGACCTTGCGCAACACGGTGGTGCCGGTGTTGAGCAGCGAGGCGCAGAGCAGTGCGACGCCGGCGTTCTTGCTCGACTTGACGTCGATCGCGCCCTTCAGCGTGGTGCCGCCCTTGACCCGCAGATGACTCGGGCCGGAGGCGCCGACGCTGACGATCTCGGAGTCGAGGGCCGAACCGATCCGCGCGAGCATGTCGAGCGTGAGATTCTGCTGTCCCTTCTCGATGCGGTTGACGGCACTCTGACTCGTGCGGAGTTGAGCAGCGAGCTGGGCCTGAGTGAGACCGGAGTGCTGGCGTGCATCGCGGATCAGGGTCCCGATGCGTCCGAGGTAGTCGTCTCGTTCCGTCATGTGTCGAGGCTATCTCATGTGTGAGATAGAGACCCGTCGTGCGCGTGCGTCGATGGTCACACCTCGGTCGCGTCGTCCTGAGCGAGGGCGCGTGCGTCCTCCACGCCGCCGAAACGGCTCACATGCTGCCAGTAGACGCCGTGCCCGGCTTCGGACACCGTGCAGTCGTGGATGGGGAACAGCACCCGCGGGCCGACGCGTCGGACGAAGTCGATCGTCTCGGCGACCTTCGTCCACGGTGCGGAGAGGGGCACCGCCAGCACCTCGACATCGTCCGGAGTGACCGCATAGCTGTCGCCCGGATGGAACAGGGTCGGCTCTCCCGATGCGGTGACCAGCACGCCGACATTGGTGACCCGGGGGAGCGGCTCGGCGATCACCGCATGCCACTCGCCCACGCCGGTCAGCTCCACATCGCCGACGATCGTCTGATCGCCGTCGCGATGCGCGCGCCACGGGTCGCCGAGCTGCTCGGCGGTCTCGGGGTCGGCGAGCAGCAGGGCCCCGGGATTGGCGGCCACGAGCGCCCCGATGCGCTCGGGGTCGAGGTGATCGAGGTGCTGATGGGTGACGACGATCGCGTCCAATGCGGTGAGCGTGAAGACGGCATCGCGACTCAAGGTGCCCGGGTCGATGAGGACGCGAGTCGCACCGGACTCGATCAGCAGGGCGGCGTGTCCGTAGCGGGTGACCAACATGGCGTCCATCGTGGCACGATGTGCGCATGACGGAGCGGGAGATCCTCACCTGGGAGCGTTACGGCACGGCCATCCGCGAGCTCGCGCAGCAGGTCGCGGACAGCGGCTTCGTCCCCGATGTGGTCCTGGCGGTCGCCCGCGGCGGCCTCATCCCGGCCGGATCGGTCGCCTATGCGCTGGACTGCAAGAACCTGTTCACGATGAACGTGGAGTTCTACACCGGCGTCGGCACGACATTGGCGGCTCCCCAGCTGCTGCCGCCCTTCCTCGATCTCGCCGAGCTGAACGACATCGGCGTACTCGTGGTCGATGACGTCGCCGACAGCGGACGCACCCTCGAGCTGGTCGTCAACACCTGCCGCGAGCACGCGGCCGAGGTGCGCTCGGCGGTGATCTACGAGAAGCCGCGCTCGCTGATCGCCCCGGAGTATGTCTGGCATCGCACCGATCTCTGGATCAACTTCCCGTGGTCCAGCGACCCCGTGATCACCCGCCGGTCGGGCATCGCGGACGCGTGAGGCCGTTCAGCGACGGAAGGCGGCGTGGGCGAAGTCCTCGATCGCGTCGCAGACGGCGCTGAACCGCAGGGACACGAAACGGTCGAAGCCGTGCTGGGCGCCGGGGAGAGCGGCGAGCGCGACCGGAACCTCGGAGAGCAGGCGGCGGTGCTCCACGTAGCGCCTGGCTCCCGCGATGTCGACGAAGGAATCGGCATCGCCATGCACGACCAGCGTCGGCGGTGCGTCGTCCGCGGGATAGCGGGCCGGGTCGGAGGGGACCTGGGACCGGGTCCGCTGGGCGCCGTAGTAGCCGTAGAGCCCCACGAGTGCGCCGACTCGCGCTCCGCGCAGCGTCGCGAGCACGGCGAGATGGGCACCCGCCGAGCTTCCGGCCAGCACGATCCGCTCGGGATCGATGCGCAGCTCCTCGGCCTGGGTCCGAAGCCAGGTGATGACCTCGACGATGTCGTCGGCATTGGCTGGGAACTCGCCCTCGGGCAGCAGGCGGTAGTCCGGCGAGACCGTCACCCAGCCCCGGCGCGCGAGCCGGTAGAGCAAGAGCCGGGCATCCTGTGAGCGCCGTCCACGGCGGAAGCTTCCGCCGTGGACGTGTACGAGGACCGGCGCGAGACCGGCCGGAGGCCGCCGCCGACGGTAGAGATCGAGCCGATGGACGCTGTCGCGCGGTCCGTAGGCCAGGGAGTCCACGCGTTCGACCGACCGGGGCAGCCGGGGCCATGGGCGCAGCAGCAGCATCGTCCACGGACGAGGTCGGCGTGCGGCGCTCACGCCCACGTCGCGCAGGGCACGCTCCAGCACGTCACGTGCCAGCAACGCGCGGCGCACGAGCAGGATCCCACCGATCGCGGAGCATCCCAGGAGCGCCGCAGTGAGGACGGTGACCTCGCCGACCGCGACGTTGGCGGCCGCCAACAGCACCACGAGGGCCAGGACCTGCAACGGAAGCTCGGAGGTGACCACGCCCGCGTAGAAGCTGACGGTCGCCACGAGCGGATTGCTCCTGGCCGGCCACACCGCGAGGAGGATGCTGAAGGCCAGCACGGCCGTCAAGGCGGTCACCAGAAGCGGCATGAGGACTCAGCGGACCGGCGACGCGGCGTGGGGGAGCGGGCTGGCCATGTCCGCATTGTGTCAGAGCCGAGGGCCATCAACGTGGCGCAGCTCACATGATCGGAGTGGCGACGGAGTAGGACGGGGGTCTCAGGCGGGTGTGATCTCGATACGTCACCAGCTCGCAGAGCTCACGGCGCCTACCCCTGCCCTCCGGTGGTCGGGCAGCTCAATGCTCACCACCTATGCGAGACCGCCGACTCCTTCTGCGGTCATCCGCAGGCGCGATGATCCGCGAGGGTGTCAGAGATCACGGCTACCGTGAGTGCCATGGACGAGACGACGTGGAAAGACGTGCTGGAGCACTATCTGCGCAGAGCCCACCGTTCGGTACATCGGGCGATCGACGGGGTGGGGGAGTACGACCTGCGCCGGCCTTTGACGGCCAGCGGCACCAATCTGCTCGGCGTCGTCAAGCATCTGGCGACGGTCGAGCATGAGTATCTGGTGACCTTGCCGGGGCGTTCGAGTCCCGCCACCGAGGTGATCACCTGGAATGACGAGGAGAGCATGACCAGCAATGCCGACCTCTGGGTCGAGCGCGAGATGTCCAGCGAGGCGGTCATCTCGCTCTACGATCAGGTCGAGGAGGCGTCGCTGGCCTCACTGCGCGACCTGCCGCTGGACGCGCCGGCCACCGTCCCCTGGTGGCGTCCGGGCGCGCGGGACACCACGCTGGGCCTTCTCGTCGTCCATGTCATCGCCGAGACGGCACAGCACGCGGGGCAGCTGGACATTCTGCGCGAGCAACTCGATGGGGACACCGCCGAGCCGTCCGATGACGGCCGTGACGCGACTTGGTGGCGCGCCTATGTCGACAAGATCAGCGCCGAGGCCGAGCACTTCGCCTGATACCCGCGCTGGACACGCCTGAGTTCGGCCGTGGACCCACGGCGACCGGGGGACGAGGCGCGACCTCTAAGCTCGATGCCGTGACCGAGACGACGCTCCACACCCGGCTCATCGGGGACTCCGGCACACCTGTGGTGTTCCTGCACGGGCTGTTCGGTCAGGGCCGCAACTTCACGCAGATCGCCAGGGGCCTCGAACCGGAGTTCCGCTCCTTGCTCGTCGACCTACCCGACCACGGACGCTCCGCGTGGACCGACGAGGTGGACTACGTCGCGATGGCTGATGCGGTCGCCACCACGATCGCCGAGGTCTTCCCCCGCCAGCGTGTTCATCTGGTCGGCCACTCGATGGGCGGCAAGGTCGCGATGGTGGCCGCTCTGCGCCACCCGGAGCTCGTCGAACGGCTCGTCATCGTCGACATCGCCCCGGCGGTGAGCGAGGGATCCGATGAATTCGAGCATCTTCTCGGCAGCCTCGCCGCACTCGACCTCGACCGGATCGAACGCCGGGCCGAGGCCGACATCGCGCTCGCCGAGCCGATCCCCGATGAGCGCGTACGCGGATTCCTGCTGCAGAACCTCCGTTCCGGTGACGATGGCTTCGGCTGGCAGGCCAATCTCTCGACATTGCGCCGCGATCTCGGCCGGATCGGCGGATTCCCCGAGGTCGACGGCGTCTTCGAGGGTCCGACCCTCTGGGTGGCGGGGGAGAGGTCCGATTACATCCGCCCCGAGCATGCCGACCGGATGCGGGCGCTCTTCCCGCGCACCACCCAGGTGACAGTCAAGGGCGCTGGGCACTGGGTGCACTCTGAGCAGCCCGAGGCCTTCATCGCCACCCTCCGCGCCTTCCTCGGCGCGGATCGCTAGCGCGCTCGAGAAGGCCGATGGGCCGCTGGAGCGTGGCACCATACGGATATGGCCGACGATGCTGTCGAACAGCGACTGCGCGATCTCACGCTGTTGCGGCGAGTCCGCGATCGGATCGACCGCGACTACGCCGAGCCCCTCGATATTCCATCGCTGGCCCGTTCGGTGCACCTGTCGACCGGTCATCTGAGCCGACAGTTCCGGCTGGCCTACGGTGAGACGCCCTACAGCTACCTCATGACGCGTCGGATCGAGCGGGCGATGACTCTGCTGAGGCGGGGTGACCTCAGCGTCACCGACGTGTGTTTCGCGGTCGGCTGCTCGTCCCTCGGCACCTTCAGCACCCGTTTCAGCGAGCTCGTCGGAGAGCCGCCGAGCGCCTATCAGCGGCGTTCGGGCACCGGGCTGCCCGGAGTACCCTCCGCGGTCACCAAACGCGTCACCCGACCGATCAGAAATCAAGAAGCGGCCGGCCGCCGCGCCGCCCTACTGTGAGCACCATGAACCTGAGAATCCACGTCACCTTCCTGCCTCACGAGGACGCCGAGACCTCGATGGCCTTCTTCCGCGATGTGCTGGGCTTCGAGGTCCGCAACGATGTCGGCTACGACGGCATGCGATGGATCACGGTCGGACCTCCCGGTCAGCCCGACACATCCATCGTGCTGCACCCGCCGGCCGCCGATCCGGGCATCACGCCCGAGGAGCTGACTGTCGTCCGCGAGATGATGGCCAAGGGGACCTTCGCGACCCTCGTGCTCGCCACCAGCGACCTCGACGAGGTCTTCGAGCGACTCCAGCAGCACGATGCCGATATCGTTCAGGAGCCGATCGACCAGGACTATGGCGTGCGCGACTGCGCGATCCGTGATCCCGCCGGCACTATGATCCGTATCCAGGAACGAGAGTGATCAGATGACGACGTCCTCCCCGTCGCCCGTGCTCCAGCCCGCCGATCGTCACGACGTCATCCGCGTCCGCGGGGCACGGGAGAACAACCTCAAGGACGTCGATGTCGAACTCCCGAAGCGCCGATTGACCGTCTTCACCGGCGTCTCGGGGTCGGGCAAGAGCTCTCTCGTCTTCGGCACCATCGCCGCCGAATCACAACGCCTCATCAACGAGACCTACAGCGCCTTCGTCCAGGGCTTCATGCCGACCCTGGCCCGACCCGATGTCGATGTGCTGGAGGGGCTGACGACGGCGATCATCGTCGATCAGGAGCGCATGGGCGCCAATATCCGCTCCACGGTGGGCACCGTCACCGATGTGAACGCGATGCTGCGCATCCTGTTCAGCCGGCTGGGCGATCCGCACATCGGCTCGCCCCAGGCCTTCTCCTTCAATGTCGCCTCGATCAGCGGGGCTGGTGCCGTCAACTTCGAGCGCGGCGGCAAGACCGTCAAGGAGCGTCGCGATTTCAGCATCACCGGCGGCATGTGCCCGGACTGCGAGGGCACGGGCCGGGTCAGCGATTTCGATCTGGCGGCGCTGTTCGATGCCGACAAGTCGCTGAACGAGGGCGCCGTCACGGTTCCCGGCTACAGCATGGACGGCTGGAACGGGCGGATCTATCGCGGTTGCGGCTTCTTCGACCCCGACAAGCCGATCTCCTCCTTCACCGACGCCGAACTCGACGACCTGCTCTACAAGGAGCCGACCAAGGTCAAGATCGAGGGCATCAATCTCACCTACACCGGGTTGATCCCCCAGATCCAGAAGTCCTTCCTGTCCAAGGACCGCGAGGCGATGCAGCCGCACATCCGCGCCTTCGTCGATCGGGCGATCACCTTCGCCGACTGTCCCTCGTGCCAGGGCACGCGTCTCAGCGAGCTCGCCCGCTCCTCCAAGATCCGCGATCGCAGCATCGCGGACCTGTGCTCGATGCAGATCAGCGACCTGGCCGCGTGGATCGCCGATCTCGACGAGCCGTCCGCGGCGCCCTTGCTGGAGGCGCTGCGCGACACCCTCGGCTCGTTCGTGGAGATCGGCCTCGGCTATCTCAGCCTGGACCGTCCCTCGGGGACCCTCTCCGGGGGCGAGGCACAGCGCACCAAGATGATCCGCCACCTCGGTTCCTCGCTCACCGATGTCACCTATGTCTTCGACGAGCCGACCATCGGCCTGCATCCGCACGACATCGCACGGATGAACCACCTGCTACTGCAGCTGCGGGACAAGGGCAATACCGTCCTCGTGGTCGAGCACAAGCCCGAGATGATCACGATCGGCGATCATGTCGTCGATCTCGGACCGCGAGCGGGCACCGAAGGCGGCGACGTGGTCTACCAGGGCACGGTGGAAGGACTGCGGTCCAGCGGCACCTTGACCGGTCGTCATCTCGATGATCGCGCGGCGCTGAAATCCGAGATCCGTCCGCGCACCGGCGCGCTGGAGGTCCGCGGCGCGGATGCCCACAATCTGCGCGAGGTCGACGTGGACGTCCCGCTCGGAGTGCTCTGCGTCGTGACCGGCGTGGCCGGGTCGGGCAAGAGCTCGCTCATCCACGGATCGGTCGCGGGGCGCGAGGGCGTAGCGGTCGTCGACCAGAGCGCGATCAAGGGCTCCCGCCGCAGCAATCCGGCGACCTATACGGGTCTGCTCGATCCGATCCGGAAGGCCTTCGCCAAGGCCAACGGAGTGAAGCCGGGACTGTTCAGCGCCAATTCCGATGGGGCGTGCCCGCACTGCAAGGGCGCCGGCGTGGTCTACACGGATCTCGCGATGATGGCCGGGGTCGCGGTGCCCTGCGAGGTCTGCGATGGCAAGCGATTCCAGGCGGAGGTCCTGGAGTACGCCTTCGGCGGGCGGGACATCAGCGAGGTCTTGTCGATGTCCGTCGCGCAGGCCGAGGAGTTCTTCGGCGACGGCGACGGCAGGATCCCGGCGGCTCACAAGGTCCTCGTACGGCTCGTCGACGTGGGCCTCGGCTATATCAAGCTCGGTCAGCCGCTCACCACCCTCTCGGGCGGGGAACGGCAGCGCCTCAAGCTCGCCACGCAGATGGGTGAGAAGGCCGATGTCTACGTCCTGGACGAGCCGACCACGGGCCTGCACCTCGCCGATGTCGAGCAGCTCCTCGGTCTGCTGGACCGGTTGGTGGACGGGGGCAAGTCGGTGGTCGTCATCGAACATCACCAGGCCGTCATGGCTCACGCCGACTGGATCATCGACCTCGGACCCGGCGCCGGTCACGATGGTGGGCGGATCGTCTTCGAGGGAACCCCCGCCGAGCTGGTCGCGGATGCGTCGACGCTCACGGGTCAGCATCTCGCGGAGTACATCGGCTAGCCTGCCGACTCACCGCGAGCAGAGAATCACCAGACGCTGGGTCGCGCGGGTCATGGCGACATAGCGGTCGACAGCCCCTTCGATGCCTTCGCCGAACGTGTCGGGGTCGACGAGCACGACAAGGTCGAATTCGAGCCCCTTGGCCAGTGCCGGGGTCAGCGACCGGACGCGGGGTGTCGCGGTGAATGTGGGATCGCCGATGACGCAGGCGACGCCCTCGTCGTGCGCGGCGAGCCAGGTGTCGAGGACCGAATCCAGATCAACAGCCGATCCGTGTACGACGGGGACGCCGTCGCGTCGGATCGAGGTCGGCACGTTGGCGTCCGGCAGCACGGCCCGGATGACCGGCTCGGCCTCCGCCATGATCTCTGCCGGCGTACGGTAGTTGATGCTCAGCGAGGCCAGGTCGACACGGTCC
>JAEZEJ010000041.1 GCA_023417775.1 Actinomycetes bacterium | reverse complement strand
GTACGGAGGTGCCCCCACACTCAGCGGGTTCTTCAGCGCCAGGCGCCGCGCTCGTACTGCGGAGCGTAGGGCGCCTGGTCGCGCGGGACCTCGAGCTCATGGGCCGCCCGCAGCGGCCAGGCCGGGTCCCTCAACGCGGCGCGAGCCAGCAGCACCAGATCAGCATCGCCGGCCTCGAGGATCTTCTCGGCCTGCCGAGCTTCCGTGATCAGGCCGACGGCGCCGGTCGCCAAGCCGGAGACCCGACGGACCTCCCGGGCGAGCGGCACCTGATAGCCGGGCTCCACCGGGATGTCAGCGGGCAGCAGGGCACCGGAGGAGACATCGACGATGTCCACGCCGAGATCGCGCAGTTCGGTGGACAACCGGGCCGTCTCCTCCAAGGTCCACCCCTCGTCGAGCCAGTCGGTGCCGGAGAACCGGATCGCCAGCGGCTTGCCGTCGGGCCACACGCCGCGTACCGCCGCGACCACCTCGCGGACGAGTCGCGTACGACCGGCGAAGTCGCCCCCGTACTCGTCATCGCGCAGATTCGACAGCGGCGACAGGAACTGATGCAGGAGATAGCCGTGGGCGGCGTGGATCTCGATCAGGTCGAACCCGGCCGAATCGGCACGGGCGGCGGCGGCCGCGAAGGAAGCCGGGATCGCCGCGACCTCGTCCCGGGTGAGCGCCCGCGGTGTCGCGAGGCCCGGGTAGCCGGCGGCGGACGGCGCGACCGTCTCCCATCCGCCGGACTCCGCCGGGACGGACCCGCTGTCGTCCGCGAACGGGGCATAGGTCGAGGCCTTCCGCCCCGCGTGCGCGAGCTGGACGCCGATCGCCGCCCCCTGCTGATGCACGAAGTCGACGACCCGGCTCCACGCGCGGGTCTGCTCGTCATTCCACAGACCGGTGTCCTCGGGACTGATGCGACCCTCCGGGACCACGGCGGTCGCCTCGCTGATGAGCAGACCGAAGCCGCCGATCGCATGGGAGCCCAGGTGGACCAGGTGCCAGTCGGTCGGGACGCCGTCGCGCGCGAAGCACGAGTACTGGCACATCGGCGCGAGCCAGATCCGGTTGCGGGCGGTGAGGGAACGGACGGTGAGGGGCTCGAACAGGGCAGCGCTCATATCGAGGGTCAACCGCCGGCACCCACCGCGCATTCCCACTCACCCCTCAGCCACCCGAGGGGTGAGTGGCGAAGGTCAGCCGAGCGACGGACGACGGGACGAGGCGCCCGTCATCTCCTCGACCGCGCGACCGATCTCCAGCAGCCGCCGCTCGGTATTGGGTGCGGTGACGAGCTGGACGCCGACGGGCCAGCCGTCGCGGGTGAAGCCCGCCGGGATCGACAGCCCCGGGCACCCGGTGACCGTGATGAAGTACGCCGACCGCATCCAGTCCAGGTAGGTCTTCTGCGCCTGTCCGTTGATCTCGGAGGGGTACTCCTGATCGGCGCTGAACGGCGGCACCTGGCTGACCGGCATCAGCAGGACATCGACCTCGGTGAAGAACTCGCGCATCCGCAGCGACAGCTCGGTGCGCTGACGGTAGGCCCGCGCGACATCGGCACCCGTCAGATCCGCACCGACCCGGATGTTGTCGGCCAGCGAGGCCTTGAAGCTGTCCGGATGCTCCGCGAGCATCTCGCCATAGCTGGCTTGGAAGTGCCAGGCACGCAGCGTGCGGAAGATGTCCTCGGCCTCGCTGAGCGAGGGGGCGCGCTCGATGACCTGGGCTCCGGCATCGGACAGGGCACGAGCCTGCGCCTCGACGACCTCACGGACCTCGTGATCGACCTCGAAGGCCCCGTCCAGATCGACCGACACGGCGACCTTCAGGCCGGCGAGACCGATCCGCTCGACCTTCTCGAAGGCCGAGCCGGGGGTCTCCTGGCCGACCGGCGAGCGGCCGTCGGGCCCCGCCTGCACCGACAGCAGCAGCGCGAGATCGTCGACATTGCGGGCCATCGGGCCCTGCACCGAGGTGGTCTCCCAGGCATTGCCGGTCGGCCACTGCGGCACCCGCGCGAAGGACGGACGCAGCCCGACGACATTGCAGAACGAGGCCGGATTGCGCAGCGACCCGCCCATATCGCTACCATCGGCCAGCGGCACCATGCCACTGGCGAGGGCCGCGGCCGAACCGCCGCTGGAGCCGCCGGCCGAGCGAGTCGGGTCGTAGGGATTGACCGTGGTGCCGAAGATCGGATTGAAGGTGTGCGAACCGGCTGCCCACTCGGGCACATTGGTCTTGCCGACCGTCACGGCGCCGGCCTTCCGCACGCGCTCCACGACGAGCTCGTCGCGCTCGGGCACGTGATCGGCGCGCAGGACCGAGCCGGACGTGCTGCGCCAGCCGGCCACGGCGTGGGTGTCCTTGAAGGCGAAGGGCAGCCCGTGGAGGGCACCGACCTCCTCGCCGCGGGCGAGCTGCTCGTCGGCGGCGGCCGCCTCCTCGCGGGCTCGCTCAGGATCCAGGCTCACGATGGCGTTGACGGTGTCATTGGTCGCCGCGATCCGGTCCAGGTGCAGCTCGAGCAGCTCGCGGGCGGAGATCTGCTTGGCTCGCACCGCATCGCGCATCTCTCGCGCGGTCGAGTAGTGGTCCAGTGCGTCGCTCGTCATCTCGTCTCCTTCAATCATGTCCCGCGCGGTCGGCCCGCTGGGGCCGCGAATGGTGCGGCGCCTCCCTGTGCGGAGCGCCGCGACGTGCCAGGGCGAGTGCCGCGACCGCGCACTCGCGACAAGGCCGACCCGCACGGCTCGACCACCGAGAACGAGACCTCGGTGGTTGAGCCGTGGGGATCGGTCAGCGGCGGCGGGCGGCGATCGCGCCCACCGCGACGCCCAGCAGGGCGATCGCGGCACCGGTGACGACGCCCTTGAGGAAGGCATCGGGTCCGGCGGCCGCCGGGGCAGCCACCACACCGGCGGTCACGGGCTGTGCCGTGGTGCCGGCCGAGGCAGCGGCGGCGGGCTGCCCTTCGGCCGCGGCGGCCTCCGGTGCAGCGGCTGCGGCGACCGGCTCGCCGGCCAGCACCTTGTTGACCGAGCCGAAGAACTCCTTGGCCATGCGCTTGCTGACCGAGGTGAGCATGCGCTGACCGACACCGCCGATCATGCCGCCGACGACCGCATCGGCCTCATAGCTGATCTGCGTCTTGCCGTCCTCGGCCGGCTCGAAGCGCACGTCGACGTCGACCGAGATGGTGCCGGGCGCACCCGAGCCCTCGGCGTGCATCCGCAGCGACTCGTGGGGCTTGAGGTCCGAGAGCTGCACCGCGCCCTTGTAGGTCCCCTTGATGGAGGCGACACCGGCCGTGATGACGGCCGAGTAGCTGTTCTCTCCGGTCTCCTCCAGGCGCTCGCATCCGGGGATCGTGCGGACGAGCACCTCGGGCGACAGCAGGGCCTCCCAGACCTTCTCCACGCCCGCGTCCAGCGTGGCGGTTCCCGCTACCTTCATGTGTTCGTCCTTTCGGTCGCTGTGTCAGTGGCCTTCGAGAGCCGCAGGGCATACAGCTCCGAAGGCGAGATCGGCATCGAGGTGATCGTGAAGCCCTCCGCATCCTCGATGGCGGCCGCGAAGGCCGCCGCCGTCGGGATGACCCCGGCCTCGCCCGCGCCCTTGAGCCCGAGCGGGTTCAGCGGCGACGGCGTCTCCAGATGGTCGATCTCGATGCTCTTGGGGACCTCCGTCACATAGGGCATGAGGAAGTCCATGAACGAGGCGTTCTGCAGCTGGCCGGTCTCGTCGTAGGCCATCCGCTCGTAGAGCGCGCCGCCCACCCCCTGGGCCACGCCGCCGTGGACCTGGCCCTCGACGATGCGCGGATTGATGAGCGTGCCGCAGTCGTGCACCACGGCGTACTTGAGGATCGAGATCTCGGCCGTCTCCGGGTCGGTCTCCACGATCACGACGTGGATGCCGCTGGCGAAGGTGGAGCGCATCGGCGAGTAGTAGTCCTTGCCCTCCAGCCCGGGCTCGTCGTCCTCGGCGACCGGCGGCTTGTTGGGATCGCCGACCGCGAACTGGGTGGCCGCCCGCGACGCCTCGTCGAAGGCGTAGCGCAGCGGATTGGAGAGCACGGCGAGCGTGCCGAGGGCGATCTGGCTCGCGGGCGCTCCCTTGACGCGGACGATGCCGTCGACGATCTCCAGGTCGTCGACATCGACCTCCAGCGCATCCGCCGCGAGCCGCAGGGCCTTGGCCTTCGCCGCCCGCGCAGCGAGCGCGATGGCCGAACCGCTCATGACCGCCGCGCGCGAGGCGAAGGTGCCGACCGAGTACGGCGAGCGCCGGGTGTCGCCGGTGACGACCTGGATGTCCTCGAAGCGCACCCCCAGCTCATCGGCCACGATCTGCGCGAAGGCGGTCTCATGTCCCTGGCCTTGTGTGGTCAGGCCCGTTGAGACCTTCACCTTGCCGCTCGTCTCGATCTGCACGTGGCCGCCCTCATAGGGGCCGACCCCGGTGCCCTCGACGTAGCAGGCGATGCCGACGCCGACCTTGCGGCCCTCGGCGCGTGCTTCGTCGCGCACCTTCTCGAACTCGTCCCAGTCGACGAGGGCCTTGGCCTTGCGCATCATCTCGGGGTAGTTGCCGGAGTCGTAGATGAGCGGGCGACCGTCCTGGAAGGTCAACTCGCCGTGGGCGTAGGGGAACTCCTCCGGTTGGATGAAGTTCGCCTCGCGCACCGCGGTGCGGTCCTTGCCGAGGTAGGCGGCGATGGCGTCCATCGTGCGCTCCATCGCGTAGACGCCCTGCGGACGTCCGGCACCGCGGTACGGCGTCACGATGACGGTATTGGTGTAGAGGCTCTGGAAGACCACACGGTAGCTGGGCAGCTTGTAGGGACCGATCAGCTGCGTCGAGGTGATGATCGGGACGATCAGTCCGTAGGGCGTGTAGGCCCCGTTGTCGTGCCAGAACTGGACCGACAGGCCGAGGATACGGCCGTCATCGTCGAAGCCCACGTCGATATGCTGCTGCTGGCCGCGCTCATGGGCCGAGGAGATGAAGTGCTCGCGGCGGTCCTCGGTGAACTTGACCGGGCGGCCGAGGACCTTGGCCGCCATCGGCACCAGGACCTCCTCGGGCCAGGGGTGCACGATCTTGACGCCGAAGCCGCCCCCGACATCGGGGGTGATGACGTCGACCTGGCTGAGATCGAGGCCGAGCTTGGTGGCCACGGCGGCCCGGACACCGGTGGAGGTCTGCGTCGAGGTCCAGACGCTCATCCGCTTGAGATCGCGATCCCAGCGCGCGACGGTGCCGCGGCCCTCCATCGGCATGCAGGCGCTGCGCTCGATCTCCAGATCGAAGGTCAGTCGGTGCGGAGCTCCGCCGATATCGGCCTCGGGGTCGCCGAAGGACTGCTCCATCGTGGCGGCCACATTGCCGGGCACGTCCTCGTGTACGAGGTTCTCGGCGGCGCGGGCGGCGTCGATGCCGACGACCGGGGGCAGGAACTCGTACTGCACCTCGATCAGGCCGACGGCGTCCTCGGCGAGGTAGCGGTTGTCGGCGACGACGATCGCGATCGCCTCGCCGACATAGTTGACCTCGTCTTTGGCCAGCGCGTACTGCGTGCGGCCATGGGTCAGGTTGGGGTGCGGGATGAGCAGCGGCAGCGGCTCGGCCAGCGCTCCCTCGAGGTCCTCATAGGTGTAGACCGCGTGGACGCCGGCGACATCGAGCACGGCGTCGACGTCGATGGAGACGATGCGCGCGTGGGCGTGCGGGCTGCGCAGCACCGCCATCTCCAGGGCATCGGGGGCGAGGTCATCGGCATAGCGGCCGCGACCGGAGACGAGCCGATCGTCTTCGACGCGGGCGACCGGCTCGCCCATCATCTTGGTGGTCATCGGCTCTGCCCCTCCTCGTCAGCCTTCTGGGCGTCCTCACGCTGGATCTCCGCCGCGCGGAGCACCGAGGCCACGATGTTCTGGTAGCCGGTGCAGCGGCAGAGATTGCCCGAGATCATGTCGCGGGCCTCGTCGCGGTCCGGATCGGGATTCTCGGCGATGCCGGCGGTGATCGTGGTGACGAAGCCGGGCGTGCAGAAACCGCACTGCAGTCCGTGACAGTCCTTGAAGGCCTGCTGAACCGGGCCGAGCGAGCCATCGGGCCGGGTCAGTCCCTCGACGGTGGTGAGCTCATAGTCCTGGGCCGAGACGGCGAACATCAGGCACGCGCGCATCGGCTGCCCGTCGACGAGGATCGTGCAGGCACCGCAGACGCCGTGCTCGCAGCCGACGTGGGTGCCGGTCAGGCCGAGGTCGTGACGCAGCGCGTCGCTGAGCAACCGGCGGGGCGGCACCTGGGTCTCGTGCGTGACCCCGTTCACCCGCAGGCGGACGGTCTCCACGGGTTCGGCGGACGTGGACGTGGGAGTCGTCGTCATGCGGTCTCCTCCTGGTCGAGTCGGGCCTTCGCATCGGCGTGCGCCGCGGTGATGACGCGTGCCGTGAGCGTGCGGGCGAGTTGCGCCCGGTACTCCGCGCTGGCATGGATGTCGCCCTCGGGCTCGAGCTGTTCGAGTGCCTTCTCGCCTGCTGCGGCGAGCGAGGAGGCGTCGATGCCGTCGGCGAAGCACTCGGTGAGATCGATGACGATCGGCGTCTCGGTCACGGAGAGGTAACCGGCGCGCACGCTCTCGATGCCGCCGTCCTCGTCGAGTCCGAGCACCACGCCGAGTCCGCACAGGGCGTAGTCGCCGTGGCGGCGGGCGATCTCATCGAAGGCCACACCGTGGCGCGGCGGGAGGGCGGGGACGAAGGCCTCGACGGCGATCTCGCCGCTCTCCAGCCCCGTCTCCAGCGGGCCGATGAACAGGTCATCGGCCGCGATCTCGCGCCGGCCGCTCGCCGAGGCGACGGTGAGGGAGCCGCCGAGCAGGGTGAGGACGACCGGCATCTCGCCGGAGGCGTCGGCGTGGACGATCGAGCCGACCGTGGTGCCGCGGTTGCGGATGGTGGCGTGGGCGACGTGGCTGAGCGCCGCGTGCAGCATGGGCTGCACCCGACGCGCCTCCTCGTGCGCGAGAAGTTCGGAGTGGCGGGCGAGGGCGCCGAAACGCACCCCCGCCTCGCTCACGTCGATGAACGAGAGCTCCCCGATCCCGTTGATGTCGATGAGCTCGGACACGGTGGTCAACCGCATCGACATCAACGGGATGAGGCTCTGTCCTCCGGCGAGGATCTTCGCCCCGGGGTTCGCGGCATAGGCCGCGAGCGCCTCGGAGAGCTCGGTGGGTCGCTGGAAGGTGAATGCAGCAGGTTTCACGTGAAAGTCGGATCCGTCTTGTCGTCGTCGGTGTTCTCGAGGGACTTTTCCTTGCCCTTGACCAGGTGGTACATGACCACGAGCAGCAGCGTGCCGAAGGCGATGCCGCTGAGCTGGAAGTCATCGGTGATGTTCAAGGTCACGTCACCGATACCCGCCACCAGGCCGGCAGCCAACGGCACCATGTTGACCGGGTTGCCGAAGTTGACTCCGTTGTCCACCCAGATCTTGGCGCCGATGAGACCGATCATGCCGTAGAGCACCACGGTCACACCGCCGAGCACGCCGCCCGGGATGGCGTTGATGATCACACCGAACTTGGGGCACAGGCCGAGGATGATCGCGAAACCGGCGGCGAACCAGTAGGCCGCCGTGGAGTAGATCCGGGTCGCGGACATGACGCCCATGTTCTCGGCGTAGGTGGTCGTGGGCGAGCCGCCGAAGGAGCTGGCGAGCGCCGTGGCGAAGCCGTCGGCACCGAGGGCACGGCCCATGTACGGGTCGAGGTCCGCCCCGGTCATATCGGCGATGCCGCGGACGTGGCCGGTGTTCTCCGCGATGAGCGCGATGACGCCCGGCAGCACCAGCAGCGTGAAGGTCAGCGAGAAGCTGGGCCCGTGCACCGCGGAGACGCCGTCGGCCAGCGTGCCGCTCGGCAGGCCGAACCAGGCGGCATCGCCGATGCCGGCGAAGTTGACGCGGTCGGCGACCTCGCCGGTCTCCGCATTGGTGATGCCGCCGGCGGTCATGTCGAGGATCCACGACAGCAGGAAGCCGAAGACCAGGGCCAGGAAGACCGCGATACGGGCCCAGAAGCCGGGCAGCAGCACGGCGCCCAGCATGAGGAATGCCGCCGTCGCGAGCGCGACCCACTGATCCTGGGGCCAGTAGATCCCGGCCACCACGGGCGCGAGGTTGAAGCCGATCAGCATGACCACGGCGCCGGTGACCGCCGGCGGCAGCACCTTCTTGAGCATGCCGGGGCCGGCGAAGTGGACGCCGATGCCGATCGCGAGCAGTACGAGGCCGGCGACCAGGATGGCGCCGGTGACATCGGCCGAGTCGCCGCCCTGACCGCGGATCGCGGCGACCGCGCCCACGAAGGCGGCGGAGGTGCCCAGATAGCTCGGCACCCAGTTCTTGACGATGACGAGGAAGAGCATCGTACAGATGCCCGAGAAGAGGATCGCGAGGTTGGGGTCGAGCCCCATGACCACCGGGAACACGAATGTCGCGCCGAACATGGCGACGACGTGCTGGATGCCGATACCCGCGGTACGGCCCCAGCTCATCCGCTCATGTGGCCCTACCGCCTTGCCCGGCGGCGGTGTTTTGCCGTCGTAGACGACCTTCCAACTGAACATGCCCGACATGTGTTCTCCTCACACCCGTCGATACCACCCGGTGATGCCCCGATTGAGCGATCCTAGTGCGCTGAATCACAGATCCTCATGAGCGACATGTGCCGAACAATGATCCAGATCACTGTCACTTGATTGTCCCCCGAGGAGGGCCACGCGTGTTACCGGCGCGCCATGACATCGAATCGTCATACCCCCGACATCAGCAGGTATTGCCAAGTGGCCGCCGCGGTCGCGGGTCAGCGCTTGATCTCACGTACCTGTAGGGCGACGGCCAGGTTCAGCCGGAGATTGGCGTCGCCGGTGAAGGGGCCGAGGATCTGCTCCAGCTTGCCGATCCGGTAGCGCATCGTGTTGTAGTGCACGAACTGCACCCGCGAGGCCTCGGCGACGTTGAGATTGTTCTCCAGCAGCACCCGCAGGGTCTCGCGGAGCTCCTCGGCGTCGGCGGTCTCCTCATTGAGCTCGCCGAGGACGTCCTGGGCGAACCCGGCGAGCTCGCTGCGGTCCGGGATGAGGCCGATGAGCCGATGCACGCCGAGATCGTCGAAGTGGAAGGTGCTGCTGCCGCCGGTGAAGCGGCGGCCGACCTCGGTGGCGCGCCGCGCCTGCTGATAGGCGGCGGGGAAGTCCTCGACCCCGTGGACGAGCCGGCTGGTGCCCACCGAGAAGGGCCGGCGTCCGCCGCCGCGGTCGCCGGCGACCGCCCGCACCAGGCG
>JAEZEJ010000020.1 GCA_023417775.1 Actinomycetes bacterium | reverse complement strand
GGGGGCCGGGCGGCCCGCCGCCTCGTGATCGGCGTGGCCGTCGCGACGCCAGGGGGCGAGCAGGAGGGTGCGACGGCCGTCGCCGACGAGGTCGACGATCGTCGCGACCGCCGCCTCGTGCTGCTGTGCCAGCTCACCGTCCACGAAGGACGCGGGATGCAGGCGGATCGCCGGCGAGAGGATGCGCGCCGCCAGCTCCGACTCGCGGGCGCGGATCGTGGCGCGCTGCTCGGCCGTGGTCGTCGGCGAGTGCGGGTGACTGTGCTCGCCGCGTGTCAGGACCACGACGTCGACCTCCCAGCCTCGCCGGGCGAGGTCGGCGCTGATCAATCCCGCGCCGAGGGTCTCGTCATCGGGATGTGCGGCCACGACGACGAGCCGGTCGAGCCCCTCGAAGCCCGGCTCGGAGGACAGCGGGGGGAGCGCGGTCTGGCTGAGGCGCCGGGTCCAGGCGATCGCGGCGGTCCCGGGCTGATCGTGGGTGAAGGGGACGGGGCTCACGAGCGTCCCGTCCCCCGCAGCAGCCGGCCGAGGGCGGCGGCATCCCGTTCGGCATGGTGCTGGCGGAGGTACAGCTGGAGATCGCGCACCCGGTGGACCAGCTCGGTGTCGGTGGTGAGCGGACCGGGGCCGAAGGCATGGCCCGCCGTCACGAGGGCGGTCTCGGAGGCCGCCGCGGTGGCCTGACGGAGGCGAGCCGCGAGCAGCGGCGCGGGCGCGGTGTCCTCCGGGCGGGCGTCGATCATCTCGGCGGCCCGGGCCATCGCCTGCCGGACGGGCCACAGGGCGGCGTCGACCGCCCCCGCCTGCGACCAGCCGAGGCTGTCGGCGTCACGATGCTCCATCGTCGCGATGACCTGCTCGGCGAGCGCGGTGGCCGCACCCAGCCACACGGCGGCGACCCCGATGCCGCCCCAGGCGAAGCCCGGGCGGCGCAGATACCAGCCGGCGTCGCCGACGGGGAGGACCCCGACCTCGTCGCAGGAGACCGAACCGGTCACGATCGGCTCCAGCCCGAGGGGCGTCCACGAGGAGCTGTCGATCGCGATCCCCGGTGCGGACAGGTCGAGGGCGAACAGTGCGCGACGGGAGTCGTCGACCCACGCCGTGACGAGGGCGTGGTCGACCTCGCCGGCGAGCGAGCACCACGGCTTGGTACCCGACAGCGTCCACGAGCCAGCCCTCTCGGCGGCGGTGAGTCGCGTGCCCGGTCCCTCGGCGGCCCACACCGCCCAGTGACCCGGTGCGGGCGTCATACCGGCCTCGTCGAGGATGGCGTGGGCGTCGAGATGGGGTTCGGCGGCGCGGGCGAGAACCAGGTCGACACGAGCCAGCTGCGCCAGGAACTCCCAGCGCGCGGCGGTCTCGCCGCGTCCCGGCTTCGGAATCGACCCGGCCACCTGTGCCAGCCAGTCGAGGGCCGCGACCGGGTCCCGTCCCCGCGGCGCGCCTCCCCCTGCGGCGAGCCACTCCTGGACCTCGGCCCACTGGGGATCCCGGGAGTCGAGCAGTACCGGCCCGGCGCCTTCGGCGGTCATCGGCTGCCCACGCGGCGTCGTCCGCTCCAGCGCGCGCGCTGGGGGAGCAGGGCGGCGAGGCGCGGCACGATCTGCGCGGTCTCGTCGAGCACCTCGACCCCGGCCTCGTCCTCGTCGATGCCGGCGGCGGCGAGCGGATCGGCGACCTCGCGTAGCGCCAGGAGGGCGCACGGGCGATCGAAGCCCTCCCGCATCAGCCCGACCAGGCCTTCGTCGGGCTCGCCGGTCTCATCGGAGGGTGCACCGAGGAGCACCATCGCGGTGAGCTCGTCCGCGGGCACATCGGTCAGATCGCGTTGTCCGAGTCCGACGACGGTGCCGTCGACGGTCGGCGCGATGATCAAGGGGCGGAATCCGGCGTGCGCGAGCTCCGCCACGACGGAGCCGAGGAGCCAGGAATCGGTCTCGGCGTCGATCACGATGCCCACGACCTCCGAGGTGCCCCGATCGGGGCCAGGCGAAACAGGGTCGGTCGAGGGGGACATGGATTCCACGATGCCCGAGCGAGGTCCGCCGCCGCTCCACCCATAAGGGTGAAACCCCCGGTAGAACTGGTGCGGCCCCGTCATCACCCTCGCAGCGCATGCATCGGGTGAGAACGGGACCGGCTTCATCCTGAGGGTAGACCCGATCCGGCGGGGGCGCATCCCCGACGGATCGACGGTCCAGGCGATCTCGACCGGCGTAGCCTGGCAGTCTCAACATCACCGACCCGCAGGAGGCCAGTATGTCCACCTCGCCGATCGCCGTCACCGGCTCCACGGGCGCCGTCGGGGGCATGGTCGCCCGTGCCCTGAGCGAGGCCGGCCGGACCACCCGGCTGCTCGTGCGCGATCCTCTCCGGGCCCCTCGCCTGGACCAGAGCGAGACGGCCGTCTGTTCCTACGGCGATGCCGATACGGTTCGTCGCGGACTCGACGGCGTCGACACGGTGTTCATGGTCTCGGCCTCCGAGAGCGCCGACCGGCTCGAGGAGCACCGCACCTTCATCGACGCCGCTTCGGCCGCCGGCGTCCAGCACATCGTCTACACGTCCTTCCAGGGCGCCGCGCCGGACGCCACGTTCACCCTGGCCCGCGACCACTGGGCCACCGAGCAGCACCTCGAGCGGTCGGGAATGTCGTGGACCTTCCTGCGCGACAGCTTCTATCTCGACCTGATCCCGCTGTTCGCCGGAGACGACGGCGTGATCCGCGGTCCGGCGGGAGAGGGACGGGTCGCCGCGGTGGCACGTCACGATGTCGCGGCGGTGGCCACGACGACACTGCTCGACCCGGCGCCCCATCGCGGCGCGGCGTACACGCTGACGGGTCCCGAGGCGCTCACCCTCACCGAGTTGGCGCAGATCGTCACGCGGGTCACCGGCCGCACGGTGACCTTCCACGACGAGACCGTCGAGGAGGCCTATGCCTCCCGATCGATCTGGACCGCCCCGCAGTGGCAGTACGACGCCTGGGTCAGCACGTACACCGCGATCGCCCGCGGCGAGGTCGCCGAGGTCACCGATGATGTCGAGCGGATCACCGGGCGACCCCCGCTGGACCTCGAAGGGGTGCTGCGCTCGACCCCACGCTGACCTCCTCGGCGGCCGTCCCACGGGAGGCGTGGGAGGATCGAGGCGAACCCCTATATCGACCTGGACTTCGAGGAGACCCACGTGAGTAACAGCCAGACCGTCAAGGGCGTCGTCGCGCTGAAGAAGTCCGAGCCCGTGAGCGTCGTCGACATCGTCATCCCCGCCCCCGGGCCCGGTGAGGCGGTGGTCCAGGTGCAGACCTGCGGCGTGTGCCATACCGACCTGCACTACCGCGAGGGTGGCATCAACGACGAGTTCCCGTTCCTGCTCGGGCACGAGGCCGCGGGCGTCGTGGAGTCTGTCGGCGAGGGCGTCACCGAGGTGCAGCCGGGCGATTTCGTTGTGCTGAACTGGCGCGCCGTGTGCGGTGACTGCCGCGCCTGCGATCGCGGTGAGCCCTGGTACTGCTTCGCCACCCACAACGCCACCCAGAAGATGACGTTGACCGACGGCACGGAGCTGAGTCCGGCGCTCGGCATCGGCGCCTTCGCCGAGAAGACCCTCGTCGCGGCCGGACAGTGCACCAAGGTGGACCCGGATGCGCGCGCCGCCGCGGTGGGCCTGCTGGGCTGCGGTGTCATGGCCGGTGTCGGTGCGGCGATCAACACCGGGGCGGTCACCCGCGGCAAGAGTGTCGCCGTCATCGGCTGTGGCGGCGTGGGTGCGGCCTCGATCGTCGGCTCCGCGCTCGCCGGGGCCTCGCCGATCATCGCCGTCGACATCGACGACCGCAAGCTCGAGACGGCTCGCCAGCTCGGGGCGACCCACACGGTCAACAGCAGTGAGGTCGATCCGGTCGAGGCGATCCGCGAGATCGTCGGCCACGACGGCTCCGAGGGGGCCGATGTCGTCATCGAGGCCGTCGGTCGCCCGGAGACCTGGAAGCAGGCTTTCTACGCGCGCGATCTCGCCGGCGTACTGGTGCTCGTGGGCGTCCCGACACCCGACATGACGATGCCCGAGATCCCGCTCATCGACGTGTTCGGACGCGGCGGCGCTCTCAAGTCGAGCTGGTACGGCGACTGCCTGCCCAAGCGCGACTTCCCGATGCTCGTCGACCTCTACCGCGAGGGCCGGTTCGACCTCGATGCCTTCGTCACCGAGGAGATCGGCATCGACGACATCGAGGCCGCCTTCGAGAAGATGCACCACGGCGACGTGCTCCGTTCGGTCGTGGTCCTGTGAACGCGGTGAGAACCGAGATTTGCTGGGTATTCGTCAACCGGGAGCGGTCCTGGTCAACGGATGGGGAGCACATCTCGGTCCAGGGAGGGATGGCATGACGGCGCGGATCGAGAAGGCGGTGACCTCGGGTCAGTTCAGCCTCGACGGCGGCAGCTGGGACGTGGACAACAATGTGTGGATCGTCGGCGACGACTCCGAGGTGATCGTCATCGACGCCCCGCACGATGCCGCGACGATCGCCGATGCGATCGGCGACCGGCGGGTGGTGGCGATCGTGCTGACGCACGGACACAATGACCACATCAACGCCGCCGTCGAGCTGCGCGAGCGGACCGGCGCACCGATCTGGTTCCCCTCCGCCGACACGATGCTGTGGGAGGCCGAGAACACCGACGCCACCCCCGATCACGACCTGACCGACGGCACCCGCTTCACGGTGGCCGGCAGCGAGCTCGTCGCCCTCGCGACTCCGGGCCACTCGCCGGGCAGCACCTGCCTGTACTCGGCCGATCTCGGTGTCGTCTTCAGTGGCGACACGCTCTTCAACGGAGGTCCGGGAGCGACCGGTCGGTCCTACTCGGACTACGACACGATCGTCGCGTCGATCACCGAGCGGTTGTTCGCGCTGCCTGAGGACACCACCGTCCACACCGGCCACGGTGACGACACCCGGATCGGCGACGAGAAGGCTGCTCTGGCCTGACGAGGTGAGGGGGCCGGTCTCGCACCCGTGAGGCCGGCCCCTAGGGTCGTCGGGTGTCGGTCGGCTTGATTCTGGTGCTCGTGGCGGTCCTCGTCGGAGCCGTCGCCCAACGCATCGCCGGTCTCGGCTTCTCCCTCTTGGTGGCACCGTTCCTGGTGGTGCTGCTGGGCGCCCACGAGGGTGTCGTCGTGGTCCTCGTCTGCGGGCTGGTGTCCTCGGCGCTCATCATGCTGCGGGTCTGGGCGGATGTCGACTGGAGGACGCTGGCGTGGCTCGGTGTCCCGGCCGCGATCGCGACGGTGCCCGCCTCCTTCCTCGCGCTCTGGCTGCCGCCCGCCCCTTTGGCGATCGTCGTCAGCCTGCTCGTACTGCTGGCACTCGCGATCTCGATGTCGATGCAGCGGACCACCGTCGTGGTGCGTGGGTGGGTGCCGACGACCGTGGCTGGGGTGGCCTCCGGCGCCACCACCGCGCTGGCCGGAGTCGGCGCTCCTGCGGTGACGGCCTATGCGATGCTCTCGCGCTGGCCGCAGCGATCCTTCGCGGCGACCTTGCAGCCCTTCTTCGTGCTGCTCAATATCGTGGCGCTCGTCGTGAAGTTCTGGATCGATCCGGGACAGAGCCCGTCCTTCGGTGCCTGGCTGTGGGCGCTCATCGCCGCCTTGATCGTGATCGGCATCGTCATCGGCGAGCGCTGCCAGCGGTATGTCCGCGATCATCACGCGCGGACCGCGGTCGTCGTGCTTGCCTTCACCGGGGCGGTCACGGCCCTCGCCAAGGGCATCGTCGATCTCAGCCTTTGAGCTGGGATGCGGCGTCGACGAGCATGGGGTCGAGCGAGTCGACGTCCAGTGCCGAGCGCTGCCCGGCCCGGTTCAGCAGGTGTCGGGCCAGTTCGTCCGGGGTGATCGCGAGGTAGTCGCTGTAGCGGTCGAGCAGCGCCAGACCCGTCGGGACGGTGAGTCCTTCGGCGGTCGACAGCAGCTCGCCGGCCTCGTTCAGCACGCGGTCCTCGGTCGGCTCGGCATCGGCTGAGGCGGGGGTGAGGTCGAACATGACGCCCTTGACGACGCGCTCCTCGCCGGGTCCGCTGACGGTCCGCAGTCCCATATAGCTGGGCTTCTGGCGCGCTTGGACGGTGACCACGTCGTGCAGGAAGGTGACGTGCTCCCCGTTGAGCAGGCGGGCCCACACCTCGAAGATCCTGGGATGGTCGCTGTGCTTCGCGTGGGCGATGGCGAGCTCGCGGGTGAGCTCTGCCTCGGGGGCCGCATAGCCGTGCAGATGCCACACCTCGTCGGACCAGCGCCAGAGATTCCGCGCCGGGACCCACAGCACCTCATGGGGCCGCAGGGTGAGATCGGGGACCGGCACGGTTCACTCCTTGCGCGACGCTGATGTGCGCAGAGGGGACTCGCTGTCTCACCGCACCGACGGGGACAGTCAAACACCCGCACGGCCCTCGGCACCAATCGCCGGAGCCTGACCGGCGCTCGTGGCTTGCTCAGGCGTCCAGGCCCGCAGCGGAGCGGCAATGGCGCCAGACCTCATCGACCAGCTCCGGGGGCGTGCGCTGCCACGGCAGGAACTCGGTCGGCCGTGGGCGCCGGTCCTGCCAGAAGTCGCCCGTGGTCACGGTCGCCTCGGGAGCAGAGATGAGCCAGACGGCGGTGTCCGCCCCTTGCTCGGCGGTGCGGAGAATGGGTCTGACGACCGCTGCGAAGCGCGGCAGCGAATCGGTGACCCCCGGGGTGTCGGCCCATCCCGGATGCATGGAATGCACCGTGATGCCGTCATCGGCCAGCCGTCGGGCCTCGACCTCCGCGACGACCACCTGGAGACGCTTGGTGCGGGCATAGGCCCGGGTGCCGTTGTAGTCGCCGCGGCGGTAGTCGAGATCGGCCGCCAGCTCGTCGGTGAGCGGCGCGGAGTACATGCCGCCCGAGGAGATCCACACGATCCGCGCGTCGCCGTCCTGCGCCAGCTGCGGTCGCAGCAGCTCGTCCATCAGCAGGGGGCCGAGGACATGGGTGGCCAGAGCCAGCTCATGTCCCTGCGCGCTCTCGGACCGCTCCGGGGGCATGACACCCGCGCAGTGCACGATGCCGTGGATCGGCTCGTCGATCGCCCCGGCCCATGCGCGGACGGCGTCGAGATCGCTCATATCGCAGGCGTCGACGACGAGATCGGCATCGGGCAGACGGCGATGGATCACCCGGGCGGCGTCCTCCAGCCGGGAGGCGGTGCGTCCGATGAGCCGGACGCGGGCACCCAGGTGTGCGGCGCCGGCGGCGGTGGCGCGGCCGAGTCCCGAGCTGGCTCCCGTCACGATCACCGTGCGGCCCTCCAGCGAGCCGGGGGCGGGAGCGGGCGGCAGCCAGGGCTGCCTGGCGTACCAGCCGATCGACGAGTAACCGAGCACGAGGGACTTGTCGAGCAGCGTCTCGCCGATGCCGACCAGGGTGGGAGGGGAGGGGCATGCCGACAGCCTAGGAAGGCTCTGCTCCGTTCGCAGATCGTCGTGCTCGGCCCGCGTGCCAGACTGGCCGAATGACCGACTGGATCGATGTGCCGATCGACCGACGGCAGGTGCTGGGCGCCGCGGAGATGGAGGCGACCGATCGCGGCCACCTCCTCCATCGTCTCCCCGCGCACGCTCGCGCCCTGGCCGATGCCCAGCTCGCGATGGTCGAAGAACAGCCCTCGGGAGTGCGCGTCGCCTTCAGGACCAGTGCCGATCGAGTGGAGCTGACAGCGCACCGCACCACGGTCGCGTTCGCCGGGGTGCCGCCCCGGCCCGATGCGACCTACGACCTGGCGATCGACGGTGAGCTGGTCCAGCGGTTCACCTCCACCGGCGGCGACCGCAGGGTCGTCGATCTGTCGACGGGGGGCACGGAGGTCCACGCGGGAGAATCGACGGTCCTCGACCTCGAGCTCCCGGGCGGTGAGCACGAGGTCGAGATCTGGCTGCCGCACTTCGAGCGCATCGAGGTGGTCGGCCTGCGCGCCGATGCTCCCGTGGAGCCGCTGGCACCGCGACCGGTCTGGCTGCACTACGGCAGCTCGGTGAGCCAGGGATCCAATGCCACGAGCCCCACGGACATCTGGCCCGTCGTGGCGGCCCGGTCGGCAGGGCTCGACCTGGTCAACCTCGGCTTCGGCGGCAGCGCGCTGCTCGACCCCTTCGTGGCACGAGTCATGCGCGACACCCCCGCCGATGTCATCAGCGTCGAGCTCGGCATCAATCTCGTCAATGCCGACCTGATGCGCCGCCGGGCCTTCGGTCCCGCGGTCGACGGCTTCCTCGACACCATCCGCGACCGACATCCCGAGACTCCGCTGCTCGTCATCTCTTCGGTGTACTGCCCGATCCACGAGGCCACCCCCGGTCCCGGAGCCTTCGACCCCGAGGCCTTCGCCGAGGGACGGCTGGCCTTCGTGGCCACGGGCGATCCCGACGAGGTGGCCGCGGGCCGCCTGACCCTCGAGGTCGTCCGCGAGGATCTGCGCGCCCTCGTCGACCGGAGACGATCGGAGGACCCGTACCTCGAGTACGTCGACGGACTCGACCTGTTCGGGCCCGAGGAGCATGAGGCGGAGCCGTTGAGCGATCGGCTGCATCCGACCGCCGCGGCCCACCGGCTGATCGGCACCCGATTCGCCGATCGGGCCCTCCGCCCGCACGCCGCGATGCGTTAGGTTGTCCACGTGCTGCTCTCCGACCGCGACATCCTGGCCCAGATCGACGGTGGCCGGGTCGCCCTCGATCCCTTCGAGCCCACGATGATCCAGCCCTCGAGCATCGACGTGCGCCTCGACCGGCTGTTCCGGGTCTTCGACAATCACAAGTACCCGCACATCGATCCCGCCGCCGACCAGTCCGATCTGACCCGCCCGGTCGAGGTGGAGGGCGAGGACGCCTTCGTGCTGCATCCCGGCGAGTTCGTGCTCGGCTCGACCTACGAGTACGTCACCCTGCCGGACGACATCGCGGCACGGCTGGAGGGGAAGAGCTCCCTCGGCCGGCTGGGTCTGCTGACCCACAGCACCGCCGGCTTCATCGACCCCGGCTTCGGCGGCCACATCACCCTGGAGCTGGCCAATGTCGCCACCTTGCCCATCAAGCTCTATCCGGGCATGAAGATCGGACAGCTGTGCTTCTTCCAGCTCTCCTCGGCCGCCGAGCATCCGTACGGCTCGGAGAAGTACGGATCGCGGTACCAGGGTCAGCGCGGTCCGACGCCCTCGCGTTCGCACGCCAACTTCTACCGCACCGAGATCGGCTGACCCGGGCCGTCCGCCGGGTTCCGGGCGGTCGATAGCCTCATCGGATGAAGGTCGACCTGTCTCCCGATGTCGCTGAGGCCCTGGCTGAGGGCCGCCCAGTGGTGGCCCTGGAGTCCACCATCATCTCGCACGGGCTTCCCCGCCCGGACAATCTCGTCGCGGCGCGCGAGTTCGAGCAGCTGCTGCTCGATGTCGGCGTCACCCCGGCGACCGTCGCCGTCCTCGACGGGCGATTGAAGGCCGGGCTGACGGAGGACGAGCTCCGACGCGTCGCCGATGAGGACATCGTCAAGCTGTCGGTGCGGGATCTCCCGATCGCGGTCGGCACAGGGGCCAGCGGTGCGACGACGGTCGCGGCGACCTCGTTCATCGCCGATCGCGCCGGCATCCGCGTCTTCGCGACCGGCGGTCTCGGGGGTGTCCACCGCGGTGCCCAGGAGAGCTTCGACGAGTCGGCCGATCTCACGATCCTGTCGCGGGTCCCGATCACCGTGGTGTCCGCGGGGGTCAAGTCCATCCTCGACATCGGCGCCACGCTGGAGCGGTTGGAGACCCTCTCGGTCCCGGTCCTCGGCTACCGGACCAGCGAGTTTCCGAGCTTCTGGCTCGCCAGCTCCGGGCACGAGCTGGACTGGAGCGTTCCGGATGCCGCCGCGGTGGCCTCGGTGATGGCGGCGCGCGACGCGCTGGGGGAGAGCTCGGGCATCCTCGTCGCCAATCCGCTGCCGATCGACCGGCAGCTCGACCCCCGGGTCCACGACGACGCCCTCGCCGAGGCACTGGACCGGGCCGCGGCCGAGGGACTGACCGGCAAGGAGGTCACGCCCTTCCTGTTGCAGACCATCGTCGACATCACCGGAGGGGAGAGCCTGCGGGTCAATCTCGACATCGCCCGCAACAACATCCGCGTCGCCGCCGGCATCGCCACCGCCTGGGCGGGCCGATGATCCTCGTCGTCGGGGATGTCGTGGACGACATCGGGGTGCGACCTCTCCAGCCTGTGACCCCGCGCAGCGACACCAATGCCGAGATCCGCATGACGGCCGGCGGGTCCGCCGCGAACACCGCGGCCTGGCTCGGCCACCTCGGTGCACCGACCCGCTTCCTCGGCAAGGTGGGTGCCGACGGCGTCGAGCGCCATGGGGACGCGCTGCGGAACGTGGGTGTGGACGCGCGGCTGGTGGCCGATCCGCTGCTCCCCACGGCGACGATCGTGCTGACCCTCGACGCGGACGGCGATCGGACGATGTACGTCGACCGGGCCGCCAATACGGCATTGTCGGCCGATGACGTCGACGATGCCGTGTGGGAGGGCGTCGACTGGCTGCACCTCACCGGCTACACCTTCTTCGACCCGGAGACCCGGCCGGTCGCGATGGAGCTCATCGCGATGGCCCGCGAGCGGGGCGTCGGTGTGAGCGTCGATCCGAGCTCGACCGGTTTCCTGCGGCAGTGCGGGGTGGAGGAATTCCTCGGCTGGACGGCGGGCGTGGACCTGGTGCTGCCGAATATCGACGAGGCGCGACTGCTCGCCGGGGCGACGGGGCCGGTCATCGACTTCGACGCGCTGGCGGCCGCCTATCCACATGTGGTGGTGACCCTGGGCGTGATGGGCGCGGCCTATGTGGCCGGCCAGGATCGCACCCAGGTGACCGCCCCGCGGGTCCAGGTGCTCGACACCACCGGTGCCGGGGATGCCTTCACGGCCGGGTTCCTCGCCGAGTGGGTCCGGACCCGCGAGCCGCGGGCGGCCTTGTCGGGTGGCGCGGCCACCGCGGAACGCTGCATCACGATGCGCGGCGCCCGCCCCTAGGCTGTGCCGGGTCCACCACGGCAGATGTGCTTCGACGGTCGCTCTGGCCACCACGAAAGCGCCTCCTCCGTCTTTCCCAGTGCCCATGGCCCTGTCATGCTGAGAGCACCCCACGATGAGGGCCCTCACCGGGTCCGGAGAGGAGCGTGACGATGAACGAGTCCCACGACACCCGTACACGCTACGAGGAGTTCAAGGTCTCCGGCGACGGCCTGGTCGCCAAGGTGCGCGAACTCATCCGCGAGGGCAATGTCCGCCGGGTCTTCATCAAGAACGAGAAGGGCGACGTCCTCCTTGAGATCCCGCTGACCGCCGGTGTGGCGGTGACCGCGCTCGCCGCGGTGGTCTCGCCGGTCCTGGTCGCCGTGGGCGCGATCGCCGCTCTGCTCACCCAGGCGACCGTCGGCGTCGAGCGCCGCGTGTCGGTCGACGAGGAGCCCGGCGACGATCACGTGGTCGTCGAAGACTGACCCGGGGGGCAGGTGCCCGCCCCGAGGGGCATCTGTCGCACCTCCCGGGCGGCCCGCCGTGGGAACATCGTGACATGGATCCCCGGCAGCGCGAGCGAGATCGAGGGCCCATCGCGTTCCGCCTGACGGTGGTCGTCGGGTGGCTCCTGTGCGTGACCGCGCTGCTCATCGTCCCCCTGATCGAACCCCGCGAAGCCGGGCTGAGGTGGCCCGAGTTCGGGGCGCCGATGTGGTGGATGGTGGCGGGGGTCTTGACCGCCCAGGCGGTCGTGCTGTGGTTCGCTGCACGCGGACCTTCGATGGCTCTTTCGCTGGTCGTGGTGGTGTCGATTCCACTGGCGGTCCTCGGTACCTGGGATCTGTACAGCCTCACGTCGCTGCCGACGGCGATCGGCGTCTATATCGTCGTGGTCAGCTCGGAGTACCGGCTCCTGCGGTACATCCTTCCCGCGGCAGTCGTCGTCTCGACCGGCGCCTACGCCGTGGCCGGCCGGCCGGGCGACGATCTGGGATCCGTCGTGCTGCAGGCCATCGTCCAGGCGGCCTTCCTCGTGGCGATCCCGGCCGCGGTCGCGGCCGTGGTGCGAGCGCGCCGTGACATCCGCAGCGCGGGCGCCCGCGAACACGAGGCCGTGGTCCGCGAACAGGAGGCGCAGGTCGAGTCCGCGGTGGCTCGCGAGCGGACCGCGCTCGCTCGGGAGCTGCATGACATCGCCGCGCACCACATGTCCGGGATCGCGTTGATGGCCGCGGCGATCGAGCGCCAGATCGACGCAGCTCCCGCCGAGGCGAAGGACGGCGCCCGCGCGATCGGCGATCAGAGCCGCCTGGTGCTCGAGGATCTGAGAAGGCTGGTCGGCCTTCTCCGCGAGGGTGATCAGGCCGAGATGAGCGTGTACACGCTGTCGACCATCCCCGAGCTCGTCGATGACAGCGCAGCCGAGGTCGAGTTGCAGGTGCACCGCGGGCGCTGGCCGGAGCTGGGCGCGGGCATCGGGCCGCTAGGACAGCTCGTCGTCTACCGCATGGTGCAGGAGTCTTTGGCCAATGCCGTGCGGCACGCTCCGTCGGCGGCGTGCGCGGTCGTGATCGATGACCGCGACGAGGCGGCGCTGGAGGTCCGTGTGCACAATGCCCCCAGCCCCTCCGCGCCGGCCGCGCAGACACCCGGGTTCGGCCTGCGCGGCATGGTCGAGCGTGCCGACCTGGTGGGGGCGGCCTTGGCCTACGGTCCGAGCCTCGACGGAGGCTGGGGCGTGGAGCTGCGGGTGCCACGCGATGCGACGAGTGTCGAAGAGGTGAGACCGTGATCCGCGTGATCGTGGCCGATGATCAGTTCCTGGTGAGGGCGGGGCTGAGGACCCTGCTCGACGCCGAATCGGATATCGAGGTCGTGGGCGTCGCGGCCGATGGCGATGAGGCGGTTGCTCTGGCGAGGGAGCTGCGTCCCGATGTCGCCTGCGTGGACATCCGCATGCCGGGACGGGACGGCATCAGCGTGACGCGGGAGCTGTGCGGGTCGGATGGTCCGGTACAGGTTCCGGTGCTCATCCTGACCACCTTCGATCTCGACGACTATGTCTTCGGTGCGCTCGAGGCGGGTGCGTCGGGCTTCCTGCTGAAGGACGCCCCGCCCGAGCAGATCACGCAGGCCGTCCGCCAGGTCGCGTCGGGCCACGGCACGCTGGACGCCGCTCTGACGCGCCGGGTGATCCGTGAGTTCGTGGATCGCCGCAAGCTGCAGCCGGTGACCGGAGGCCGCGCTGATGAGCTGCTCACCGCTCGTGAACGCGAGATCCTCCTGCTGCTGGCCGAGGGCATGTCCAATGAGGAGATCGCGGGCGAGCTGACGGTCGAGGTGTCGACGGTGAAGTCGCATCTGGCGCGCATGCTGCCGAAGCTCGGGGTCCGGTCGCGCCTGCAGGCCGTGGTCTGGGCCTATCAGAACCGCATCGTGACGGTCCCCGACGAGCGCTGATCCGCGGGCTTGCATCCAAGGATGCAAGCGCGAGCTTTCCATCTCGCGCGGCTAGAGGGCACCGGCCACCGATTCCTAGCGTGGACTGACGGTGGATGTACCGCCGCACCACGTCCGAGGAGCCCCATGCCTTCATCGATCACGACGACCACCAGCTCGGCCACCGCTGTGCGCCTGACCGAGGTGACGAAAACCTATCCCGACGGTCCCGATGCCGTGCGTGCCCTGGACCGCCTCTCGCTGGCGCTGAGACCGGGATCCTTCACCGCGGTGATGGGGCCGTCCGGGTCCGGCAAGTCGACTCTGTTGAACTGCATCGCCGGGCTGGAGCGTCCCGATTCCGGATCCATCGTCATCGGCGGCATCGACCTCTCGGGGTTGTCCCCGGATCGCTTGACCCGCTTCCGCCGGGATCGCGTCGGATTCGTCTTCCAGGCGTACAACCTGATCGATCACCTCACCGTCGAGGAGAACATCCGGCTGCCCCTGATGCTGGCCGGTGCGCACCCGGAGCCGGAGTGGGAGCGGTGGCTCGTCCAGTCGCTGGGACTGACGGGCAAGGAGCGGCGCGCTCCGTCCGAGCTCTCCGGCGGACAGGCGCAGCGGGTGGCGATCGCGCGAGCGCTCATCACGCGCCCCAGCGTGGTGTTCGCCGATGAGCCCACCGGGGCCCTGGACTCCCACACGGGCGATGAGATCCTCGAGGTGTTCACCGCGACGGCGGCATCCCTGGGCCAGACCGTCGTCATGGTCACCCACGATGCGCACATCGCCAGCGCCGCCGAGCAGGTGCTCTTCCTGTCCGATGGGCGCTGGGCCGGACATCTGACCTCCCCGACGACCGCGCAGATCGCGGCCCGCGTGATGGAGCTGCGCGGATGACCGGGGTGATCGCCTATGCGCGGTCCTCCGCCTCGGCGAATCGTGGATCGCTCGTCGGCGCTTTCCTGACGATGCTGCTGGCAGCCCTGCTGCTGGCGCTCACCGGAACCTGGATCGAGTCCGGTATCCGACTGAGCGGACAAGAGGGGAGCGGGGAGCTGCTCACCCTGGCCTCATCCTTCGCCGGCACGACGATCATCGTCGTGATCTTCATCGTGATGTCCGTCCTCACGCAGGCCTTGCGGCCTCGGTCGCGTCAGCTCGCCCTCCTGCGCACGGTCGGCGCGACGCCGAGCCAGGTGAGGAGACTGGTGACGGGGGAAATGCTGTTCGTCCTCCTCCTGGCAGGCCCGGTCGGTGCGGTGGCGGGAAGCCTCGCGGCGCGGGGGGTCAGCGGCACGCTCGCGGCGGGCGGTGTCGTGCCGGAAGGATTCATCCCGGCGTTCTCGCCGCTGGCGGTCCTCGGGACGCTGTTGTTGCTCGCCCCGGCAGTGGTGCTCGCGACCAGATTGTCGGTCCGGTCCGTGACCCGTGCCGGCTCGGTCGAGGTGATGGCCCGCCGGGCGACCGATGATGCGCACATCTCGAAGCCACGTGCCGTCACTGCGGTGGTCTT
The DNA here is from genome assembly GCA_023417775.1 of Actinomycetes bacterium. Lineage (GTDB taxonomy): Bacteria > Actinomycetota > Actinomycetes > Propionibacteriales > Nocardioidaceae > Aeromicrobium. The sequence goes on along the minus strand of JAEZEJ010000020.1, from coordinate 1,352 downwards.
CGCCCTGCTCGGCCTCGCATCGGCGACCGTGCCGCTCGCCGTGGGTGGCGTCGCCGGGCTGAGTGCGGCGGCGATGTCCGGGATCCTGTTGGTGATCGCGGCGGCGGTCGCGGGACCGGCCATCGTTCAGCGAAGTGCCCGGTTGGCCGGCCGGCTGGTGCTCGACCGGGGCAGTGTGGGGGCCGACCTGGCTCTTCGATTCGCCCGCGGCTCCTCGCGTCGGCTCACCGCGGCGATCACCCCGTTGGCGCTGCTGCTCGCCATCGCGCTCGTGCAGACCGGCTCGAATGACATCGCCTTCCAGGGTGCGCGCCATCAACTGGGCACGGCGTTGCAAGCAGATCTCGTCGTCGAGGTGGCCGAGGCCGGGGATGCCGCACGCATCCGCGAGATCCCGGGTGTCGAGGCGCTCGGATCGAGCACCGGCGTGCCGGCCTCGGTCTGGAGCGATAGCGAGGATCCGACGGGGATCGGTCTCCTCGACGCGTTGTCGTGGGAGCACACCACCCTGACGGTGTTCCCCGGCGAGGAGTTCCTCGCTCCCGATCTCACCCGCGGGTCATGGGAGGAGCTGAACCGTGCGGACACCATCGCGATGAGCTCGGACGCCGCGATGATGTCCTTCTCCTCGGTCGGCGACTCCGTCGTCCTCGACGTCGGCGAGGACGGACACCCGGTGCAGGCCACTGTCGTCGCGATCTATGACGGGGCACTGGCCTTCGGCGACTACCTCGTCGGTCCGCGCTTCACCGGAGTCGACGAGGCGGAGGCCTCGACGGTCTTCGTGAATCTTCGCGAAGGTGACGAGTCCGCCGTCGCAGATGACCTCGCAGGCCTCGGGCTGCGGCCGATGGCCGCCGAAGACTATGTGCAGGCGAGCCTCGAAGATGCCCGGGGCGAGCAGCGATTGTCCACCGGAGCGACGCTCGTCCTGCTCATCTTCGTCGGCGTGGCCGCGGCCAATACGCTCATGATGATGACCGGCGCGCGCCGGAGTGAGTTCGAGCTCCTGCGCCGGACGGGGGCCACGACTCGCCAGCTGCTGTCGGCCGTGCTGGCCGAGTCCTTCTTCGTGGGGCTCACGGCTATCGGCGTGGGTGTTGCCAGCGTCCTTCCGGCGCTCCTCGGCATGTCCTGGGCGATCCTGGGCACGTTCACGCTCGGTGCGGGGCTCGGTTCGGTGGCGATCCTCGCCGGAGTCGTCATGAGCATCGCCGTCCTGTCGATGGTGCCGGTGGCGCTGATGGCGGGGCGATCTCGACGAGTGCCGCTGGTCCTGGCGTCGTGACCCATGACGAGGGGCCCCCCCCCGAAGGGGGGGGGGCCCGGGGATGGGGGGGGGCTAAGGGCGT
>JAEZEJ010000118.1 GCA_023417775.1 Actinomycetes bacterium | reverse complement strand
CGGCCGTGCCGCGCGGGTCGTGGCCCAGTCGGCCGCACACGTGCGGGAGCACGGGGTGACATCGCTGGTGACCAGCTCGATCGAGGACCTGACCCGGTGGGCGGCCGAGAGCCGGAGCGCCATCGCCGAGGTCACCGCCCCCGACGGCACCGTCACGGTCCTCTTCTCCGATATCGAGGGCTCCACGGAGCTCAATGTGCGTCTCGGCGACCGCGCCTGGGTCGCTCTGCTGGCCGAACACGACAAGCTGGCGCGTGACATCATCTCCCGGCATCGGGGGCGGGTGGTCAAGAGCCAGGGCGACGGTTTCATGGTCGTCTTCCGACACCCGTCCGATGCCCTACGCGCCGCCGAACAGCTCCACGCCGGCCTCGCCACGGCTCGCGGCCGGCTCAGATCGACGCCGATCCGGGTGCGGATCGGGATGCATCGAGGTGTGGTGGTCGCCCGCGACGGTGACTTCTTCGGACGCAATGTCGCGCTCGCCGCGCGGGTGGCGTCCGAAGCCGACGGTGGGGAGACGCTGGTGTCCGATGAGCTGCGTGAGGCGCTGCTCGACTCCACCGAGTTCGTCTTCTCCGATCCGCGGGAGGCGGTCCTCAAGGGATTCTCCGCGCCGCAGACGCTCTGGCTCGTCGAGGCGATCGAGCAGGAGCAGGACGACGAGGACACCGGAGGCCGCCGCCTGCGGCTGCCCGGACGGAACCGCTGACCCGCGGTCTCAGCGGGCGATGATGACGCGCAGGGTGCGCGGTCCGTGGACGCCCTCCACGCGGCTCAGCTCGATATCGCTGGTGGCGCTCGGTCCGCTGATCCAGGTGAGCGGATGGGTGTGGACGCCGAGCTCGATGAGTCGCGCCACCGCCTCGGGCACATCGCTCACGAGGTGATCGGCCTCGATGACGCACACGTGGACATCGGGCACCAGAGTGGCGGCCCGGCGTCCCTGGCCGCGGCCGTGGGCGAGCACGATCGTGCCGGTATTGGCGATGCCGACGGTCGCCGTCGTGACGACCGCATCGACCGCGTCGAGCTCCCCGGAGGTGAGGTCCGCGGGGTCGAGCCATTCGACCTCCGCCTCGGTCGGCCAGGTGTCGCGCAGCAATCGGTCCCCCACGACCTGGCGTGCGTCGCCGAGGGCCGCGGCGATCGCCGGTGCGATGTCGTCGCGGGACACCGTCTCCACCTCGGCGTGGTAGTCGGCGACCCGTTCGGCGAAGCGCTCGATGACATCGAGGTCGCCGGTGCTCACGGGACGGCCGTACTCCCAGCCGGTCTCCGGCGGCTCGGGTCGGTCGGCCAGGGCGGACCGGACGCGCCCGAGGATCTCCTCTCGCGCACTCACGAATCCTCCTCGAGCCGAGATTTGCTCCCAGATCGTCGATCGGAGGGTGGCTCGGTTGACGAATTGGGAGCAAATCTCGGTTCAAGCCGGCCGCCCTCGGATCAGACCGGCGGCAGGTGGAGCGCTGCTCATGATCCGACTCTCGCATGATGACTCCCGTGCCGCTTCCCGGCGAGGAACGGGCCTCAGCCGGCGGTCGAATAGCCGGTCGCGTCGCCGCGCCGGATCGACGACGCGATGCCGTCGACGCTCACCGGCACGTCACCCGCCACCGTGATGCGGTGCATGACGCGATGCTCGTCGGCGTAGTCGGCGACCGCATAGTGCTGGGTGGACCGGTTGTCCCACACCGCGACGTCTCCGGGTCTCCAGTCCCATCGGACGGTGTTCTCGAGCGCGGTGACGTGGCGCTGCACCAGGTCGAAGATCGCCGCCGAGTCGCGCGTGCTCAGCCCGACGATGCGCTTGACGAACTGTCCGAGCAGCAGGGCGCGCTCACCGGTCTCGGGATGGACGCGCACGAGCGGATGCTCGGTCTCGTACACATCGGAGCCGAACTCGTCGCGGTAGGCCTGCTCCCGAACGTCGATGCCGCCGATCCGCCGCTGGTCGTGGTCGGCGGCGTAGTCGTAGAGATTGGTGTGGACCGCCCAGAGCCTTTCGGCCATGGCCTGGACGGCCGGGTGCAGGGTCTCGTAGGCGTGCGCCGTATTGGCCCACGTGGTCGTGCCGCCGAAGGAAGGCAGCGTCACGGCCCGGAGCACGCTGATCGCGGGCACGCGGTCGACGAAGGTGACATCGGTGTGCCAGGCATTGGCCTTGCCGTGCGACGAGTCGATCGGCAGCACCGCGTTCGCCGCGCCGCGGACTGTCGGGTGGGGTGCGGTCGGAGTTCCCAGACGTGCGGCGAACTCGTGCTGCGCGGCGTCGTCCAGGTCGTGCTGACCACGCACGAAGACCACCTTGTGCCGCAGCAGCGCATGCCGGAACTCCGCGACGATCGACTCGGGCAGCGGGCTGGTCAGGTCGATCCCGCCCACGACGGCACCGATGTGCTCGCCCACGCGATGAACATCCAGATGCCGATAGATCTGCGGCCTCGACAGTGCGGTGATCGTCATGATGCGCCTCCGATGGTTGCGTCGAGACCAGCGTGCGCGCATCGACGGCCTTCCTGCGACCTGCTCACGAGCCGAGACCCGCTCCGTGTCGTGCTCCGGGGGCGCATACTGCGCCCGCTCGGTGTGGACCTGGAGCCTTCGTGCCGGATCGCGGCATGTGGGGGACCTCACCGCGGGCCACGCTCCCTGAAGACGCGGGGCCGGCCGGCGAGTCCTAGGCTCGAACACATGACGGCCAGCGAGTTCGACGCGATCGCCAGTTCCATCGACGACACGATGCGCCACGATGTCCGGCGGGTCGTGGATCTGCTGGGGGAGACCCTCAAGAGGCTCGAGGGCGAGGACCTGTTCGACCTCGTGGAGCAGGTGCGCGCCCACGCCAAGGTGGTGGAGGAGAGCGAGGACGAGGGAGAGCGGGATGCCTCGGCGCAGGCCATCCGCGACCTGCTGTCCGGGCTGCCCTCGGAGACCCTCGGCAAGCTCGTGCGAGCGTTCAGCGTCTACTTCAGCCTCGCCAACGCAGCCGAGCAGGTGGCCCGCGTGCGCGGCTTCGCCTCGAGGTCCGAGGACGACGGCTGGCTCGCCCGCGCGATCAACGACATCGTGGCCGAGCAGGGCGCCGAGGGCTTGCGCGATGGCGTGGAGCGGCTGCAGGCCCGTACCGTGTTCACGGCTCACCCGACCGAGGTCAGCCGCCGTACCGTGCTCACCAAGCTGCGCCGGATCGCCGATATCCTCGCCGATCCCTCCGACCCCGACAGCCGCAAGCGACGCCGCCAGGACGCCGACCTCGCTCAGCTCGTCGATCTCATCTGGCAGACCGATGCGGTGCGCCGTACCCGCCCGACGCCCCTGGACGAGGCGCGGCACATGGTCTTCTACCTCCAGCAGATCCTCGACGAGGCGATGCCCGCTCTCGGCCGAGAGCTGACCGACATGCTCGCCGAGCACGGTGTCGAGCTGGAGCCGACCCGGGCGCCGTTCAGCTTCGGATCGTGGATCGGCGGTGACCGTGACGGCAACCCCAATGTCACGCCGCAGGTGACCCGCGATGTCCTCGCGCTGCATCACCGCATCGCCTCGCGCATCGTGACCGAGCAGCTGGATCTGCTCATCCGCGAGCTCTCGCCCTCGGACCAGCTGGCCGGGGTCAGCGACGAGCTGCTGGAATCACTGGACGCCGATCGCGAGCATCTGCCCGGCCTCGACCCTCGCGTGCTCGTCGTCAACGCCGCCGAGCCCTATCGGCTCAAGCTCTCCTATGTGCGGCTCAAGGTCCAGAACACCGCCAGCCGGATCGAGCAGGGCGCGGCGCATCGCCCCGGATGGGACTACGCCGACCGCGAGGAGCTGCTCGCGGACCTGTTCATCGTCGACCGCTCGCTGCGCGCCCACGGAGGCGAGCTCGTGGCCGACCGGATGCTCGCCGACGCGATCCGTCAGATCTCCCTGGTGGGCCTGCACCTGGCGACCCTCGACATCCGCGAGCACGCCGATGCGCACCATCACGCGATCGGCCTGATGGTCGACCGACTCGAGGAGCATGACCGCGCCTACGAGGATCTCGACCGCTCCGAGCGCGCGGGACTGCTCTCGGCCGAGCTGCTGTCCCGACGCCCGCTCAGCCCGGTGCCTCCGGCCCTCGACGAATGGGGTGCGCGCACCTACGGCGTCTTCGATGCCGTGCGCGATCTCAAGGCGACCTTCGGCGAGGAGGTCGTGGAGTCGTACATCGTCTCGATGGCGCGGGGGGCGGACGATGTCCTCGCCCCGGCGGTGCTCGCGCGGCAGGCCGGTCTGGTCGATCTGGTCGGGGGTCCGGGCATCGAGCCGTTCTCGCGACTGGACTTCGTGCCGCTGCTGGAGACCATCGAGGAGATCCGCCGCGCCGGCGGTGTGCTCGACGACCTGCTCAGCGATGAGGCCTACCGCGAGATCGTGCGCCTGCGCGGAGACGTGCAGGAGGTCATGCTCGGGTACTCCGACTCCAACAAGGAGGGCGGCGTCACCACCTCGCAGTGGGAGCTGCACCGGGCTCAGCGCAGCCTCCGCGATGTCGCGCAGAAGCACGGCGTGCGATTGCGGCTCTTCCACGGCCGCGGCGGCACGGTCGGCCGTGGCGGCGGTCCCACGTACGATGCCATCCTCGCCCAGCCGTGGGGCGTGCTCACCGGCGATATCAAGTTCACCGAGCAGGGCGAGGTCATCAGCGACAAGTACTCGCTGCCCAAGCTCGCCCACGAGAACCTCGAGCTCTCGCTCGCGGCGGTGCTCGAGGCGTCCACGCTGCATCTGGAATCCCGCCACCGCGCCGACCAGCTGGAGGCCTGGGACGAGGTCATGACGCAGGTCAGCGACGCCGCCTATGCCTCCTATCGCGGACTCGTCGAGGACCCGGGGCTCTTCGACTACTTCCTCGCTGCGACACCCGTCGACCAGCTCGGCGAGCTGAACATCGGCTCGCGCCCCGCGCGTCGTCCCGACTCCGGTGGCGATATCTCGGGACTCCGCGCGATCCCGTGGGTCTTCGGCTGGACCCAGACCCGCCAGATCGTGCCGGGCTGGTTCGGGGTCGGCAGCGGGCTGCGTGCCGCCCGTGAGGCCGGGCACGGCGATGTCATCGACGAGATGTACCGCGAGTGGCAGTTCTTCCGTACGTTCATCTCCAATGTCGAGATGACGCTCACCAAGACCGATCTGCGCATCGCCGAGCGGTATGTGGAGGCTCTGGTGCCCGATGAGCTGCGGCACGTCTTCGATCTGGTGCGGGCCGAGCACGAGGTCACCCTGGCGGAGGTGCTGCGGGTGACCGGCGAGGAGACCTTGCTGGAGCATCAGCCCGAGCTGCGCCGGACCCTCGACGTGCGCGATGCCTATCTGCAGCCGATCTCCTTCGCCCAGGTCGGCCTGCTCGCCCGCGTGCGCCGGGATCCCGACTCCCTCGACGACGACATGCGCCTGGCGCTGCTGCAGACCATCAACGGCATCGCCGGCGGTCTCCGCAACACCGGCTGATCCGGCGACCCGGTCGAGTGGCGGTAGCCGGTCAACGTCATGGATGGTCGATGAGGTTGACCACGTACCGGGGCGCAGGGCGGGCGGATCGAGTCTGAGCTGAGCTCACTCGAGTGGCAGACAGTCCGCTATCGGACGCAGCGCGGCCAGGGTGGACATCGCCGATGCCCCACCGGGCAGCCGATCGACGACGTGACGGATGCGCTGCGCGTCCGCGGTGCCGATGAGTCGGCTGATCTTCTCCGCCACGGCATCGGCATCGAAGGGGAGGTGCGCGGTGTCGCCGATGGGATTGGACTGCGCTGCGGACACCACGGTCCCGTCCCGGCCGGTCAGCTCGACCTCGGCGATGCGCAGATGCGGCAGATGGGCGTCGAGCTCCTCGCTCACGGCCACCGTCACACGGTCGCTGAAGTCCTCCGCGCGTTCGAAGTCGCGAGCCGCCGGGTCCATGACATCCGGTGTGACGCGCCCGCTCACCACCGCCGTGCTGATGACGAAGGGCAGCGAGAACATGGCCGACAGGCGATTGCGAGGATGGCGCTCGAACAACGGCTCCGCGAGTGAGTGGATGCGTACGTCGATCGCCGCGATCTCATCGGGATCGCCCCAGTGCTCGCGGAGCGCGAGGACCAGGTCGACGGCGGCATGGGTGTAGGAGCAGCAGGAGTGTTGTTTGATGTACCCCTCGCCGATGAGCCAGCGATCGCCCAGATCCTCGATCAGATGTGCCGGAAGCAGCTCGCCGACGATATCGCCCAGCGAGTGCTGGATCGAGCCCCGATTGTCGACCAGGCCCGCCATGGCCAGCCGCGCGGCCTGGATGCCGGCGTCGTTCGCGCCGGCGATCCACAGGTTGCGGGTGAAGTCGCCGTCGAGCACGGTCGCCCAGGGGGTGACGCGCAGCAGTCCTCCCACTGCATCGATGGCGGCAGCGACCTGTGCTCTGTCTCCGCCGCGCAGGAGCGCAGCGGCGCACGCGGCCCCGGTGGCGCCCCAATGGCCGTGCGTGTGCCAGCGCGGATCGCGCCGCGTCGCATAGCCGAAGCGCGCGGCGACCTCGTATCCGGCGATGATCGCGGCGATGAGCTCGTCACCGGTCGTCGCGGGGCCGCACGAGGCCAGAGCAGCGAACACCACGTGTGCCGCAGGGTGGCCGGTGGCGTACTTGTTGCCCTCGTCCAGTTCGAGCATGCAGGCCGCGGTGGCGGAGAGCAGGACGGCGTCGCTCGTGTCGAGGCCGGCCGTCGGTCCCCAGGTCGCCCGGAGGGCGGTCATCTCCGGGGTGCGCGATCCGGCGACCGTGACGCCGAGGAGATCGGTCAGCAGCATCTGGCAGCGTCCCGTCAGCTCGTCTCCCACGCCCAGGTCGCGCAGTTCGACCGCGGTAGCGGCGAGGGCGTCGACCGCCAGCCGCGCCTGTTCCGTTGAGCGAAACAATTCTGATGTAGCCACGAGGCGATGGTCGCACCATGTGACCTCAGGGTCAACGACTAGGACTCCGAGAATGCGCCGTTTATGGCTGTATATATGCGCCTTTACCCAACCGCCTCTTTCGCTGCGACTCAGATCACGGTACAGTCCACCGGGTGAGTAGTGTTTCGTTCAGAGAAACGTATGGAGCTCTTGAAGGGCTGCGGGTCATCGATGCCGCCACGATTCTCGCCGGCCCTCTCTGTGCGCAGATCCTCGGCGACCACGGGGCCGAGGTGATCAAGATCGAGCACCCGGAACGCGGCGACAGCATGCGGGGGCACGGCAAGAGCAAGGACGGGGTCCCCTTGTGGTGGAAGGAGATCAGCCGCAACAAGCGCACCGTGACGCTCGATCTCGCCCGCCGAGGCGATGTCTTCCGTGCCCTCGCCGCCACGGCGGACGTGCTGATCGAGAACTTCCGCCCCGGCACCCTCGAGCGATGGGGTATCGGACCGGAGGAGCTGCACGAGATCAACCCCGGGCTGGTCATCGTCCGCATCACGGGATTCGGCCAGACCGGTCCCTATGCCAAGCGCGCCGGATTCGGCACGCTGGCCGAGGCCATGAGCGGGTTCGCGCATCTGACCGGGGCTCCCGATGGCCCGCCGACGCTGCCCGCCTTCGGACTGGCCGACAGCATCTGCGGGATCAGCGCGTCCTCGGCGGCGATGATGGCGCTCTGGCATCGTGAGCGCACGGGACGGGGCCAGGTCATCGACATCAACATCCTCGAGCCGATCATGACGGCCGTCGGACCGGCGCCCACCGTCTACGAGCAGCTCGGCATCATCGAGCAGCGCCACGGCAACCGCTCCACCAACAACGCGCCGCGCAACACCTACCAGACCGCCGATGGCGACTGGGTCGCCATCTCGACCAGCGCGCAGAAGATCGCCGAGCGCGTCCTCACGCTGGTCGGTCACCCCGAGGTCATCGATGAGCCGTGGTTCGCGAGCGGCGATGGCCGCGCCGGACATGTCGACCTCCTGGACGATTACGTCGGATCTTGGATCGCGCAGCGAAGCCGCGACGACGTGATCGAGGCCTTCACCGAGGCCGGCGCGGCCATCGCGGCGGTCTACGACGCCCGCGACCTGGTGGAGGACCCGCATGTCCGCGAGACCCAGATGCTGACCGAGGTCCCGGACGAGGACCTCGGCACCGTGCTCCAGCACAACCTGCTGTGGCGGATGAGCGACAGCCCGGGCCGCATCCGCTTCACCGGCCGTGAAATCGGCCATGACACCGAGGCCGTCCTGGCCGAGCTCGGGTACAGCAACGATGAGATCGACGCGCTCCGCGAGGAAAGGGCCATCCGATGACCGACGCACTGCTCGCCGCCGTCCGTGAAGGAGTCGAGGTCCTCGATCTCGGACGCCAGCTCACGGTGGGCATGCCCCAATCACCCAACCATCCCCACTTCTGGCATTCGTTCCCACGCCGCCATGGCGACATGCAGCGCAGCGACGGCGGAAGCGCTGCCAACGACATGCTGAGCATGGGCACGCACGTCGGAACGCATATCGACGCGCTGGCGCACGTCTCCCACGAGGGCAAGCTGCACGGCGGGCTCGCCGTCGAGGACGCCCTCGTCGACGGCAAGTACGTCGAGCACGGGGTCCACACCATCGCGCCGATGGTCCGGAGGGGGGTCATGCTCGACGTCGCCTCGTACCACGGTGTCGACATCCTCGACGGCGGCTACGAGATCACCGTCGAGGATCTCGAGGCGACGGCCGCGCGACAGGGCGTGAGCCCTGCGCCGGGCGATGTGATCCTGGTCCGCAGCGGCTGGGGACGTCGCTTCAGCGAGGGTGCGGCCTATGTCGGCAAGGAGACGGGTGTCCCGGGTGTCGGTGAGGCGGGGGGACGGTGGCTGGCCGAGCACGCGCCACATGCCGTCGGCGCCGACACCATCGCCTTCGAGCGGCTCGCGCCCCAGGGCGGTCACGCGCTGCTCCCCGCCCACCGGGTCCTGCTGGTGGAATCGGGGATCTACATCATCGAGGCCATGGACCTGGAGCCACTGCGCGACGCTGAGGCACATGTCTTCACCTTCGTCCTGGCCCCGCTCAATATCTTCGGAGCGACGGGTTCGCCCGTGCGCCCGCTCGCGCTGATCTCCGTGGCCGCATGAGCGAGCGCAGCGAGCGAAGGATGGGGTTCATCTCATGCCGCCGTCGGCCTATCGTGTTCTTCCTTCAGGCGGTGGCCGCATGAGCGCCTCGACCCTGGCCGAGCAGCTGGCCGATTTCGCCCACGCAACGCGCTATGAGGACCTCCCGGTCGAGGTCGTGGAGAGCGTCAAGATGCGCATCCTCGACACGCTCGGCATCGCCGTCGCCGCGGCCCCCCTCGACACCAGCCGTGCTTCGCGTGCCTGGGCGATCGAGCAGGGAGGATCGCCCGTGGCCGCCGCTGTGGGCGTGCCCACGCGGCTGCCGGCGCCGCTGGCGGCCTTCGTCAACGGCGTGCTCGCGCACTCGCTCGACTACGACGACACCCATCTGCCGTCCGTGCTTCACCCGAGCGCGGCGGTGGTGCCCGCAGCGCTCGCCGCGGGCGAGCGCGTCGGCGCCACCGGCACCGAGGTGATCCGGGCCATCGCGATCGGCCTGGAGGTGTGCGTTCGCCTCGGCATGGCGGGCTACGACGAGGAGGCGGGCAACTCGATCTTCTTCGAGCACGGTCAGCACGCGACCTCGATCTGCGGCGCCATGGGTGGTGCGGTCGCCGCGGCCCTGCTCGACGGCGATGCCGGTGCCGTGCGCAATGCCCTCGGCGTCGCGGCGTCGATGTCCTCCGGGATCATCGAGGCGAATCGCACCGGTGGGACCGTCAAGCGCATCCACTGCGGGTGGGCGGCGCATGCGGCGGTCTCGGCGGCCGATCTCGTCCGGCACGGACTCACCGGGCCCCCGACGGTGTTGGAGGGCCGCTTCGGCTTCTTCCAGGCCTGGCTGCACGGCTCGATCGACGAGGAGGCCGTCGTCGCCGGTCTGGGCGGCGAGTGGGCTGTGCCCGGCATCTTCTTCAAGCCCTATCCCGCCAATCACTTCACGCATGCGGCCGTCGACGCCGCGATGGCGCTACGGAACCGGGGCATCGTCGCCGACGATGTCGCCTCCTTCGAGCTCGGTGTGCCCGCGCCGAATCTGCGCACGATCGGCGAGCCGCTGGAGGTCAAGCAGCATCCCGAGACCGGCTATATGGCGCAGTTCAGCGGACCCTATGCCGTCGCGGTGGGCCTGCTCGGCGGCAGTGGCCTGGGTGCCGGGCTCGACGACTACACCGATGAGCTGGCTCGTGAGAGCGAGCGCCGGTCGATCATGGCCAAGGTGAAGGTCGTCGCCGATCAACGCTGCACCGAGATCTTCCCCCGTCAGTTCCCGGCCGTCCTCACCGCCCAGCTGCGGGACGGAGGCAGTGTGGTCGAGGAGGTCCTGACCACGCGTGGCGGTCCGCAGCGCCCGCTGAGCTTCGAGGAGCTGACGAGGAAGTTCCGTGACAACGCCTCGCGGGGCCTGGACGAAGCGGCGGTCGACGCGCTCGCCGCGGCGGTGGAGACCCTCGACACCCATGCCGACCTCGGCGTCCTCCTCCAACCACTCACGCGCGTGGATGCGACATGAGCGAGCGCACCGAGCGCATCAGTCGCACCGTCAACCGATAGATCTGCGAAAGGAACCCCTCCATGACCGAGTTTGATGTGATCGTCAAGAATGCGTTCGTCGTGCGCGCCGGACAGCCGGCTCCCGAGCGTCTCGACGTCGCGGTGAAGGACGGCGTGTTCGCCGCCTTCGAGGAGAACATCGCGCCCGAGCGCGCTGCGCAGACCGTCGACGGAACGGGCAGGCACGTCTTCCCCGGTGTCGTCGATGCGCACCAGCACTGGGGCATCTACAACGAGCTGGGTGAGGATGCCGGGAGCGAGAGCCGGGCCTCGGCCCAGGGTGGCGTGACCACCAGCCTGAGCTATATCCGCACCGGCGCCTACTATCTGAACCGCACCGGCCCCTACCGCGAGGTCTTCCCGGAGGTCCTCGAGAGGACCGAGGGCCGGGCGTATATCGACTACGCCTTCCACCTGGCGCCCATCCTGGCCGAGCACATCGACGAGATCCCCGAGCTGATCGAGGAGCACGGTGTCGCCTCGTTCAAGATCTTCATGTTCTACGGGAGCCATGGGCTGCATGGGCGCTCGTCGAGCCAGCGCGACTTCCTGATGATCCCGGAGGATCAGACGTACAATATCGCGCACTTCGAGTTCATCATGCGCGGTCTGCAGAAGGCGCGCGAGCAGTTCCCGCAGGACAAGGACCGCCTGTCGCTGTCCCTGCACTGCGAGACTCCCGAGATCATGTCGGCGTACACCAAGCTGGTCGAGCAGGAGGGCAAGCTGAGCGGCCTCGAGGCGTACAGCGCGTCGCGGCCGCCGCACTCGGAGGGGCTGGCGATCACGATCGCCTCGTACCTGGCGCACGAGACCGAGCTGCCGAATATCAATCTGCTCCATCTCACCTCGCGCAAGGCCATCGAGGCGGCCATGATGATGCAGCAGACCTTCCCGCACATCAACTTCCGCCGGGAGGTGACGATCGGCCACCTGCTGGCGACCTATGAGACCGCGAACCTCGGCGGCAAGGTCAATCCGCCGCTGCGCTCGGCCGATGATGTCGAGGCGCTCTGGGAGCATCTCTTGGCCGGCCATGTGTCCTGGGTCTGCTCGGACCACGCCTGCTGCCGGGAGGAGGCCAAGTTCGGCGAGCCCCGCGACGATGTCTTCGTGGCCAAGTCCGGTTTCGGCGGCGCGGAGTATCTGCTGCCGGGCCTGATCAGCGAGGGACGCAAGCGCGGTCTCAGCTACAACCGGATCGCCGAGCTCACCGCTCAGGTGCCGGCGGAGCGCTTCGGCCTGACCAGCAAGGGGGACCTGCAGGTCGGCCTGGACGCCGACTTCGTGTTGGTCGACGACGATGTCGAGTACACGGTGCGCGCGGACGACTCGCTGTCCACGCAGGAGTACACGCCCTTCGAGGGCTTCGGCCTCACCGCGAAGGTGACGGACACCTTCCTGCGGGGGCAGGCGGTGCTGCGCGACGAGCACATCGTCGGCGAGCCGCAGGGCCAGTACGTGCGTCGTACCGCGGCCTCGTCCTGACCGAAGACGGTGATGGGGACCGGCGAGCCGGCCCCCATCACCGTCGGTGTCAGTGCGAGGCGGCGCGAGCCGCCCGCGCCAGGATCTCGCGGGCGCCGCGGACGACAGCGGCGTCGATCAGCCGCCCCCGGTCGTCGGTGGTGACCCCGCCGTCGGCCTGCTCGAAGCGGTCCACCACGGCTCGGGCACGCTCCTGGGCCTCCGGGGAAGGAGTCAGCACCTCGTGGATGACCGGGACCTGGGCGGGGTGGATGGCCGTCCTGGAGCGGAAGCCGATCCCCGAGAGGGCACGGGTGGTCGCCCGGAAGGCGTCCAGATCGCGATAGTCCGTCGAGGTGGGCGCGACGGGCGCGGTGAGCCCGGCAGCCGCGCACGCGACGACGATGTCGGTCCGCAGTCCGTCGATCACCTGTGCCGTGTCAGGGCGCCGTTCGATGCGCAGATCGGCCAGCAGGTCGACCTCTCCGACGGCGAGCGTGGTCAAACGGGGCGATCGCGTGATCGTGGTCAGGTCGCGCAGTGCCGCGGCGCTCTCGATGAGGCCGATCATGCGGAGCCGTCCGGTCGCGAGCCCCAGCCGGCGTTCGCGCGCGCTGAGCTGATCGGCGACGTGCCGGACGGTCTCGGCGGTGCACTTGGCGACGAGGACGCCGCTGAGACGCGGCTGCACGGCGGCCTCCAGGTCTGCCGACGCGTTCTCGGGGTCGATGCGGACCCAGACCTCGGCCGATGGCGACTCAGCGGAGGCCGACAGCCAGGTGCTGAGGGCCGACCGGGCTCGGTCCTTCGCGGGAAGGGGGACGGCATCCTCGAGGTCGAGGATGATCGCATCGGCGGCGCCGCGGACGGCTTTGTCGAACAGCGCGGGCTGGTCCGCCGGCACGTAGAGGAAGGACCGGGCGAGCGTGGGGGAGGAGGCGGGATCGGACACCGGTCAGCGACCCCGTCCGGCGAGCTTGGAGCTGATGGCACGGGCCGCAGCGAGCACACGCGGTACGTCCTCGGGGTGCGACTCGACGCCGTAGTGGGTCGCGGGCCCCGAGGCGCTGATGGAGCCGAGCACATGGCCACCCATGTCGAAGAAGGGGGCGGCGATCGAGGCCGATCCGGTGCCGCGCTCGTTGACCGATGCGGCGAACCCCTGGTCGCGCACCTGGGCGAGGTTCCTCCGGAACTCCTGCTCGTCGACATCGGGGCGGGCCTCGATGAGCTGGGCGATGACGCGGTCGATGACGGCATCGGGGAGGAAGGCGAGGATCGCGCGGCTCGACGCTCCCGAGTGCAGCGGATGCTGGGACCCCAGCTGGACGACCATCTTGATCTCCCGAGGGCTCTCGTACTGGTCGAGGTAGAGCCTCTGCATGCCGATGAGCACCGACAGGGTGGTGGTCTCCTGGGTGTCGTCACGCAGACGTCGCAACATGGGCGCGGCCAGCGATCGCAGGTCGATCTGGCTCCAGGCCCTGGTGCTCAGCGTGGTCGCCGCGGGACCCAGCACATAGGTCGACTCACCGGGGACCACCCAGGTGAGGGAACGCGAGGTCAGCGATTGCAGGATGCGATGGACCACCGCCTTGCTCAGATCGAGGTTCTGGGCGATCTCCGTGACGCCGAGGGGCCGGTCGCGCTGGGCGAAGAGCAGAAGCACGTCGGCGACACGGTCGGCCGATTCGGTACCCCCTGAGGTGCCTGATGAGGTCCTCGAACCTGCTGACATGCGAGCTCCTTCGTCGGTGTGTTCCGCTGAGAGAAACTGTATCGAACGTGTAAAAGGTTCGCAAGGGCTCTGGATAGCTCCGGGAAGAACGTGTAATACTGTCTCGCGTGGCGTCAGGTGTGATCGTGAACACGCCACGTACGTCCGCCAAGCGCAATCATCGTTTCGCTAGGAGAAACCCGGTCTCCCGGGCTGGAAAGGCACAACCATGCAGAAGAAGCTCAGCCTCGCATCAGCCGCGGTGGCCAGTTGCCTCGTCCTCGCCGCCTGCTCGGGCGGCGGTGGCGGCGGCGGAGACGAGGAGATCGTCATCGGCGCCGTCCACCCGCTGACTGGTGCGCTGGCCGGCGAAGGTGCCTTGATGAGCGCGGGAGCCAAGCTGGCCGTCGAGGACATCAACGAGGCCGGCGGCATCGAGTGCCTCGACGGTGCACAGCTCTCCCTCTCCACGGGTGACAGCCAGGGCACGGCCGCGACGGGTCAGACCGAAGCACAGCGCCTCGTCGACAGCGGCGCCGTCGCCCTCATCGGCACCTACCAGAGCGATGTGACCCAGAATGTCGCCTCGGTCGCCGAACGCGCCGGCGTGCCGCTGGTGATCGACGTCGCCGTCGACGATGCGATCCTCGAACAGGGGTACAAGAACTCCTTCCGCATCCAGCCCAATGCCTCCAGCATGGGCGAGGACGGCGCCACGGCCCTCGAGGGCATCTTCGAGGAGGCCGGCGAGGAGCTGTCGAAGGTCTCCTATATCCACATCGAGGGGGCCTTCGGCGAGAGCGTGTTCAGCGCCTTCGAGGAGAAGGCGGCCGCGGACGGCATCGACGTCAACGAGGTCACCTATGCCGCCGCGAACTTCTCCGATGCGACCCAGGTCGTCTCGCGTGCGCTGTCCAGCGACCCTGACATCGTCGTGGTCACCGGGTACTACCCCGACAGCCTGCTGATCGCCTCGGCGCTCCAGCAGCTGGGCTCGGAGGTCGACGTCTACGGCATCGCCAACGGCGCCTTCGACAACACCTCGTTCCCCGGAGATGCGGGCACAGCGGGCGACGGCATCCTCAGCGCGAACTACCACTACAACATGCAGAACGAGCGGGTCGAGGACATCCGTTCTCGCTTCGAGGAGGAGGCCGGCGAGCCCATGGAGACGGCCGCTGTGCTGTCCTACCAGGCCGTCGAGGTCATCGCCGAGGCGCTGCAGGAGAGCTGCGACACCGACCCGGGCGCCGTGCGCGACGCGATCGCCGATATCGAGGTCGACGATCCGCTGCTCGCCTTCGACGGGCCGATCACCTTCGACGAGGCCGGGGAGAACGAGAACGCCACCGTCATCGTCACCCAGATCGGCGACGGCCAGATCCAGCAGGTCTTCCCCGAGGAGTTCAAGACAGCCGATCTCGTCTTCCCGACGCGCTGATCCGCCGTCCGTCCCCCCACCACTTCGAAAGGGCCATCACCCATGCCGCAGCACGCGAACGCGGCCGAATCGACCTCGGCCGCGAGCTCCTGGCGACAGCAGGCTCGATCGCCGCTCCTGGCAGCGGGGATCGTGATCCTCGCGCTGGCAGCGATCTATCTCTTCGGCAACCGAGACTCCGGCCTCGTGACCCAGTCGATCGTCAGCGGACTGCTGCTGGGAGGTGTGTACGCGCTCGTCTCGATCGGCCTCACGCTGATCTTCGGCGTCCTGGGCGTGGTGAACTTCGCCCACGGGGCGATGCTGACGCTGGCCCTGTACTTCGTGTACGCGCTGACGACGAGCGCCGGTATCCCGGTCTACCTCTCGACCCTCATCGCGGTGCCGCTCATGTTCGGCTTCGGCTTCCTCGTCCAGCGGCTGCTGTTGAACAAGCTCACGACCGAGGGCAGCCACGAAGGGCCGTTGCTGATCACGCTCGGGCTGCAGCTGCTGATCGTCAATACGCTGCTGATGGTCTTCGGCGGACGCCCGGTGTCGGTCCCCGGATCGGTCGACGGGTCGCTGCGGGTGTTCGGTGCCGTGGCGACCTATGAGCGGCTGATCGCCTTCTTCGGCGCCCTGCTCGTCGCGGCACTGCTGACGCTCCTGCTGCGGCGGACCTCCTTCGGCATGTCGATCCGTTCGGTGGCCTCGAATGCCCAGGGCGCGGCGCTCGTCGGCGTCAATGTCGGCCGGGTGTATGCGATGACCTTCGGCATCGGAGCCGCCTGTGTCGCGGTCGCGGGCGGTCTGACCGCGCCGTTCACGAGCCTGACCCCGACGGTCGGCGAGAGCTTCACCGTGCTCGCCTTCGTCATCGTCGTGCTCGGTGGCCTCGGCTCGGTGGTGGGGGCGATCACGGGAGGCCTGATCATCGGACTCGTGCAGACCATCGGTGCCCTGTATCTGCCAGGAACCGGGGCGCTGCTGCTCGTCTTCGTGGTCTTCGTGCTGGTGCTGTTGTTCCGTCCTCAAGGATTGTTCGGAGTGCGTCCATGAAGCAGACAGAGACCGAGCCGTCCCGTGTGGCGGCCGACGATCCCCGGCTGAGGGACACAGACCTGCGCAACTCGCTCATCACGCTGGGCGTCCTGACGGTCGTGCTCGCCGTACTCCCGCTGGTCGTCAACGAGCGGATCGAATCCATCGTGGTGCTCACCCTGATCTTCGCGATCATGGGCGTCGGCTGGAACCTGATGAGCGGATTCGGCGGGCTGTTCAGCTTCGGTCACGCCGCCTTCTTCGGTGTCGGGGCGTACACCAATGCCTATCTGGTGATCGAGTACGAGCTCTCCCCGTGGATCGCGATGATCATCGGCGCCGTGTTCGCGGCGGCGATCGGCACCTTCATCGCCTTCCTGTGCCTGCGCTACAAGCTGGCGGGAGCCTACTTCGCGCTCGCCACCTTCGCCTTCGCGCAGATGTTCCTGCTCCTGGCGCAGAACCTGGAGTTCCTCAACAAGACCGACGGTCTGAGCCTGCCCATCCTGGGCGAGGAGTCCTTCTGGCACATGCAGTTCCGTCAGGGCAACGACTGGTACGTCTGGATCCCGAGCGCCCTGCTGGTGATCGGCCTGGGCATCACCATCCTCTACACCCGCTCGCGGCCGGGACGGTACGTCCAGGCGGCGCGCGATGACGAGGTGGCAGCCGCCTCGCTGGGGATCAATGTCATGCGCACCCGGCTGGTGGCCGTGATGCTCAGCTGCGCGGTGACCGCCATCGCCGGCGCCTACTACGCGCAGTACTACTTCTTCGTGGGGCCCGAGCAGGCCTTCGGCACCCATGTCTCGGTGCAGGCGATCGTCCCCGCCGTGCTCGGCGGCATCGGCACCATCTGGGGTCCGCTCGTGGGTGCCCTGATCGTGGGCCCGCTGGCCGAGTACATCAAGGAACTGCTGCGCGACCCGCCGTCCTATCTGGAGTTCCTCCAGGGAGTCTCGGGCCTGGACGTCGCGGTCTACGCCGTCCTGCTGATCGTCATCGTGCTCTTCATGCGCAAGGGCATCTACGGGACTCTCAAGGACAAGATCACCGAGAGGAAGAAGCAGTGAGCGAGCGAGGCATGGGCCTGTTGTCGATCGAGGGTCTGACGAAACGATTCGCCGGTCTCACCGCGGTGGACGATATCGGGATCGAGGTCGCCGAGCACGAGTTCCTGGGGATCGTGGGGCCGAACGGCGCCGGCAAGACGACGCTCTTCTCCCTGATCGCGGGGGAGCAGCGGCCGACCGAGGGCCGCATCGTCTTCGACGGCACCGATATCACCGGCTGGCCGGCGGACCGGGTGGCGAAGGCCGGGCTGGTCAGGACCTTCCAGCTCATGCGGCCCTTCGAGAGCATGAACGTGCTCGAGAATGTCATGATCGCGACCCACCAGCACACGCCCGCCCCGCACGCCGCGCGGCACAAGGCCCTCGACGTGATCGAGCGCGTGCAGCTCGGGCGCTATGCGACCGCGATGCCGGCGAGCCTGCCCACCGCGGCACTGAAGCGTCTCGAGCTGGCCCGCGCCCTCGCGCTCGATCCGCAGGTCATCCTGCTGGACGAGGTGCTGGCCGGTCTGGTCCCCGCCGAGCGCGCCCCGATGATCGAGCTGCTGAGGACGCTGCACGGCGAGGGACTGACCGTGATGTTCATCGAACACATCATGGCCGCGGTGCTGGCACTGTCCGAGCGCCTGCTGGTGATGCACGAGGGTGCGCAGCTGGCGCTCGGGGATCCGCGCGAGGTCACGGAGGATCCAGTGGTGGTCGAGGCCTACCTGGGAGAGGACTACGCGTGATTCTGACAGTCAACGATCTGCACGCCGGCTATCGGAAGCTGGAGATCCTCCACGGCCTGAACCTGCACGTCGGCGAGGGGGAGATCGTCTCGCTGATCGGCGCGAACGGAGCGGGCAAGACCACGACGCTGCGCGCTCTGGCCGGCATCCTGTCGCCCTCGAAGGGATCGATCCAGTTCGAGGGCCGCGACATGGGGTCGCTGCGCGCCGACCAGATCGTCAAGGCAGGTCTGGTCCACGTGCCGCAGGACCGGGCGCTCTTCGGCAATCTCAATGTCGCCGAGAATCTCGAGATGGGCGCCTACACACAGCCGCACGCGTCGATCAAGAGCTCCCTGGACGAGGTCTTCGATCTCTTCCCGATCCTGGCCGAGCGCCGAGCCCAGCGGGCGGACACCATGTCCGGTGGCCAGCAGCAGATGCTGGCGATCGGCCGGGCCATGATGGCCCGACCGCGATGCCTGACGCTCGACGAGCCCTCGGTCGGCCTCGCCCCGAATCTGGCCAATCAGGTGCTCGCCGCGATCAGCGCGATCCGCGAGACCGGCGTGTCGGTTCTCGTGGTCGAGCAGAACGCCAAGCAGGCGCTCGGCATCTCCGATCGGGCCTATGTCATCGAGAACGGGTCGATCGTCCTGGAGGGCACGGGTGCCGACCTGCTGGAGGACTCCCGTGTCCGCGATGCCTATCTCGGTCTCTAGGGCGTGTCTGGCAATTCCTGACCTACTGCGCGATGTCCCACGGGTGCCCCCACCCGGTGGGGCTTCGCTCCGGCGTGGGGGCACCTCCCTGGACGGAGTCCTTGGGGGATGGCGAGACATCCCGTGGATACGCCGCCCGCAACGACCACGAATGACCAGACACACCCTAGGTCGCGACCTGGCCCGAGCCATCTGAGAGGAATGCGATGAAGCATCTGCTGGCGATCACGCCCATCGACGTGAGCGAGGAGGAGGTCGGTCGCCGACAGGCCCGTTACGACCGCTTGTGCCCGCCCGGCCTGTCGATCGAGCTGAGGAATATCGGCCCGGACGCCCCGGGCGCGCTGGAGGACGCGGCGTCGATCGCGGCATCCGAGGAGGCGATGGTCCGGTACTACGCTGCGGTCGATCCGGCGGGATTCGACGGCTTCCTGCCCGACTGCGTCCTGGACCCGGTGATCGACCACGCCGATGTCCTGCCGTTGCCGGTCTACGGCATCGGCCGTGCGACTGCGCACTATCTGCGGGGGCTGGGAATGACCGTCGGGGCGGTGGCTCGCACCACCGCGATCGCCACCGAACTGGATCGCCGGCTCGAGGTCTACGGCGTGCCGGCCACGCCCACCGCGGTGATGCATCTGTCCGTCGAGGACATCGCGAAGGACGAGGTCTGGGCGGCGGCCGTCGAGAAGACGATGGGCTCCCTCGGGGTCCAGGCAGTCATCAACGCCTGCTCGGCGGTCGATGTGACGAGCACCGAGCAGCCGGCCGTGCTGGTCGACCCGACCGCGGTGGCCCTCCGCATGATCGCGATGCTGCCCGAGGTGGCGGCATGAGCGAGCGGAGCGAGCGAACGGTGGGACATCTCATGCCGACCATCGCCTATCGTGCTTTTCCTTGGGCGGTGGCGGCATGAGCGAGCGGCAGGAGGCCGAGGGACCCGATCTCGTCGTCGCCGGGGCCGGCGGTGGGCTCGTGGCGGCGCTGCGTGCGGCGCAGCGGGGACTCTCGGTCCTCGTCGTCGAGCGCAATGAGCACTTCGCCGCGGGGAACAACACGTCGATGTCGACGGCGATGATCCCGGGGGCGGGGAGCCGCTGGCAGCGTCAGGAGGGTGTCGACGACTCCGTGGACACCTTCATCGGCGATGTGCTGGCCAAGACCCACGGGGAGGCCGATCCGGTCGTCACCCGGGCGCTGGCCGAGGTGAGCGCCCCGCTGGTCGAGTGGATGGCCGACAGCCTGCGGGTGCCGTTGACCCTGGTGACCGATTTCCACTATCCGGGTCATTCGATGCACCGCTGTCATTCCATCGAGGGACGGGCGGGGCGGACCCTGCTGCAGCACCTGCTGCGGCGGGTGCGCGAATCCGAGCTCATCGATGTGCTGGTCCCCGCGCGCCTCACCGATGTCACGGTCGGCCCCGACGGAGTCGAGGCGGTCACGATCGAGGGTCCCGGCGGTGAGGAGCGGATTCCGACGCGGGCCGTGGTGCTGGCGACGAATGGCTTCGGGGCGGACGCCGACCTCGTCGGCCGCCACATCCCCGAGATCAGCGAGGCGATCTACCACGGCAGCGAGGGCTCCACGGGGGATGCGCTGCGGATCGGCGAGAGGCTGGGTGCCGCGACGGGATTTCTGGACGCCTATCAAGGTCACGCCGCCCTGGCGATGCCCGCTGCGACCCTCGCGGGATGGGCCACCGTCATGCACGGCGGTTTCCTCGTCGACCGCAGCGGGCGCCGCTTCGGCGACGAGACCACGGGATATTCGGAGTACGCCGCCCAGGTGCTGAAGCATGCCGAGCGCGGTGAGGCATGGATCGTGCTCGACGAGCGCATCCATGAGGCCTGTCTGGAGTTCCAGGACTATCGCGACGTGGTGTCGTCCGGCGGCGTCCGCTGGGCCGCGACGGTCGATGAGCTCGCCGGGGCGATCGGCGTCGATGCCGCCGGTCTGCGCGAGACCTTCGAGCAGGCGAAGGGCGGTGCCGGCGGACAGCAGGACCCCTTCGGGCGGCGGAGCTGGTCCACGCCCCTCGACCCGCCCTTCGGGGCCGTGTTCGTGAAGCCGGCGCTCTTCCACACGCAGGGGGGACTGCAGGTGGACGGGCATGCGCGGGTGATGGGCCGCGATGGCACGCCGATCGCCGGTCTCTACGCCGCGGGCGGTGCAGCCGTGGGAATCTCCGGACACGGTGCGGGCGGTTACCTCGCCGGCAACGGCCTGCTGTCGGCCTTCGGCCTCGCGTATCTAGCTGCCGATGACGCGGCCGAGGCACGTCGCGCCTGATCGTCGCTCAGTCGCGCGGGCGGGCGGTCTCACGCCACCAGGCGATCGTCGCCGCGGCAGCATCCTCGATCGGGGTCGGCGCGAGACCCAGGCGTGTCTCGTCGTCACGGCTGTCCATCGCATAGGGCCGCTCCCACTGGTGCAGCATCTCGGCGAGCTCGCCGCTGTCACGATGAACGCGCCCTGCCCAACGCAGCAGTCGTGAGGGGAGCGGCCGGATCGGCGGCACCGGGGTCCCGGCGGTCCGCGCGTAGGTCTCGATCAGCTCGCGCTGGGTGACGGGCGGAGCCGTCGGTGCCATGACGAGCCCCTCGATGTCCGGATCGTCCGCCGCGGCGGCCATCGCCGCCGCGAGGTCGGGCAGATAGGTGAAGGAGTGCGGCTGGTCGACGGAGCCCAGGGGGCGCACCGTCCGGCCTCGCAGGATCGGCACGATCATCCGCTCTCCGGCGTGGGCGTTCGCCCGTGCGAAGGGGCCGAAGTAGTCCGAGGCGGCGATGCTGACGGTCCTGGCCGGCGACTGTGCTCGCGCGCGCAGCAGTTCCACCCGCACCTGACCCTTGATCGAGCCGGGAGCGAAGGGCGAGCCGGCCGTGAACGGCTGCGCGCCCGCGTCGAGGCCGTACAGGCTCTCGGGGAAGACGACGGGGACGGCGGCCTCGGCGGCGAGCCGCAGGATCCTCTCCTCCAGAGCGGGTAGTTCGGCGCGCCAGACGTCGGCGCGATAGCGCGACGCGTGCAGGCACCAGTGGACCGCCTGGACGCCGTCGAGAGCGGCCCGCAAGGCGGACAGATCGCCGGCATCCGCGGCCACCCAGTCGACGGCCGGATGCCGAGGTCCCGAACCGGAGCGGGTGACGAGGCGGATGTGATCTCCGCGTCCGGCGAGGTGAAGGGCGAGGGAGGTGCCGATGGGGCCGGCGCCGACGATGAGGTGCTGCATGATCTTCTCCAAACTGTGAGCAGTGCTCTCTGTTTTCATCATGGCGGAGGCCGACGGCAAAAACAAGAGCACTGCTCTCTAAAATGTCCGGTGCCCTAGGCTGGTGCCATGGGCGAGCACAGCGAGCGGGCAATGGGTGAGCGACTCATGAGCGGACGATGAGCACGCCGCGTCAGCGAGCGCGCGAGCAGACCATGCGCGACATCGTCCGCCTCGGCCGTGAACACCTGACGGCCACCGGCCCGGCATCCCTGTCGCTGCGCGCGATCGCCAGGGATCTCGGCATCGTGTCCTCGGCGGTCTACCGCTATGTGGCGAGCCGGGACGAGCTGTTGACCCTGCTGATCGTCGACGCCTATGACGAGCTGGGGGAGGCCGTCGAGACCGCGATCGACGCGGCCGGCGAGTCACCCGTCGAGCAGTTCACCGCCGCCGGGCGTGCGGTGCGTGCCTGGGCGGTGGCCGAGTCGGCGCGCTACGCGCTGGTCTTCGGGACCCCGGTGCCGGGCTACGAGGCGCCCGGAGAGCGGACGACCGGGCCGGGCACCCGGGTGATCGTGGCGCTGTTGCGCATCCTCGATGCCGCCGCCTGCACCGGTGGGCTCGATAGGCCCGTACTCGAGCTCGACTCCGGACTCGATGCGAACCTCGAGGCCATCCGCGGCGAGTACGGCTCCGCGCTGGACTCGTCGCAGCTCGTCGCCGCGACGGTCGCCTGGACGGGGATCTTCGGGGCGGTGAGCTTCGAGGTCTTCGGCCAGTACGGCGCGGACACCTTCGCCGATCCGGAGGCGCTCTTCGAGGCCCAGCTGAGGGTCATCGCCACGGCCGCCGGCCTCAGCACCTGACCCGAGCGGCATGGGCGAACCGCCGGTGGCGGTAGAGCGCCAACCTTTCGCCGGCCGTGGCGGTAGCTGGTCGACCTCACCGCGGCCCGATGACGTTGATGACCTACCTCCGCACGCGCGCGGTCGACGACCGATGGACGACGCCCGGACCTACGACGACGCGGAGGGTCGGCCTCAGCCGTCCCTCCGCGTCGTGATGGGGTCGTTCAGCGGCGAGCTCGGGTCTTCTCGGCGAGCGCCGACAGCGCCGCCGGGAAGATATTCGCCGGAGGCGTCACCAGGCCCGCGCCGACCTGGCCGACACCGGCCACGCGCCCGGCCATGCCGGTGTTGATCTGCGGCAGGATGCTCGTACGGCAGACCCGCGAGACATCGATACCGGTTGGCGTGCCCATGAAGTCGAGCACGGGGATCGACCAGCGCGGGTTCTCGCCGATGGTGATCTCACGCATCCGCCGCGAGGTCGCCAGCGCATCGGGCACCGAACCGCCGACGAAGCGCACGATCGCCGGGGCGGTCGCCATCGCGAAGCCGCCGATGCCGGCGGTCTCGGTGATCGCCGAGTCGCCGATATCGGGATTGGCGTCCTCCGGGCCGTAGTCGCCCAGATAGAGGCCCTCGGCGACCTGCGCCGGACCGGTGAACCACTGGTCGCCGGTGCCGGCGGTCTGGATGCCGAACTCCGTGCCGTTGCGGGCCATCGCGACCACCATCGTCGAGCCGTCGATGCCGCGCGCCGCGTCCAGCGCGAGCTTGCACGCGGGCATCGCGACATTGAGGAAGAAGTGGTCGTTGCCGCCGACGAAGGAGAACACCTCGGCGATGTCCTTCGCCTCGGCACCGGACTGGGCGAGCGCGGGGGCGATGTCGCGCAGCAGCATCAGCGTGCCCGCACGGTTGCGGTTGTGCGCCTCATCGCCCATCTGCAGCATCTGGGTCAGGATGCCGGTCGCGTCGATCGGACCGGTCGAGCGGACGGCCTTGCCGAGCAGCGGGCCGAGCACATCGGACATCCAGCGCAGCCGCTGCAGGACCTCGGGGGAGTAGGCGCCGTAGCGCAGCACCTTGCCGAGACCCTCGTTGAGCGTGCAGTAGGTGCGGCGGCCGTCGGTCTGGTCCTCCAGCACCCACATCCACATCGAGGGTGACACGACGCCGGCCATCGGGCCGACGGCGCTGCGGTGGTGACAGGGCTCGAGGGAGACCGAGTCGCCGGACTCGAAGAGCGCGATCGCGTCCTCCGGGTCGTCGACGAGTCCTTCGAGCGCCGCCGCGCCCTGGAGTGCGCCGCGCATCGGGCCGGAGGCGTTCTCCCACTTCAGCGGGGGACCGGCATGCAGGAACTGGCCCCGCTCGAGGCCGAGCAGTTCGCTGGCGGGGGCGACATCGACGACCATCGCCTGGGTGGACGTCATGGCGTCGACCGCACGCCGATTGGCGTCCAGGCGCAGCGGATCGGTGGCGACCGTGACGAGATCGTCCTCGGTGCCGTCCATCGGGGGGCGCCAGTCGACGCGATTCACGCCGACGGCCTGGGCGTCGAGAGCGTCGGCGAAGAGGCCGACGCCGCTGGTGACGACTCCGTCGGCAGGGCGGTGGGTGCTCGTCATCGTGCGGCTCCGATCAGCGAGAGGGCCCGGCGGGTCGCCTGGGCATTGGACAAGAACACTTCAGCGCCGGCCGCGGCGAGTGCCTCGGCCTGACGCTCGGTCTGCTGGGGATCGTCCTGCGTGCCGACGCAGGCGACGACCACGGCCAGCTCCCGGCCGGCCGCCTTGGCGGTCTCGACCGCCGAGGAGATCGCCGGGGCCAGCGATCCCGCGGGATCGTCCTCGGCGCCGTGGCCGAGGACGACATCGAGCAGGACCACCGAGGCATCGCCGTCACGCGCGGTCCGGGCGAGATCCTCCAGGCGCAGGGTCGGGTCGATCATCGGATGGGCGCGCCCGGCCGTCATGCCGTCGTCGCCGAAGTCGATCATGACGGTGCCCTCGGCACGGCGATCGCTGCCGAGCTCGAGGCGCGGCTCCAGCGGGATATTGCTGTAGACCTCGCCCACGGCCTCGGCCGCGATGAGCATGGCCTCGTCGCAGAGGGTGCCGCCGACGAACAGCCCGCGCAGGCGTCCTCCGTCGACCTGTGCCGTCTCGCCGCGGTGCGGCCACTCGGGCACCGGTCGTCCGAGGGTCTCGAGGACGGCCTCGGCGGTGGTGGTCAGGTCGGGCTGACCGGAGCCGAGCAGCGCGAACTGCACCGGCGTGTTCAGCGTGCCGGCGAACTCGCGCAGCTCCTCGGCCACCGAGGCCGCGGGGGGCTTGGAGACGACGACGATGAGCTCGGTCGCGGCGTCCTCGTCGAGGCGGCGCATCGCCTCGCGGGTGGAGAGCGCCGAGACGGCCTCGCTCAGATCACGGCCACCGACTCCGAGTGCGGCGTTGACCCCCACTCCGGCGTGGTCGAGCAGACACAGCAGCTGCTGGCAGCCCGTGCCGGAGGCGGCGACGATGCCGACCGGCCCGGGACGCACCGCATTGGCGAAGCCGAGTCCGATGCCGTCGATCACGGCGGTGCCGCAGTCCGGGCCCATGACCAGCAGGCCGCGCTCGGTGGCCAGCTTCTTGAGGGCGATCTCGTGCTCGACGGGCACGTTGTCGCTGAAGATCATCACGTCGCGCCCCGCATCGAGGGCGTCGGCCGCCTCCACGGCGGCGGAGGCACCGGGCACGGACACCAGGGCGAGCCCGGCATCGGTCCGCTCGAAGGCCGACAGCGTGGTGCGCGGGGGCTCGATCTCGCTCGACGCACCGTCATCGCTGCGGCGTGACGCCCGGGCGAGGGCGGCGTCGACGGCCTCGAGGGCGGCCGGAAGGGCGTCCTCGTCGTCGAGCCGGACCGCGACGATCATGTCGTTGGGGGTGGACTCGGGCAGGGTGAAGCCCATCTGGGCGATGACATCGCGGTTCAGATCGGTCGCCATCGCGACCTGGGCCGCGGTGACACCGTCGACGGCGGCGACATCCTTGCTCACTTGCAACAAGGCCACCGAGTCGGCGTACGCACCGCGGCGTAGCTCGACGTGCTCGAAGCCGGTCGTGGTCATGGGCAACTCCTCGTGACGTGATGGTCGGAATCGGAAGCGGAAAGGTGGTCCAGCGCGAGGGTCAGGCCGAGGACCAGGCCGGCGCCGGAGGTGTGGCCGATGCGCAGCATGGTGGCGACGGCCGCATCGGGATCGGCGCTCGGCGCGGTGGAGCGCAGCTCCTGGAGCAGTCGAGCGAACTCGGGCAGCACCAGTCCCTCCAGCGCGCAGCGCAACAGGGTCGCAGACAGCGCGGTGGTGCGGGCGAGCAGCGGCGCGTCGATGGCGGGCCGCAGCGGACTCTCGTCGAGACGCCCGGCGGCCGCCATCGTGGCGATCCACCCGCACAGCACGTCGTCGCCGAGGGGCGTCAGCCCACTGCCGAGTCCGGCGAGGGCCATCGGCGCGGAGGGGTCGGCGACTCGCAGCCCGTCGAGGGCGTCGTGCGGGAGCTCCGCGCGGATCTGCCCGGGCACCGGGTCTCCGAGCAGCCGGCGCGCGGCCGCGAGGTGCTCGGGTCCGAGGCGCGGCACGTGCTGGTCGACGGTGCGTGCGATGCGGACCTCGCCGCCGGCGAAGGCCAGCCGATCGTCCCCCACGGTCACCGTCGTGGCGTCGCCGGTCAGGGCGTGCAAGGAGGTCAGGGTCGTCTGTGCCGCGCTGGGCACCCGCACGCCGGCGGCGCCGACGACCGCGAGCACATCGGTGCCGTCGTCGAGATAGACGGCGTGGCCGCCGCGGTGCACGATCTCGGCCGGACGGCTCGGCCGGGCGATCCGGTCGCGGACCCACGTAGTGGCCGCGGCGGCCACCGAGGTCGGCGTGCTCATGCCGGCACCGCCTCGAAGAGAAGAACGCTGGTCCCTCGAGCACCTCGCTGCGCGGAGGTGGGTACCTCCCGCGAGCGCCAGCGAGCGGGGGAGAGGGAGGTGCCCCCAGGATGCCGGCATGAGAAGAACCCGAGCGTTCGCTCGCTCCGTTCGCTCATGGGTCTCCCAGGGTAGAAATGAGGCGTCTTTCGGACCCTAATCGGTGCTGTTAGGCTGAGCCGATGTCAGAAGTTGCCAAGGATCAGCCCAGGGGTGCCCAGACCTTGATGAAACATGCCTATCGTGTGCCGCTGCGCGAGGTGCTGAAGGTGGACGCGCTGGCTGGAACGACGGTGCTGGCAGGCAGTCGTGGGCTGGATCGCGTGGTCACCCGGCTCAACGTCATGGAGGTGCCGGACATCGTCGAGTGGGTGCGCCCGCACGCCCTGCTCGTGACGAGCGGCTACCCCTTGGTCGACCTCGACACGCATGACGACGAGCGGCACTCGCGTTTCGTGGACCTGGTGCGCCGGCTCGACGAGCTCGATGTCGCCGCCCTCGGCATCAAGGTCGGGCGCTTCCTCGCCGATGTGCCCGACGAGGTGCTGGAGTTCGCCGACAGACGCGGCTTCCCCATCCTGGGCCTGGCCCCGCACGCGGCCTTCGACGATCTGCTGGAGGAGGTGCATGTCCGGCTCACCGATGTCCAGGCCGATGTGCTGCACCGCACCGATGCCCTCCATGCGGCGCTGGAAGGACTGGTGCTCGAGGGCGCCGGTCTGCAGGAGGTGGCGAGCCGGATCGCCGATGTCCTCGGGATCGGCGTCCTCATCACCTCCATCGACGGCCGCGAGAAGGTCGGCGCGCTCGATGATCGGATGCGCCAGGCCCTGCACGAGGCCGAGCTCTTCGATCCCACCGGCCGCTTCCGGGTGGAACGACCGCGGCTGCAGCCGATGGACGTCGGCGAGGGTCAGGTGCTGGTGCAGCCGATCGTCGCCGGCAGCAGCGATCTGGCCCGTCTCGTCGCCTACGATCCCTATCGCAAGATCGCCCAGGACGACCTCAACGCCTTGCAGCGCGCCTCGACGGTCGCGGCCCTGCTCGTGACCCAGCAGCAGGCGCTCAGCGCCGTCGAGAGCAAGTACCGCGGCGACTTCCTGCGCGATGTGCTCGCGGGGCGTGCCGGCGATGTCGAGCACGTCCTCGACCATGCCTCGACCCTCGGGTGGCGCATCGACTTCCCGGCGATCGTCGTGACCGCCGAGCTCGACCCGCCGCTCGACGCGTCCGACCGCCCTCCGGCCCGGGTGCGCCGCTCCTGGCAGGAGCGGTTCTTCGCCGCCTGGGAGCAGGTGCTGGGCGGCTACGTCCCCCAGACGCCGACCGCCGACTTCTCCGAGGAGGTCGTGACGCTGCTTCCCGCGCCGGAGGCGCTCCGCGGCGACTCGGAGGCCTCCGTCGCCGCCCTGCGCGAGCTGGTCGCC
>JAEZEJ010000072.1 GCA_023417775.1 Actinomycetes bacterium | reverse complement strand
GGCGACCGACGGTCGCCCGCATCCGGTGGTGGTCGACATCGGCGCCGGACCGGGCTCGCTGGCCTGGCGAATAGCCGATGCGATGCCGTATGCGCGTGTCGTCGCCGTCGAAGCCGACCCCTTCCTGTCGGCCCTCGGGCGAGCCTGGCGCGGGGATACCGTCGAGTTCGTCCAGGCCGCCGTCGGAGCCCCTCAATGGCGTCGGCGAGTGCCAATCGAGTGTGTGGACGCGGTCGTCGCATCGTCCGTGCTGCACTATCCGCCGCGGGAACGTCTGGGCGATCTGCTCGGGCAGATCCGCGAGTGGCTGGCGCCCGATGGGATCCTGGTGAACGCCGATCACTTCAGCGACCTGGACGGGAGTCCGCTGGGGTTCGCGCCCGCGTCCGACCCGTGGACGGTCTGGTGGCGGGAGGCGCTCCGGGCCGCGGAGCTCGCGCCGTTGCTGGCGTCGAGGCTCGATGGCTGGACGCCGGAGGGCGAGCTCGGTGGCGACAACGATCTCAGCACCGGGCAGCACCTCGAGCTCCTGCGGCAGACCGGCTTCACCGACTCACGAGTCGCTTGGACTCGCGGCCGAAGCGGCGTCATCGTCGCGCGGCGATGACGCCACGGTTAGCCGGTCGCTCATCAGGCCCGAGGAGTTGTGGCGGTGCCCTCAGTGCTCGTCGTAGTGATCCTCATGGGCGGCATGACGATGGCCGTCGTGGACGTAGTCGACGTGATCGCCGTGGTCGACCGCCTCGTGTCCGCAGTCGTCGCCGTGCTCGTGCTCGGCGATGGTGTGCTCGGCCACCGACTCGTGCTCGTCGTAGTGATCGCCGTGCAGTGCGTGCCGATGGGTTCCGTGGACATAGTCCACGTGGTCGCCGTGCTGAACGGTCTCGTGTCCGCAGTCCTCGCCATGCTGGTGCTCGGCGACGGTGTGCTCGGCGTGGATATCGGTGTCGGTCATGTCAGTGCCTCTCTGGGTGGTTCGCGGCCAGTTCGGCCGCGATCGGTTCGCGTGCATGGACGAGGGCATCGGCGATGACATGGGAGACGTGCGCATCGGCCAGCTCGTAGCCGACCTCTTTGCCGTTGCGCTCGGCCACCACGACACCGGCATCACGCAGTGTGCGCAGGTGCTGTGACACCAGCGGCTGCGACATCCCGGTCGCCTCGATCAACGCTCCCACGGTCATCGAGTGCTCACTCAGCAGGTGCAGCAGTCGCAGCCTCGACTCATTGCCGAGCACTTTGAACAGCTGGGCCGTCTCCGCGAGCCCTGGCACCTCGTCCATGAGCCCAGTCGATCACACATATAAAGAGATTGCAATATGATTATTCGTTCTCTTTACTAATGCAAATGGGAATCATATAGAATTTTTGACAAAGGATGACGAGGAGAGCAGATGAACCCGACTTCAGACGGCTACGCCGCGACCGCCAGCATGTACGACCTGATGAGCGCCGGTGCTCACCCGGCTCGGCTGGCAGCCCTCGAGGCCTTACTGGCAGTGCTGCGCCCGGAGGCGGGTCCGATCCTGGATGTGGGCGCCGGCTCGGGTCTGAACGCCGTCGCCATCCTCGAGCGCATCCCGGATGCTCGGGTGCTGGCGGTGGAGCCCAGCCCGTCGATGCGCGCTCTTCTCTTGGCGAAGCTGGCCGCACGGCCGGAGTGGTTCGACCGGGTCACGGTCCGCCCGGAGGACTTCTTCTCCGCCCCGTTGCCCGAGCGCATCGGCGGCGCGATCCTGCTCGGCGTGCTCGGTCACTTCGATCCAGGTGAGCGAGCAGCGGTGATCGCCGAGCTCGCCGATCGCCTGCCTGGGGGCGGGGGAGCCCTGTTCGATCTGCAAGAACCGGGGCGACCGCGGCGGATCGAGCCGGATGAGGTCACCGTGGCGCGGATCGGCGAGCTCGAGTACCGCTGCATCGCCGAGGGCTGGCCGGTGGACGACGAGCTTATGCGCTGGCGGATGAGCTACCTCACGGTCGAGGGTGAGCGGATCGTCCTCGAGGACACCGTTGAGCACGGGTACCACCATCCCTCGGCCGCGAGGGTTGCGGCCGAGGCCGCTCAGGTCGGCGCCGGTATCCGGAGGGTGGGGGAGAGCACCTTCTGGCTGCTCACCACATGACCGAGCGAAGCGAGGGAACGATCAGCATGTCAGGCCGGGTCCTGCCTATCGTGGGTTCTTCTCGGCAGGGGCCGGCATGACCGTCCAGCAGGTCCCGGTCATCGGGCTGACCGGACATCTCGGCGCAGGCAAGACGACGCTGCTCAATCACCTGTTGCGCCAGCCGGGTGCTCGTATCGGCGTGGTGATCAACGACTTCGGGTCGATCAACGTCGACGCGGCGCTGGTGAGCGGACAGATCGATGACGCAGCCTCGATCGCCGGCGGCTGTCTGTGCTGCCTGACCGATGCCGGCGGCCTCGACGACGCCCTCGAGCGACTCACGCATCCCCGACTGCGGCTCGACGCCGTCATCGTCGAGGCGAGCGGTGTGGCCGAACCTCCCGCCCTGGCGCGTCTCATCCGGTTCAGTGGTGCGGCCCACGCACGGCCCGGCGGCCTGATCGATGTGGTCGACGCCGTCGAGCACCGGCGCACGGTCGACACGGGCGCTGTGCCGCCGGTGCGGTTCCAGGCGGCCTCGCTCGTGGTGATCACCAAGGCCGACCGCCTTCCCTCGGCCGACCGCGATCGGTGGCTCGACGCCCTCGTCGACCGGATCCGCGAGAGCAACGCGGACGTTCCGATCGTGGTCGCGGGGCGAGGCCGCATCGATCCGGTGCTCGTGTTCGACAGCGCTGCCGAGGAGGACCCTGCGGACGAGCTCCCTCTGGCAGTCCTGTCTCGAACCGAGCACGCCCATGAGCATGCCCAGGCGACCGCCGTGACGGTGCCGGCGGTGGGTCCGGTCGAGGCCGGGGCGGTGATCGACCTCCTGGAGTCGCCTCCACCCCGCGTCTATCGAATCAAGGGCTGTGTGAGCGTGCGAACGCGGTACCGGGAGCGTCGCTATGTCGTGAACGTCGTGGGCCACCAGGTCCACATCGCACCGGCACCCGGGCCGGGGCCGGGGGATGGTCTCGTGGCCATCGGCATGGACCTCGTCACGGCCTCGGTGCGTACCCGGATCGAGGAGGCGCTGCGGCCCACGGAGGGGGCCACGAGCACGGCAGGTCTGCGACGCCTGCATCGCCACCGCCGCCTCAGCGAGTGAGCACGATCCCTGCGGGTGTGGGGTGGAGGCTTAAATGAAAATGAGAACTGTTATCGTTTTCTCAACTCCAACTGTGTTCGCGTGGAAGGCGAGAAGATGAAGAAGCTCACAACGCTTCTCGCCATGGTGATGTTCGGAGCGTTGACGTTCGGCGGGCTGACCCCCGCCTCGGCGTCGACACTCGTGCTCGACCGTGGCGAGATCGGCGTGTTCGACGTGGCATCGGACGGCGGCGTCCCGGTGCTCCAAGTGCGTGACGGCACGGGTGTGGCGGCGGACCGGGTGGTCGCACGTGAACCGTCCGATGTCGTCATCCGGATCGACGGAGACACCGCACTCACCGATACCGGTGACTACCGGGTCGGCTCAGAGGCGGATGTCGATCTGCCGATGCTCTCGTGGAACACCGAACTCGCCGCGGCGACCGGTGCCGAGTCGTTGTCGCTGGAGATCGGCGTCGACGGGCCCGGCGATGTGGCGATCGAGACCGAGGACGAGAACGGCGCCTCGCAGCTGCGCTTCGACAGCGCACAGGTCGATCGCGTCGACATCGCCGTACCGGCTGAGGAGGACACCGACTGGTCCTTCACCGAGGCCGGTGACTACGTGCTTCAGGTCCTGCCGCGCCTCCACACCGCCGAAGGTGTGGTGACCGGTCCGATGGCCGAGTACCGGATCGAGGTCACGGAACCGAGCGTCGAGCCGGTGCCTGAGCCCGCCCCGGGACCGGCACCTGAGCCCGGGCCGGGACCGGCACCGGCACCGGCCTCGGAGTCGACGCCGCAGCAACGGGTTGAGCAGCCTCGCACTCAGTCATCGGCGCAGACCGCCACGATGGCGTCGCAGGCCGAGGGCACGAGGATCGAGCCGTGCTTCGGCATCGAGGTGTCTGAGGACGCCGAGGAGGTCAATGAGGGTCACTTCGACTTCGGTGTCCAGGTGATCGACGGCGAGCTGAACTCGCTGGTGAAGGACGACCGTCCGACTCCTGCCGAGTGGCGTCCCGCCGACGAGCTGTTGTTCCGTCTCGATGAGACCTCCGAGATGAGCGTTCCCGCCGCGCCGCAGTTCTCCTTCCTCGGTGAGCCGGGGGACGTCGTCTGGAACATCGGTCAGACCCAGGAGCCCGGTGTGCCGTGGTTGGGATGGAACACCCAGCACGAGACCGCACGTGCGAACATCGCCGGCCCGACCACGTGGACACTCGACGAGGTCGAAGGACCCGGTGAGCTGTTCATCTTCCAGACGGGCAGCTTCGGCAATCTGATCAAGGTGCTCGGTACGGCAGACGACTGGCCCACGGAGCTCTCGATCCCGTCGAACGTCCATGCCCATGGCAACTGGTCGTTCACTGAGCCCGGGGCGTACAAGGTCACGACGACCCATACCGCGACGCTCAACTCCGGCGAGACCGTCACCAGCACCGACACGCTGACCTTCCTGGTCGGCCCGTGCGTCGACGCGCCTGAGGGGAACCTGGACGATGAACTCCTGCTGAGCGACGCCGAGCTCGTCGAGGACAACCGAAACGAGATCAGCGTCGATCCGTCGACCGTCGAGGCCGGCGACGACGTGACCGTCTCGGTTCCCGGAGCGGATGAGGGCGACTGGCTGATGCCCGTCGTCTACTCCGATCCGCAGCAGACCTCCTGGGCCCGTCTGAACGCCTCCGGTGAACTGACCGGTGTGACCACCCCGGAGAACCTCGAGGAGGGCGATCACAAGCTGGCCGTCTACACCGCCGAGGGCGCCCTCGTCGGCTGGGGGCCGCTCGCGGTCCAGGCCGCGGACGACCCGGGCAGCGATGACCCGGGCAATGACCAGCCGGGCAATGATGACCCGGGTGGCGACGCCCCCGGCAATGACGATTCCGGTAACGACCGCCCGGGCAGCGATGCCCCCGGTCACGACGACCCCGGCCGCGATGCTCCCGGCAGTACCGGACCCGGCGGAATCAGTGGTGGTTCGGCCGCGAAGTCCATCGACCCGTGCATCGCTGCCGGCGGTACGCGTGGCACCGGGTCCGGCGACGGAGCTGGTGGCGACGGATCCGGTGCCGGCGGTGGTTCGGGCGGTGCGGCTCAGGCCGTGGCCGATGGCCACTTCGACTTCGGTCCGATCATCGAGGACGGTCAGCTGATCCCGCGGGTCAAGGACGACAGGTCGCAACCGCCCGAGTGGGTCGACCCCGCTTCGCGGATCTTCCAGTTGGGTACAGCGGCGGAGATGCAGGTGCCGGATGCCGAGGCATACTCCTTCCTCGGTGAACCCGGCGACACGATCTGGATGATCCCGCAGACACAGATCGCCGATGTGCCCTGGCTCGGCTGGAACACGCAGCACGAGACCGTCCGCTCCGATGTCGCCGGTCCGGTCACCTTCTCCTTGGAGAGCGTGGATGGTCCCGGCCGGCTGGGCGTCTACCTCAATGACTCGTTCGGCGGTGTCGGCCAGAAGAAGTTCGGCAACCTGGATGGGTTCCCGTCGTCATTCGACGTGCCGCTCAACGTGCACGAGCACGGCAACTGGGCCTTCACGGAGCCCGGCACCTATCGGGTGACCATGACGTTGTCGGCCACGTTGAACTCCGGCGGGCAGGTCTCCGAGTCGGCCACGCTGACCTTCGAGGTCGGCTCGGGCGGCACATCGGGTGCTTCAGTGGCGAGCGAGGGCGTCACGGTGCCCGCCTTGTTGGCGGCGAAGCTGCCGTCTGCCGGCACCACGACGATCGCCGACAGTGCGGCGGAGGGTGACGAGAAGGCCGAGGGCGACAAGCCCAAGGCCGACAGCGCGCCGAAGGCCGCCGGTGGGAGCGACTGCATCCTTCCGAAGGCGGGTGCCCCGGAGAACGCCAGCGAGCTGCTGTTGCTCGGTCTGCTGCTGGCTGGCAGCGGAGGCGCCGTGGTCGCCTCTCGCCGGTTCGTGGGCGCCGGCCGTTGATGCGGCGGCGGCGCGGGCTCGGCCTGCTCATCGGCGTCCTGTTCGGGGCGACGGTAGTGACCGGGTGCGCGTCGCCGTCGGGCCTGTCCACACATGACGATCGTCTGCAGGTGGTGACGACCACCGCCCTGCTGCGCGATCTGGTGGCCAATGTCGGGGGTGACCGGGTCAACGCGACCTCGATCATCCCCGACGGGGCCGACCCCCACAGCTTCGAGCCGACGCTGCGTAGCGCTCGAGACGTGGTGTATGCGGACGTGGCCTTCAGCAACTACATGCTGCTCGAGCAGCAGAACGTCATCAGGACGCTGGACGCCAATCTGCGCGACGACGTGCCGAATATCTCGCTCGCCGAGGACGCGGTCAAGTACGCAGCCGAGGTGATCCAGCTTGTCGAGAACCCCAATCTCGACACCATCTGGCTCGGCCTGCGGGCGCGCGGCGACGGCCGTCAGTATGGTGCCGACCGGTCATCGCAGGTACTGCTGAGTGCCACGGACGCGACCGGCCCGGGCGAGGTCTACGGCTATCTCACCGGCACTTTCGGTGAGACGGAGATCTACTTCGACTCCTCGGATGGTTTCGACTCCGGCGACGGATACCGCGACGATACGGCGACCCTGCCGGCCGATGCGCACACCCATATGTCCTGGGTGTTCACCGAGCCGGGCATCTACACGATGACGCTCGCCGCACGGTTGAAAGTGGATGCTGAGTCGCGTTCGGTGCCCGTCGCGGAATCCACCTTCACCTTCGCCGTCGGTGTCTCGTCGGACGATGCCGCCGGGGACGGGCAGGAGATCCTCGACGAGGGGCATGCCGATCTCACGGTCGACCTCGACTCCTCGGAGGTCTATGCGTTGTACGACCCCGAGGGCGGCGGCGAGCATACGCAGGAGGAACACGCCGCAGAGGACATCATCATCGAGGTCCCGAATAAGGCCATCGACGAGATCCCCGAGGGCGAAGGCCACCGGTTCCTGGGCAAGCCCGGAACACAGATCTATCAGCTGCCGCAGGCCGTCCTGGGCAAGCACGTGCATGGCGAGATCGACCCGCACCTGTGGCAGAACGTGCGCAACGTCATCGCATATGTCCAGCTCATCCGAGACACCCTCGTCGACGCTGACCCGGGTAACGCCGCCGAGTACCGGGCGAACGCGGAGGCCTATATCGATGAGCTCGATGAGCTCGACGCCGATGTCCGCGAGACGATCTCGCGGATTCCGCCCGAGCGCCGCCACCTGATCACCACCCACGATGCGTTCGGCTATCTCGCCGCGGCGTACGGAGTCGATGTGGCCGGCTTCGTCACCCCCAACCCCGCCACCGAGCCGTCCCTCGTGGAGCGTCGGCGCCTGTCGAGCACCATTCAGACGCTCCACGTGCCGGCGGTGTTCCTGGAGCCGAATCTCAAGGCGCGATCCTCGGTGCTGACCGAGGTGGCGGCCGAGAACGGTGTCGAGGTCTGCGAGATCTACGGCGATGCCTTCGACGACGAGATCACCGACTACGTCTCGATGATGCGGTTCAACGCCGACTCCCTCTTCGGCTGCCTCACCCGCGGCCTGCCCGATTCCGATCTGCAACCCCGAGAGAGCGAGAGCGAACACTCCCATGCGCACTAGCCACTTCCGTCGGTCCCTCACCGCCCTCGCCGGCGTGCTGGCGATCGGCGCGCTGACCTATGCGGTTCCTGCTCATGCCGATCCACAGGACGACCAGCAGGACGATCCGGAACTGGAACAGCAGATCGATCCCGACCAGGACCTCATGACTGACGAGGCCGCACTCGATGCCGGTCACGTGGACATGGGACCGCGTTTCCAGGACGGCGAATGGACCCTGATGGTCCACGACGACACCGCGCTGGAGGGCTCGGTATGGCGCTACCTGGATCGCACCGTGATGCGGGTGCTCGACGCGGGACAGCTCACAGTGCCCGACGACGAGGCCTACTCCTTCCTGGGCGTTGAGCCGGGCGCGGAGGTCCACGTCGTCCCACAGACGCAGAACGCCGATGTCATCTGGCTCGGCTGGAACACCCAGGACCCGGAGGTGATGAGCCGCGTCGACCGCGGGGTCACGCTGACGATGGGCCATGTCACCGGTCCGGGCGAACTCATGGTCTATCTGCAGGCCGGTGGCTTCGGTGATCCGGACGTCCTGTGGGACTCCCGTGGGGCTCCGGGTCAGGACCTGTGGGTCGACGTGAACACCCACACGCATGCCAACTGGGTGTTCACCGAGCCGGGCATCTATCTCGTGGAGCTCACAGCGAGCGCGGATCTGGTCGATGGTGAGACCGTCGAGGACACCCAGTTCGTCCGCTTCGCCGTCGGGGACGATACCGACGTCGCGGAGACCCTCACGGTTGAGCCCGAGGAGACGTCCGATGACGCCGGCGGTGACGACGAGGCACAGGAGGACGCAGATTCGCAGGTACCGGCGATGGTCTGGTGGATGGCGCTGGCCCTCGTCGTCGTGTTCCTGCTGGTGCTCGCCGTCGCCGTCAGCCTGATCGGTGGGCGGCGGGCCAAGCAGCGTGCGCTCGCGGGCAGGGATGAGTCGGAGCGATGACCGTGTCGGGAGCGGCCCTCCAGGTCGAGAACCTCCACCTGGACCTCGGCGGACGGCGTGTCCTGGCGGGCGCCGAGCTGAGTGTCGATAATGGCGAGCTGGTCGGCTTGATCGGTCCCAATGGAGCGGGCAAGACCACTCTGATGCGGGCTGTGCTCGGACTTCTGCGACCGGCTGAGGGCAGAGTCCTCGTCGGCGGCCGCCCGGCTAGGGCGGGCCGCACGGGCATCGGCTACGTGCCCCAGCGGCACGAGTTCGCCTGGGACTTCCCGATCTCGGTCGAGGGCACGGTGATGACGGGTCGCACCGGCGGGCTGCGGCTCGGCCGGAGGCCGGGCGAGGGCGACTGGCGCGCTGTCGCCGACGCCCTCGATCGAGTGCGGATGTCCGAGTTGCGGGAGCGCCCCGTGGGTGAGCTGTCGGGAGGCCAGCGCCAGCGGGTACTGGTGGCCCGCGCCTTGGCGGGGCAGCCGTCGGTGTTGCTGCTCGATGAGCCGTTCACCGGCCTCGACATGCCGACCGTGGAACTCCTGACCGACCTGTTCGTCTCGCTGGCGCGCGAGGGTCACGCCGTGCTCATGACGACGCACGACATCGCCGGGGCGCTGCACTCGTGTGACCGGCTGGTGCTGCTGAACCGGCGGGTCGTCGCCAGCGGCCCTCCGCACGAGCTGCGCGACGACGAGCTGTGGATGCGGGCCTTCGGGGTCAGCGAGACCAACCCGCTGTTGAAGATCGTGAGGGTAGCCTGAATGTCGATCATCGAGTTCCTCACCGACCTGTTCAATCCCGACCTGGCCTTCCTCGCCAAGGCGCTGGCGATCGCCGTGATGGCCTCGATCGTCTGCGGCGTGATCGGCTGCTATGTGGTGCTACGCGGGATGGCGTTCATCGGCGATGCCGTCGCGCACGCCGTCTTCCCCGGCCTCGCCGTCGCCTTCGTGATCTCCGGCAACCTCATCATCGGCGGCACGGTGGCCGGTGTCGTCACCGCGATTCTCGTGGCGGCGTTCTCGCAGAACCGACGACTCAAGGAGGACTCGATCATCGGGATCTTCTTCGTCGCCGCCTTCGCCCTCGGTATCGTCATCATCTCGCAGGCCCCCGGATACGCCGGCTCGCTGCAGCAGTTCCTCTTCGGTTCGATCACCGGGATCCCGGACTCCGACCTGATCGTGGTGGCCTTGATGGGACTCGTCGTGCTCGGCATCGCCTTCGGGCTGCACAAGGAGTTCGTCGCGGTGACCCTGGACCGTGAGATGGCCCGCGCCCTCGGACTCAAGGTCTTCTGGCTGGATCTCATCCTCTACGTACTGGTGACCCTTGCGGTGGTCATCAGCGTGCAGACGATCGGCAATATCCTCGTCCTCGCGCTGCTCATCACCCCGGCGGCGACGGCTCGGCTGCTCAGCGACCGGCTCGGCGTCATGATGACGCTAGCCCCGATCATCGGTGCCGTGGGCGCCTTCGTCGGCCTGTACGTCTCGTGGACCTGGGACACGCCCACCGGAGGCACGATCGTCCTGGTGCTCACCGCGGCCTTCCTGGCGGCCTGGGTGCTCGCGCCCAGGCACGGCCTCGTGGCTCGTCGGCATCAGAGCCGGGTCGGTCCCTCGTCGAGTCACGCTGAGCCCGCGACCTAGGTATAACGGCAGAGGCCGGAGCCGTAGGCGATGTCATCGATGCGCGACCGGAGTCTTGTGGCCAGCACCATTCGTCGTTGCCCTCCGCGTCTCCCGCCGGCGGGCGCACCGTGCGTGTGGGCAGCAAAAGCAACCTTTGGGACAGTGGCCTGCCTGTTCTCTCGGGCGGAACAGTTGAAGAGGAACTCTGGCACGGGTCAACTGTGGGGCGCCCGGCTGCGGGCAGAGAAGATCTGATGGGTCGGCGAAAACTCGGCGCGACATCGTTCGCGCCGAGTTTTCTTTTGCCATGAGTTCGGCGCACAGCGGGCACTCTCGGATTAACGTGCAGGTCTCAGGGACCGGACACAGCGCGCCCCGTTCGACGTGCCCCCTACGGTCAGATGTCATGAGTATTTCCGTGACCGTCGTCGTGGGCAATCCGAAGGCCAGGGGACGTACCTGGGAGACCGCACATCGGATCGGGGAGGCGGTGGGGGACGTGACGGCCTCCTACGATGTCATCGAATTCGGCGCGCCGCTGCTGGGGTGGGGCGACGCCGCGATCCAGGAGGCCGTGTCGCAGGTGGCGGCCAGCGATCTGGTCGTCGTCGCCTCGCCCACTTACAAGGCCGCCTATTCGGGCGTTCTCAAGCTGTTTCTCGACAAGTTCGACGGCGGGACCGGTCTGCGCGATGTCGTGGCGTTACCGGTGCAGCTCGGCGGCAGCGCTGTGCATTCGCTCGCGCCCGAGCTCCACCTGAAACCGGTGCTCGTCGAGCTCGGGGCCATCGTGCCGGCACCGGCGCTGTACCTGATCGACGGCGCTGAGCCCGATCCGGCCGAGCAGGCATGGCTGCAACGTTGGAAACCCGTGCTGCAGGCCGCTGTCCGTCAGCGTTGAGCCGGCGCCGCTCCCCGACCTGCTCCGTGCGTCTGAGACGCACGGAGCAGGTCGGGTTTGAGAGGATCGATCAGAAGGGCTGGTGGGTGCCGAAGGTGCGTTGCCAGTAGGTCAGCGGAGCCTGCCCGCCGATCTCGGCGTACACGATGTCGATGAGCACCAGCACATGGTCGCCGGCATTCACCAGATCGGCCACTTGGCCGACGACCCAGGCGTGACGGTCCGCCAGCATCGGCGCACCGTGCTCGAGTCGCCACCCGATGTCGGCGAACTTGTCGTCGTCCTTACTCGCGAAGCGCAAAGCCACCTGGTCCTGGTGCGCCGCCAGCACGTTCAGGCCGATCGCGCGCCCGATATCGAGCTTCGAGAGCAAGGTCGAC
This sequence comes from Actinomycetes bacterium, assembly GCA_023417775.1. Taxonomy (GTDB): domain Bacteria; phylum Actinomycetota; class Actinomycetes; order Propionibacteriales; family Nocardioidaceae; genus Aeromicrobium. The sequence goes on along the minus strand of JAEZEJ010000072.1, from coordinate 12,416 downwards.
GTGCTGTCCAAGGAGACCAGCACCATCGGCGGATCCATCGACAACGACATGAAGGCGCTCACCGTCGTGCCGTGCGGGCGGTCGTCCTGGACCGTCGTCACGACCGAGACGGCGGTTGCGACCTGGCCCATCGCCGCGCGAAGGTCGTGCGCGACCGACGGGCCGGCCGCCGCCCGTGTGGCTGCATCGGTCATTGGCCCTCCGCGTCCGCGTCCGGCTCGAAGGTCCCGTTGGCGTAGGGGTTGTACTCGTTGGTGTAGAGCTTCTCGACCTCGATCTCTCCATCGTCGAGCTCGCCGTTGCGGGTGAGCCAGTCGACCCAGATCTGGAGTTCCCGCTCGTCGATGACGCCGCCGGAGGCGGGGATGCCGGTGCTCTTCCAGTAATCGGCGAGTTCGGGGTCCTCTCCGGCGCGCTGACGCTCGGTGATGATCTCCTTGTACTTCGCGACGACCTCCTCGCGCGGGGTGACCTGGGTCCAGCGGATGGCGCGCGCGGTGCCCTGGACGAAGTCTTCTACCGCGTCCGGGTTCTTCTCGATGAAGTCGTTGCGGAACACATAGGTGCCGTAGCTGAACTCCTCGTAGAGCGTGTTGTCGGTGAACAGCTCGGTCAGACCGCCGCGCTCGAGTGCCGAGTCGCGGAAGACGCCGCTGAGTGCGCCCACGTCGATGTCGCCGTTGTGCAGCGCCTGTTCGGTGTTGATCGGCGGGACGACGGTGAGTTCCACCGTCTCGATCTCGGCATTGCTCAAGCCCTCCTGCGCCAGCCACTCACGAACGACGAACTCGGCGTGGGCGCCGAGGGTGTTCATCCCGACCTTCTTGCCGATCAGGTCCTTGCCCTCGGTGATACCGGAGTCTTCGAGGGTGTAGAAGCCGTTGAACGTCTCCTCGTCGGCGCCGTAGGAGTCGACGACTGCAGTCAGAGGTGCGCCGGCGGCGACCAGCTTGACGATCGCGCCGTTGAAGGCGCTGCCGACATCGCTCTCGCCGGTGGCGGTGTTCTGGATGCTGGTCGGACCGCTGGTGGTGTCGCTGGTCCACTTGAGCTCGACGTTCTCGAAGTAGCCGAGGCTCTCGGCCAGCTCAGGGAACTGCACAGTGCTGGGCGTCCCCTGGTACTCGAGGGTGAAGTCCTGCTCGCCGTCGGCGGCCGACGAGTCACCGCAGGCCGCGAGGGCCCCGAACAGCAGAGCAGCCGATGTGGCTGCCGCCGGTCGAGCGAGTGTTCGGATGATGGACATGGTGGTTCTCCTCGGGGTGATGGATGTCTCGTGGGTGGTCAGGTCGCCGGCCCGACAATGGGCGACGACCCGGGGGCAGCAGCCGACCTCACGCAGGAACGGGCTCCTGGCCTCGTTCGGGTGTCGTGAGCTCAGGCAGTCCGTAATGGCCCCGCAGGGTGGTGGCCTCGTACTCGGTGCGGAAGTGTCCGCGCTTCTGCAGGATGGGGACAACCCGGTCGACGAAGACCTCCAAGCCACCGGGGAGGTACGGCGCCATGATGTTGAAGCCGTCGGCGGCGTCCTGGTCGACCCAGCTGGCGAGTTCATCGGCCACCTGCTCGGGGGTGCCGGCGAAGGTCCGGTGACCGCGGCCACCGCCGAGCTTGCCGATCAGCTGGCGCAGAGTCAGGTTCTCACCCTCGGCGAGAGCCTTGACCAGCTCGAAGCGGCTCTTGTGCGTCTCGATCTCCGAGAGATCGGGCAGCGGCGGCAGCGGCCCGTCGAGGTCGTGTTCGGTGACGTCGATGCCGAGGATCCACGAAAGCTGGCTCAAGGCGTATGCCGGCACGATGAGGCGGGTGAACTCGTCCTCGAGCTTGCGAGCCTCCTCGACCGTCTCCGCGATGAACGGCACGATGCCCGGCAGCACCTTGAGCTCGTCGGCCGATCGGCCGTGAGCGGCCAGCCGCGACTTGAGGTCGCGATAGAACGCCTGGCCTTCTCTCAACGTACGTTGCGCCGTGAAGACGGCCTCGGCGTGCTGAACGGCGAACTCCTTGCCTGACTCAGAGGAACCGGCCTGCACCAGCAAGGGACGTCCCTGCGGACTGCGCGGCACGTTGAGCGGGCCGCGGACGCGGAAGTGCCGGCCAGCGTGGTCGACCTGGTGGACACTGCCCGGGCGCGTGAACTGGCCCGACTTCGCATCGAGGGTGAAGGCATCGTCGTCCCACGATGACCACAGTTTCTCGGTCACCTGGACGAACTCATCGGCACGGGCATATCGACGGGCGTGCTCCGGCACCGCGTCGAGACCGTAGTTCGCCGCCTCGCCCTCGCCCGCGGAGGTCACGATATTCCAGCCGGCGCGCCCTCCGGAGATCTGGTCGAGCGAGGCGAACTTACGGGCCAACGTGTAGGGCTCGTTGTACGACGTCGACGCCGTGGCGATGAGCCCGACCCGGTCGGTGACCGCCGCGATCGCTGCGAGCAGCGTGAGCGGTTCGAAGATCGCCTGGGCGTTGTTCTCGATTCGCGGGCTGATGGCGACCCCGTCGGCGAAGAAGATCGAGTCGAGCCGTCCGCGCTCGGCGATCTGCGCGAGGTTCTGGAAGTGTTTCACGTCGAGAACATCGGCGGCATCGACGCTGGGATGCCGCCAGGCGGCCTCGTGATGGCCGACACCCATGAGGAAGGCGTTGAGGTGGAACGGGGTGGAAGGCATGGTGGTGGACTCTCCTGGTTGTCGAATCGTCGGGGGCAGGCCTCAGGCCCGCCAGCGCGAGAAGTGCCGCTCGGCGGCGAGCAGGGCGTAGTTGACGGTGATGCCGATGATCGAGATGGTGAGGATGCCGGCGTACATGTTGGGGATCTGGAAGTTGAGTTGCGCGGCGTTGATCAAGTAGCCGAGGCCCGCCTGGGCGCCGATCATCTCTGCGGCGATCAGGACGAGGATTGATGCGGCGCCGGCCATGCGCAGGCCGGTGAAGATCGTCGGGACGGCCGACGGCAGAATCACCTTCTGGAACAGCCGAAGCGGTGAGAGCCCCAGCGACTGGGCCGACTTGATGAGCAGCGGGTCGACCGTCCGGACCCCCGAGATGGTGTTCAGGAGGATCGGGAAGAAGGTCGCGAAGAGCACGAGCGCGACCTTCGACGTCTCGCCGATGCCGAGAATCAGCACGAAGACCGGGAGCAGGGCCAGGGCAGCGGTGTTGCGGAAGGCCTCGAGGATCGGATTGAGCACTTTGGCGATCAGCGAGTACCAGCCGATGAGGAGGCCGAGCGGGATCGCTGTGACGATCGCCATGCCGAACCCGAGAGCGGCCCGGGTCAGGCTCGACCTGATGTGCTCGATGAGCTGCCCGTTGCCGATGAGCTCGGCGGTGGCTTGGAGGACCTCCCACAGCGGCGGCAGGAATACCCGGTCGACGAGCCCGACACGTGGGCCGACCTCCCACAGCGTGAGGAAGGCGAGGATGGCGACGCTCCGCAGGCCGATCGCGGCGGCGATGCGGCCCGCCTGGTGCAAGGCCGACTTGGCCGCGGAGGGCGCGGGCGCCACCGAGGACTCGTCGACCTCGGGAGCGTCGGTGGCGCGCTGATCGGTGGCGCTGGCTTGCAGCAACAGGTCAGACATGCGAGGGCTCCTTCCGGGAACCGAGTTCATGGGCCTGCGCGCGGGTGACCTCGTCGTGCAGGAGGGACCAGATCTTGTGGCGGTAACGGCCGAAGGCCTCGGTCGATCGGACATCGGTGGCGGTGTCGACATCGAGATCGATGTCGACGACATCCTTGATGCGGCCCGGACGGGACGTCATGATCGCGACGCGCTCGCCCAGGTAGACCGCCTCGTCGATGCCGTGGGTGATGAAGACGATCGTGCTGCCCGTCGTGCGCCAGATGCGTAACAGCTCGTCCTGCAACGACTCGCGTGTCTGGGCGTCCAGCGCGGCGAACGGCTCATCCATGAGCAGGACCTCGGGTTCGAAGGCCAGGCTGCGAGCGATGGCGACGCGTTGTTTCATGCCGCCGGAGAGTTCGTGGGGGTACCGGTCGGCGAATGCCTTGAGGCCCACCAGCTCGAGGTACTGCTCGGCGATGGCGCGTCGCTCCCGGCGAGCGATGCCCTTGGCCTCGAGTCCGAACTCGATATTGCCCTGGGCGGTTCGCCAGGGCAGCAGGGCGTACTGCTGGAAAACGACGCCGCGGTCCAGGCCCGGCCCGGAGATGGGACGCCCGTCCAGCAGGATCTGGCCTGTGGACGCGGTCGTCAGGCCACCGAGTAGGTCGAGCAGTGTGGACTTGCCGCAGCCGCTCGGGCCGACGATGGCGAGGAACTCTCCGGGACGGACGTCGATCGTGGCGTCGGCGAGGGCGGTGAAGGGTTCACCGCGCACGGTGAACTCCTTGCTCACCTGCCGCAGACGCAGCTTCGGCTCGTGGATGGTGTCGGACATGAGAGGACTCCAAGGGGACGGACGGCTGTCGTGATTGCCGAAAACCTAAGAGCCCCGCCGGAAGCCGTCGGCGTCGCTCAGCAATCGAGATGAGTCCCTCTAGGGGTTATGGGGGGTATATGCCCGTGCCTGCGTGATAAGCCCGGGTTTCCGGGACGATCGGTCGTCCCATCCTGCGAGCGCCGGCTTCACGGCACGATCGGTGACGGACGGTGAGGGCACACATCCACGTCACCGGAGGTTCCCATGACCATCACCGAGACTCGTCCGTCCACGACGGAGTTCCATCACATCGGCGTCACCAAGACCGGCGAGCGCATCGGCGCCCGCATCGAGGGCGTCCGGCTCGGCGGTGACCTCGTCCCGGAGGTCGTCACCGAGATCCGCCAGGCCCTGCTCGAGCACAAGGTCGTCTTCTTCTCCGGGCAGGAGCACCTCGACGATGCCGGTCAGTACGCCTTCGCTCGCCTGTTGGGCACGCCGACGGCGCCGCACCCGACCGTCAAAGGCGACGCGAACGCCGTCCTGCCGATCGACTCCGACTACGGCAAGGCCAACAGCTGGCACTCAGACGTCACCTTCGTCGACCGCATCCCGTCGATCAGCATCCTGCGCGCGATCGTGTTGCCCCCGTACGGCGGCAACACCGTGTGGGCCAATACCGCCACCGCGTACGCGGACCTGCACCCCGCCGTACAGGCGCTCGCCGACCGGCTCTGGGCCGTCCACACCAACCTGTACGACTACGTGGCCGACCGCGACGCGGCCCGCATCGGCGGGGTCGACGTCAAGGAACAGGGTTACCGAGAGGAGTTCCGCTCCGATGTCTTTGAGACCGAGCACCCCGTCGTGCGAGTACACCCCGACACCGGTGAGCGGGTGCTTGTCCTCGGGCACTTCGTCAAGCGTCTCGTCGGGTTGTCGAGCAAGGACTCCAATACGCTGTTCCAGTTGCTGCAGCGTCAGGTGACTCAGCTGGAGAACACCGTGCGCTGGAACTGGTCGCCGGGCGACCTCGCGATCTGGGACAACCGTGCGACGCAGCACTACGGTGTGGCCGACTATGGCGACCACCATCGTCTGCTGCACCGCATCACGCTGACCGGCGATGTGCCGCTCAGCACGGACGGCATCTCGTCATCGGTGCGTCGAGGTGACGCCTCGGCCTTCTCGAGCCTCTGAGGTCCCCCGACCGACGGATGGGAACGCCCTCACGCCCCGCCGCGGGACCGCGTCTCGCATCCTGAGCCATGATCGCGCCCCCTGCCCTTGGGGGTAGCACTAGGGGTATATCCACGAAAGGCCATCATGACCACTGATCGTCAGCTGCACCTCAACGTGTTCATCCACGGGGTGGGGCATCATGAGTCCATCTGGCGGGATCCGGTGTCGGCGCCCGGCGGCGTCACCGATCTGTCGCACTACACCGAGATCGCCCGGATCGCCGAGCGGGGGACCTTCGACTCCCTGTTCCTCGCTGACGCGCCGGCCTTGTTCGGCTCGGTCCGTAACGCCGCCTTGTCGCTCGAGCCCTTCACCCTCCTGTCGGCGCTGGCGGCCGTCACTGAGCGGATCGGACTCATCGGCACAGCGTCGACGACGTTCACCGAGCCGTACAATCTGGCCCGCCAGTTCGCATCCCTCGACCATCTGAGCCGCGGGCGCGCCGGCTGGAACATCGTCACGACGGCCAGCGAGGCCGCGGCGCGCAACTTCGGGCTCGACCGGCTGCCCACCCACGCCGACCGTTATGGACGCTCTCGTGAGTACCTCGAGGTGGCCACGCGGCTGTGGGACAGCTGGGAGCCGGACGCGGTCGTGCTCGATCGTGAGAACAACGTCTTCGCCGATCCCGCCCGCGTGCACGACACGGCCTATGCCGGCGAGTACTTCTCGGTGCACGGACCGCTCAACGTCCCGCGGTCACCACAGGGCCGACCGGTGCTCGTCCAGGCCGGCTCGTCGGAGGCCGGCCGCGACTTCGCGGGCGAATGGGCCGAGGCCATCTTCACCTCGCAGCTCAGCGTCGAGGCTGCTCGTGAGTTCCGGGCCGACATTCGAGCTCGGGCCACGGCGAATGGTCGCGACCCCGGCCACGTCAACGTCCTGCCAGGTGTCATCCCGATCCTCGGCAGCACCGAGGAAGAAGCCCGGCGTCTTCGCGATGAGTGGCTGGCCCTGACCGACAGTGAGGTCGGTCTCTCGCTGCTGCAGGGCCAGCTCGGCGGCATCGACCTGTCAGGTCACGACCTGGACGCGCCCTTCCCTGATCTGGGCGACTCCAGCGGCACCGAGGCCGGCAAAAGCCGCTGGGACCTCATCGTCCGGCTCGCTCGCACCGAGGGACTGACACTGCGTGAGGTGCTGGCGTGGTTCGCGGCCGGCCACGGCCACCGCGTCTTCGTCGGGACGCCCGAGCAGCTGGCCGGCCAGTTCGAGTATTGGCTGACCACGGGGGCGTCCGATGGCTTCAACATCATGCCGCCTCGGCTCCCCGATACGTTCGAGCACTTCGTTGATCACGTGGTGCCGATCCTTCGCTCGCGCGGGTTGTTCCGTGCCGAGTACTCCGGGACGACGCTGCGTGAGCATTACGGACTGCCCGTCCCGGCCAACCGGTACGCCGTCGGCGAGCCGGCCGCTTGAGATGGGCCGGTGGCCGCGATCGCGCTGCCCGACGGAGCCGGCGGGCGTCAGCGTTCGCCGAGGAGCTTCTCGATGCGGTCGAGACGTGAGCCCACGTCGACCAGCGTCGTCGTGGTCCAGTTGTCGGGGACCGTCGGGCTCAGCGCCCGGCTGTAGACGATCGCCTCGTCCATGAGGTCGAGCACGGTGGTGTTCACCGCGTGGGGAACACCGAGCTCGGTGAGCAGGGTGCTCGCCACACCGCCGCCATCTTGCAACAGGCCGATCACGACGTGATTCCCGTGGATGACGGGCGAGCTGGTACGACGCGCTTCGTCCTGGGCGATCTGCAGCACTCGCCGGCCCTGGTCGGACAGCAGTGGTTCGATGCCGTCCGCGCCGCCGCGCGGCAGGCGCTCGCGCAGTAGCGTTCGGATCCGGTCGGCACCGACTCCGGCGGCGCGCTCGACGATCCGGTAGACCAAGGCGTCCGGCTCGCCCAGCAGCCCATCGAGCAGGTCGCCGCTGTCCACGAGCTCCGCCCCTCGCCGCCGGGCCGACGCGTATCCGTTCTGCACGATCGCCACGGCGTAGTTGTTCAGCGGCAGTTCCAGTCCCAGCGGCTCGGGCAGGGCATCCAGGTCGCCGGTGACGATGCGATCGTCGATGCTTCCGAGCGCGGCTGACAATGCAGCTTGGCAGATGCGTGAGATCGGCAGGTTCGCCGCCCTTACCCGTTCGGCGAGTGCATCCGGCAGATAGACGTTGATCTTCGGCACCGGACCAGTCTCTCAGTGTTGCGCCGGATAGGGGAGAGGGCTCGGCCGGGGGCCGGGCTGCTCAGACACGCGCTCCGGCGTGCTCGCCCGCGTAGATCGAGGCAGGCCGTCCGAGCCCGAGGTGATCACGCAAGGTCGTGCCGCTGTACTCGGTGCGGAACAGGCCACGATCCTGCAGGATCGGCACGACCTTGTCGGCGAACTCTCGCAGCAACTGAGGATAGAGCGGAGGCATGACGTTGAACCCGTCCGCGGCACCGTTCTCGAACCACTCGACGATGATATCGGCGACCTCGTCGGGTCTCCCGGCCACGACATGGTGGCCGCGGCCGCCAGCCAGCCGATGGAGCAGCTGACGCAGGGTGGGGTGGTCACGTTCGACGATATTGGCCACCACCTGCAACCGGGACCGGTTGTTGTCGAGGACATCGCCGGCGGCGCCGAAGATCTCGCGTGGCACGCGTTCGTCGAGTTCGAGATGGGCGAGCGAGATCCCGACCAGTCCCTCCAGCTGGGCCAGACCGTAGGCGGGGACGGTCAAGGAGTTGATGTGGTCCTGCAACTCGACGGCCTCGGCATGGGTGTCGGCGACGAAGGGGCTGAGGCCGGGCAGGATCTTGATGTCCTCCGGTGCGCGCCCGTACGCGCGGGCCGTGGTCTTGACGTCGTCGTAGAAGGCCCGCGCGTCGCCGATCGTCTGGTGGGCGGTGAAGATCGCCTCGGCGTTGCGTGCGGCGAATGCCCGGCCTTCGTTGGACGAACCGGCTTGGACGTAGACCGGGCGTCCTTGTGGGGATCGGGGCGCGGCGAGCGCTCCCTCCACCTGGAAGTGGCGGCCGGTGTGATGGATCGGGTGGACCTTCTCGGTGTCGAAGTACAAACCGGACTCGCGGTCGGCGATGATCGCATCGTCCTCCCAGCTGTCCCAGAGCTTCGTGACGACGTCGATGAACTCCTGGGCGCGGGCGTATCGCTCTTCGTGGCGAGGATTCGTCGTGAGGTTGAAGTTGCGGGCGACGGCCTCGTGGGCCGTGGTCACGATGTTCCATCCCGCGCGGCCTCCGGAGAGGATGTCGAGGGAGGAGAACAGGCGAGCGAGGTTGTAGGGCTCGTAAAAGGTGGTCGATGCCGTGGCGATCAGGCCGATCCGCGAGGTCTGAGCGGCGATCGCCGAGAGCCGCGTGATGGGTTCGAGGTGGGCTGTGGGCCGATACGGCGTCGTTGCCCACAGTCCGGGAACGTCAGCGAAGAAGATGGCGTCGAATGCTGCCGCCTCAGCGATCTGGGCCTGCTCGACGTAGAAGTCGATGTCGAGCGCTCGTTCGACCGACGATTCGGCGTGACGCCACGATGCCTCGTGGTGTCCGGTGTCGTGCAGGAAGGCGTTCAGGCTGAGCTGTCGGGTCATGTCTGCTCCTGTGGGGTGAATGAGTCGGTCGCGAGCAGTGCGCTCGGGGCGTCGTCTCCGGATGTGCGGGTAGAGGTCGTGGTCGAGGCGAAGGCGGCCTCGCTCTCGGGGTTGCGGGTAACCCAGGCGCGCCCCAAGACGAAGGCGACTGTCGCGAGCAGGGCCATGGTGGCCATCACAGCGCCCATGGCGACGGCTGTCCCGGGCCCATCGACCAGACCGGCCAGCGGTGAGACCATCGCGCTGATACCGAACATGAGCATGCCGAGCATCGCCGAGCCGGCGCCGGGAATGCCGTGGGCCTGCTCCATCGCCAGTCCCATGCAGTTGCTCATGACGAAACTGGCGCTGGCCGCGTTGATGAAGATGGCGCCGACGAGCAGTATCGGCCACGGCGATGCTGCTGCTGCGACGACGAGCAGTGCGCTCACGAGCATGCCTGACAGTCCGCACGCGATCGTCCGGGCCGGATGGACGCGCCGACGGGCCAGTGCCGCGGAGATCAAGCCGGCCGCCGTCATGCCGGTGGCGTTGACCGCGAAGCTGAGGCCGAACAGGAGCGGCGAGAGGCCGAGCACCTCCTGATAGACGAATGAGGAGCTGGCGATGTAGGCCATCAGGGAGGACATGGCGAGCGCGAGCGTGAGCGCGTAGGTCGAGAAGGCCGGTCTCGTGAGGACACGTCCGAGATCGCTGTAACGGAGCCGAACGGCACGACGTTCGCGGGGGAGCGTCTCGGGCACCAGTATCACTGCGGCGATCAACTGGAAGGTCACGATCACGGCGAAGACGACGAGAACACCCCGCCAGGGCATGACGGTCGCCATCAGCCCACCGAACGCGGGTGCTATGACCGGTACGGCCCCGTGCACCGTCATCATCAGCGACAGCGCCCTGACACCGGCGTAGCCGTGGGCGAGATCGGCGACCATCGCTCGGGCGAGCACCATGCCCGACGCCGCCGACAGTGCCTGGACGAAGCGGGCAGCGATCAGGACCTCGATCGTTGGGGCGAAGGCGACGACGACCGACGAGACGACGGTCAGCGCGTTGCTGATCAGCAACGGCCTCCGTCGCCCGTAGCGATCCGACAGTGGACCCCAGATCGGTTGACCGATGGACACGCCGATCAGATACGCCGTCAACGTGAGCTGCACCATCATGGGGGTCGTGACCAAAGATTGCTGAATCGCCGGGAAGCTCGCCAGATACAGATCAGTCGCGAGCGGCGAAGTGGCCGCGATGAACGCCAATAGCACCAGCAGACGCAGGGTGATCGTGCCGGACTGCGTGGTGGGCGACGCCTGCCGCGGGCCGTCGATGCACGTCGTCACGAGTTCGCCCTCGCAACCGGTCGGGCGGGGTTCCGACGCGGCATGCGGGTGTCCCGTCGCACCGCGCGCTGAGCGACCATCAGACTCTCCTGCAGGTGTCATGGGCGCCCCCGGCCGGATGCCGAGGTGACCCGATGACCTCAACGTAGGAGGGCGGGTGCCCGTCTCGCGGATCTCTCGCTCCGCGAGACCGACGACCATGGGGTCATATTCGGGGTATATGGCGTATCGAAGAACTGATCGCTATCGCTGAGGACGCTGTCAGCAGGTCAGCGCGGTCAAGCTCTCGGTCGTGGCAGGACAGCAGGGCGTCGGGTGCATCGAGATGAACCGAGACCGTCAACTGTCATGGCCCCGATGCCGCAAGCTCGGCGCACAGGGTGTCTCGATACGCGCCGAGGCGCGTCGAGGTGTCTGATGCGGTGGATGTCGCAGTCAACAAGATGAGTCGAGAATTCTCGACGATTCCAGTGCGATACGCGCGTCTTCTTGATCGGAGAAGTGGTCGACGCGGGGTGGAGCAGGTCGGTAGCTCGCTGGGCTCATAACCCAGAGGTCGCAGGTTCAAATCCTGCCCCCGCTACCATTAGAAGCCGGGATTTCAGTGAACTGGGATCCCGGCTTGGTCTCCGTCGGCGCGCATGACGGCGGAGGGGGTCAGGAGAAGAGGGCCTCGGCCCAGGACTCGCCCTGCTGGACGCCGCGCGGAACCGCGTAGACGGCCGAGCCGATGTGCCGGATGTACTCGTTCAGCGCGTCATCGGCCAGCGATATCTGAACGGTCGCGAAATCGGCCGGATCGCGCTGGTAGCTCATGAAGAACAGTCCACCGCTGATCTGCCCGAGGTCGTTATTGCCCTCGACGTAGTTGTAGCCACGACGCAGCAGCCGGATGCCGTCGTTCTGGTCCGGGTGGGCCAGGCGGACGTGCGCGGTGGCCGGGATGGCGAGATCGCCGTCCGTGCTCTTCAAGCCGAGATCGGGTTCGCTGAACTCCTTCCCGCCGGACAGGGGCGCGCCCTCGGCCTTGTCGCGACCGATGATGTCCTCCTGCTCGGCGAGGCGGACCCGGTCCCAGGACTCCATGAGCATGGCGATCTTGCGGGTGACGAGATAGCTGCCGCCGCGCAGCCAGTCGGGACCCTCGTCGCCGACCCAGACCCACTCGTCGAGGGCCTGCGACTCCTCGGCCATGACATTGGCGGTGCCGTCCTTGAAACCGAACAGATTGCGCGGGGTGGTCTGCTCACGGCTGGTGGAGGAGGTGCGTCCATAGCCGAGCTGGGCCCAGCGGATCATCGCCCGGCCGAAGCCGATGCGGGTGAGATTGCGGATGGCGTGGACGGCGACCTGCGGGTCGTCGGCGCACGCCTGCAGGCACAGATCGCCGCCGCTGATGCCCTCCTCGAGCAGATCGAAGGCGAAGGACGGCAGCGGCTGCAATGCCGCGGGGCGACGATCGGCGAGACCGAAGCGGTCGTCGAAGAGCGACGGCCCGAGGCCGACGGTGAGGGTGAGCGACTGCGGGCCGAGGTCGAGCGCCTCACCGGTGTCCTCCGGCGGCCGGTGCGGGCCGCCCCCGGTGGTGCCGGTCTCGCCGACCTCCTCGCCCCGCGTCAGGCGGGCCGCCGCCTCGGTCCAGTCCGCCAGCAGCGTCATCACGTCGTCGCGGGTCGCGACGGAGGTCATGTCGAAGCTGGCGAAGTAGAGGTGCTGCTGCATCGGCGTGACGATGCCGGCCTGATGCCGGCCGAAGAAGTCGTGGCGTCGCAGTGCCGCCGAGGCCTCGTCGGCGGTGGTCGCGCGGAGGCCGTAGCCGGCTCCGGCGGCACCCACGGCTGTCGCGCCGAGCAGCCCCAGAGC
>JAEZEJ010000132.1 GCA_023417775.1 Actinomycetes bacterium | reverse complement strand
GCGGTTCGTAGGTCTTCGCGCGGTCATCGTGGGGTCCGTCTGGTCGCGGAGCCGCGCCCGGGCCGCCGCCCACCGGCTGACTCCCACCACGGTGGTCCTGGCCGCTTACGCCGAGAGCCTCGCTCGCTGGTCCGGAGACGAGCACTTCAGCATCACCCTCACCGTCTTCGACCGGCCGGACCTGCCGGGGGTCGAGGACGTCGTCGGCGAGTTCTCCTCGCTGCTGCTGCTCGAACGCCGCCCGCCGGAGACCACGGGTCTCGCGGACGGGGCGACGGAGCTGCAACGCCAGCTTCACGCCGACCTGCCGCACACCGCCGTCTCCGGTCTGGAGGTGCTCGCCGAACAGGCGCGGCGCACCGGGCGGCAGCGCAACGTGCCGGTCGTCTTCACGAGCATGCTCGGGCTCGACACCGCGCCCGATGGCGAGCGGCACGACCATGAGTGGCTCGGGTCGGTCGTCGACGGCGTCAGCCAGACCCCGCAGACCTGGCTGGATCATCAGGCCTTCGAGCTGCGCGGCGACCTGATCCTGCAATGGGACGTCAACGAGGCGGCCGTCGACTCCGCGACCGCGGACGAGGCCTTCGCGGCCTATGTCGCGCGACTGCGCGGGCTCGAGGCCCCGGACGTCTGGGACGCCGCGACGCCGGATCGTGCCGAGGCGCCGGCGGATGATCTCGTCGCGACGGTCCGGCACTCGTGGGCCGAGGTCTTGGCCGTGGACATCGCGCAGATCGATGACGACTCCACCTTCCTCTCGCTGGGAGGGGACTCGCTGCTCGCCGTGCGCATGGCGGCGCTCCTCGCCGAGCGCAGCGGGCGGACCCTGCCGCTGACGGCCGTCCGCTCCGAGACCACGGTCGTGGAGGTCGCCGAGGCGTTGCGCACCGATGACGAGACGGAGCCGGTGGACACGCCGGAGACGTCGGCGACTGCCGCGACGTCCCACCTCGTGTCCGGTCGATCGTTCCCGCTCACGGCTCTGCAACGCTCCTACTGGCTCGGTCAGCAGACCGACTGGGAGGTGCCCGCCTCCCCGGCGAGCGTCGTGACCGCTGTCCCGTGCCGGGATGTCGATCACGAGCGTGTCGTCACCGAGCTGCGCGATGCCCTGGCCGTGGTGCTGCGCCGCCATCCGATGTTGCGCATCCGCGTCGAGGGGGACGGCACGCAGACCATCCGCGAGGCCGACGACCCGACCTGCGCGGCGAGGGTCGAGGTGCACGACCTTCGGCACGAGCCGTACCCGCACGATGCGGTTCAGCGCATCGCGGACGACCTCGCCGATCGGACTCCGGACCTGTCCACCGAGCCCGCCCTGTGCGTCGCGCTGTGCCTGGAATCCGAGGGCAGGGCCCGTCTCGTGACCCGCTTCAGCCTGCTCGCCGCCGATGGATGGTCCATCGCCGTCGTCGAACGTGAGCTCCTGTGTCTGCTGGCCGGCGGGGACCTCGGCGAGCCGCCCTCGCTCGAGGTCTCCGAGTACCTGCGCCGTGTCACGAGCGACCGCGACGAGGACCTGGACTGGTGGCGGCGACGGCTCGCCGACGCGCCCGAGCCCCCTCGGCTCGCCGGCCTCGGCGGTCCCGCGACCGGCCGGATGCTCCGTCGCGAGGCCCGGCTCGACCCGCGGCAGCACCACGCTCTCGCCGAGCGTGCGCGCACCGAGGGCGTGACCCTCTCGGCCGTCGTCCTCGTGGCCTTCGGCCAGGCGATCAGGGAGCGGACCGGACAGGACCGCGTGTTGTTGACCACCCTGTTGTCGCAGCGCCGGGCGATTCACGCCGACGTGCTCGGGCTCGTCGGACCGCTGTCGACGACCGCGCTCCTCGACCTCGAGCTCGGCCGGGATCCCGACCTCGTCGGCCGGGCGCGCCGGGCAGGCGCGGCCCTCGCCGATATCGCGACCCATACCGGGGTCAGCGCCGTCGACGTGGGCCGCGAGCTCGCACGCCGCGGCGACCGCGGCCGGGCCGTCGCCCCCTGGGTGGTGCAGTCGACCCTCGGGCTGGACACGGCCGTGCCGGACGAGCGACTCGCACGGGCCGGTGCCCTCGGTCATCCGGAGGTGAGCGCCTTCGAGCAGACCGTCTCCACACCCCACATCCACGGAGAGCTCCGGATCTTCGCGGTGGACGGCGAGCTCGTCGCCGATCTCGCCGTACGCGAGGGGTTGTACGCCGATGATCTCGTCGATGGCCTGCTGGCCGACACGATGGCGATGCTGCGGACGCTCGCCGGCGGTCGCGGCTGGACGGCCGAGGAGCCGCTTCTCCCGGCGGACGCCCGGGACATCGGCGCGATCCGATCGGCCTGGACGACCCTGCTGGGCTGCGTGGTGGGCGCGGACGACGACTTCTTCGACCTCGGCGGCGACTCGCTGCTGATGGTGCGGATGCTCACCGAGCATCGACGGCGCTCGGGTGCCGACGTCCAGCCGGGCGAACTGCTGTCTCGGCCGACCCCGCGCCACCTGGCCGCGCTGTCGGCGGCCGAGCCGACCGCGCGTGCCGAGCAGGACGAGGGAGTGCCCGCCGATGCGATCGTGCGGCTGTCCTCCGGCCAGGGGAGACCCGTGTTCCTTGTCCATCCCTCGGGCGGCGATGTCTCCTGCTATCTGTCGATCGTGCGCCTGCTGCGCACCGATCGTCCCGTCGTCGCGATCGCCGATCCGGGACTCACCGGCCATGCGTGGCCCACCGACCTCGACGAGGTCGTCCAGCGTTACGCGGGGGCGATCGCCGCCCACCAGCCGTCGGGTCCGTTGACCCTCGGGGGATGGTCGATGGGCGGCACCCTCGCGCAGGCGATCGCGGTGGCGCTGCGACATGCGGGCCGCGAGGTCGATCTGCTGGCCATGATCGACTCGACCTGCCCGGAGCGGATCGTCGCGATCGAGGGACTCGATGTCGACGCCACGGCCACGACGCAGCGGCTGCGCTTCCTGCGCTCGGTGCAGTCCTATCTGGGCCTGCGAGCCGACGCAGGCGATGATGCCGACCGGCTGGAGAGCGCCCTCGTCGACGCCGGTGCCTTCGCCGACCGCGACGCGGCGGCCGAGCGCTTCGCCGTCTTCGACCGGCACCTGCGCGGGCTCGCCGACCACCACGCGAGCCGGCTCGACGGCACCGTCCCGGTGCTGCTGATCCGGGCGGCCGAGACTTCGCCCCACAACAGCCGGCTGGGCATGGGAGTCGACGACGACTTCGAGAGCTCCTCGCTCGGCTGGGAGCCCTATGTGGACGGTCCGCTGACGGTCCACACCGCCCCCGGCCACCACTACTCGGTGATCCGCGATGACGGCGCCCGCGTCGTGGCCGCGTCCCTCGATCTCGCCCTGCGCGACCCGCAGGCCGTGCCGTATCCCCCCGTATCGGAAAGGTCCCATCGATGACATCCCCGTTCCCCGCGTCCCTCCGGCGA
This sequence comes from Actinomycetes bacterium, assembly GCA_023417775.1. GTDB lineage: Bacteria > Actinomycetota > Actinomycetes > Propionibacteriales > Nocardioidaceae > Aeromicrobium. The sequence goes on along the minus strand of JAEZEJ010000132.1, from coordinate 1,539 downwards.
CGCCCGCTCCGCCGGACCGCAGGCGTCCTCGTCGCGGCTCTCGCGCTCACCGCGACGGCGGCGTGCTCGTCCTCCGGCGACGACCGCGACGGCTCCGACGAGACGGTCCGCATCGGCGCCGTCGGAGCCGGACCCGCCACCGCCGATCCGCACGGTTCGCTGTTCAACGAGTCGGACTGGGTCCGTCTCGCGGCGATCTACGATCCGCTCGTCGGCGTCGACGACCACGGAGAGCCGGCTCCCGCGCTCGCCGAGTCCTGGGAGGTCGACGAGACCGCGAGCGAGTGGACGTTCACCCTGCGCGAGGACGGCGAGTTCAGCGACGGCAGCCCTGTCACCTCGGCCGATGTCCTGTACTCGCTGGGCCGTATCGACGAGCTGGCCGACCAGAACGGTGCCCGGCTCGGCACGGTCGACATGAGCGCCTCCTCGGCCCCCGACGACCACACGGTCGTGCTGGCCACCTCGGTGCCCGATGCCGAGCTGCTGACGACCCTCGCGGGCACCTCCTTCGTCGTCCCGGACGGCACCGAGTCCTTCGACGAAGCCATCGGGTCGGGTCCGTTCGTGGTCGCGGAGCAGGACGAGTCCGCCGCGAACCTGACGAGCAATCCCGACTGGTGGGGTGGCGAGCCCGCCTCCTCCGGTCTGGAGATCCGCGCCTTCGCCGACCCGCGCGCGATGAACGAGGCGGTGACCTCCGGCGAGATCGACGTGGCACTCGGTGTCGAACCGGCGGCCGCCGCGATGGCCGAGGATGACGAGGACCTGCAGGTGATCCGCCGGTCTGCGGAGTCCACCACTCCGCTGCTCATGCGACTGGACGAGCCCCCGTTCGACGAGCCGGGCGTGCGCGAGGCGGTCAAGCTGGCCATCGATCGCGAGGCGCTCGTCGAGAACGTGTACCTGGGCTTCGGCGAGGTAGGCGCGGATCTGCCGCAGCCGAACGACCCCTCGGCGCCCGAGGACCTGGAGGCACCCGAGCGCGATGTCGAGGCCGCGAAGCAGGCCCTGGCCGATGCCGGTCACCCCGACGGCGTCGACGTCACGCTGCACACCTCGGCGGCCTATCCGTCGATGGAGCCGACGGCGACGCTCGTCGCCGAACAGCTGGCCGAGGCCGGCATCCGGGTCGAGGTCGCCAACGAGGCCCCCGACACCTATTGGACGGAGACCTACGGTCAGGTGCCGTTCAGCGTCGGCTACTACTCGCAGATGCCCTACCCGGTGTGGGTGCGCCAGACCGCGCTCAGCGACTCGGCGTTCAACGAGACGCAGTGGCGGCGCCCGGACTTCGATGCCGCGTTCGAGAAGGCGATGGCGACCACCGACACCGATCAGCGGCGTGAGAGCCTCGCGGACCTCCAGCGGGAGATGGCCGCCGAGGGAGGCGTGGTCGCCTGGGGCCACGGGGACGGTCTCACCGTCGCCTCGAGCGATGTCGACGGGCTCACCGACGGTGCCGGGCTCGCCCGGCTGAAGCTGGCCGGCGTGTCCGTCTCGTCGTGACGTCTCCGACCGTCGTGGCGCCCGCAGGGG
>JAEZEJ010000106.1 GCA_023417775.1 Actinomycetes bacterium | reverse complement strand
CCCCCCCCCCCCCCCCCCCCCCCCCCCCCCGGTACCCCCCGGGCCCTCCCCCGTCAGCGGTGGATGACGCCGCGCGTCTCGTTCTCGGCGATCACCCGTCCGCCGCGCACGACCCAGCGCGGCGCTGCGTGATCGCGCAGTAGATCCACCACGCGCTCCGCGGTGTGCACGCACAGGTCCGCCGCGGCACCGACCTCGATGCGGTGCCGCTCGATGCCGAGCACGGTCGCCGCACGGTCGGTGACCAGTTCGATCAGGCGGATCTGGTCGGGGCCGGAGAGGAACTGCAGCAGGTGCGCCGCGAGGAAGGCCACCTCGAGCATGTTGTTGCGGCCGAAGGGGTAGTACGCGTCCTCGATATCGTCCTGCCCGAGCGCCACCGCGAGACCGTCGTCGAGGAACTCCCGCACCGGCAGGTGGAGCGGTCCGGTGTGCGGGTCGGAGACGAAACCGAGGCCGGCGCGCTTCGCCAGCTCCGTGAGGCGCTGCACCGACGGCGTCGGGTACACCCCGAGTGCCCGCGCATGACAGGCCACGCCGCGGCCTTGCAGGCCGTGGTCGATCATCGCCTCGGCGAGCATCTCGGTGGTGCGGAGGGCGGGGTCCCCGGCATCGTCGACCAGCATGGCCACCCGGTGGCCGCCGTCGGCGGCGAGGCGGCAGGCCCACTCGATGTGGGCCCGCGCGTCCCGGTCGGTGCTCTCGATCCAGGGGATGCCACCGACGACATCGGCGCCGAGCCGCATGGCCTCCTCGCAGAGCTCGGCCGCTCCTGGGTCCCGCAGGAGACCGTCCTGCGGGAAGGCGACGACCTGGAGGTCCAGGAGATCGCGATACTCCTCCCGCACCGCGAGGACCGACTCGATCCCCTCCAGTCCGGCGGCGGTGTCGACGTCCACGAAGGCCTGCAGATGCAGAGTGCCGTGACGGACCGCCTCATCGAGGGCACGCCGCACGTTCGGCATGATCCAGGACCGGTCGTAGTGCTGTTTGACGGCCGACGCGTCTCCGACGATCGAGCTGAGCGCCTGATCCATCGCTCCGGAGGTGTAGGCCGACAGCGCGCCGTCGCCGGCCAGTGGCAGCGTGTAGACCTTCTCCAGATGCATGTGGCCGTTGACGAAGGACGATGTGACGAGGGCTCCGCCGGCATCGATGGTGCGCACGCCCTCGCCCGAGACCGTCTCATCCGACTCCTGGACGAAGCGGTAACGGCCTCCTCCGATGCCGATGGTCACGAGGCGGCCGTCGAGCAGCCGGGCATGCTGGATCAGCAGATCGATATCGGTCACGGTGTCTCCATTCATCGGACGAACTCGACGGTCTCGGTGAGCTTGAGACCGCGGCGCAGGGTGTTGCCGACCGGGCAGGTCTCCACTCCGTGGGTGAGCAGGGTGCGCTGCTCCTCGGTGAGATCGCCGTGGATGGTGATCGCAGCGATGATCCTGGAGATGCGCAGCTCCCGCTCCCCCGGGTCCAGCGGGCCGGAGGTCGGGCGGTTGACCCGCAGCGAGAGGCGGATCGTGGCCCGGTCGTAGTCGAACCCGTGCTGACGGGCCACACCACGCAGGGTCCCGGCGATGCAGCCGCCGAGCGCGGAGAGGACGAGGCCGAAGGGATTGGGACCGATGCCCTCGCCCTGGAACTCGCGCGGCTCGTCGATCACCACGGAGTGCTCGCCCCCGATGACGGCCATCGAGGCGAAGCCGTCGAGGCTCTGCACGACGACATCTCGATTGGCCGAGGCGGCGTTCTGGTCGGTGTCGGGCATGGCCCCTCCTGGCTGATGACAACCTGTCTGACAGGTAAGGTACTACCTATCAGACAGGTTGACCAGGGCGATAGGGTGACCACGTGACCAGCGACACGGCACAGGACCGACGACCCTCACTCGATGAGCGACTGGAAGAACTGTGGGCGGACGCCGCCCGTGGCGGGCGGCGTCTCCCCGGAGAGCCCGCGCTCGCCGCCGCGCTCTCCAGCAGTCGACCCGCCGTGCGCGAGGCGCTGATCCGTCTCGAGGAACGCGGGTACATCCATCGCCGCAAGGGTGCCGACACCACGGTCAACCCCTCCCTCCTGGACATCCCCGCGCGCTTCGATCGACGGGTGGAGGAGTCCGCCCTGATCCGCGCGATGGGCCAGACCCCGCGGCTGGACGTGCTGGACGTGCGGCGGACCCGGATCACCCTCGACGAGGCCGAGGCCTACGACCTCAGGCCCGGCACGGAGGTGCTGCGGGTGCACAAGCGCTGGACCGCTGACGGCGTCCCCGCCCTGCTCGCCCGCGACTCGGTGCCGATCACCGGCGACATCGACCCCGCGACGATCGACCCCGAACAGCCGATGGTCGACATCGCCGTGGCCCTCGCGGGAGCGCGGGCCGAGTGGGAGGTGGTCTGGCCCACCGCCACGGCACTCGACGCGGCCGATGCGGCCCACGCCGAGCGTCCCGAGGGTGAGCCCGTGCTGACCTTGGAGGTCAGCGGCGTGTCGCCGACCCACGGGGTCTGCTACTGGACCACCGAACAGCACCTGAGCGGCGCCTTCCGCTACGCGATGGTCCGCCGCGCCGACTGGCGCTGATCGGTCACCCGGCTCCGGACCCGACGACCCGTCAGCGTCCGATCACGATCACCGCAGACCGGCGGCCGAGATCGGCCTGGGAGTACTTGAGCCGAACGGCATCGCCCGTCTTCAGGCTCCCGGAGACGGTCTGGCTGATCCAGCGCGTCTGCCCCTGTGCATCCGTGAAACGGATCGTCACACGGGTCACGTCCTGATAGTTCAGCGAGAAGCGATGGGTACGCGTCACTCGACCCTCGGCGATGGTGCCGCTGCGCTCGACCCGCGCCCGTAGGCGGGCGCCGTCACGCGCCTTCCGGACGAGGACCTCGGCCGACAGCAGCGCGACCACCCCGGCGATCGCGAAGACCAGGCCGAGCCACGACAGGCTGGCCTCGCGCTGCCACTGTCCGCCGGTCATCCCGATCCCCAAAGCGACGAAATAGGCCGCGAGCGGCATGAACACCGTCCGCCCGTCGACGTCCTCGGAGTCGACACCGAACTGATACAGGAATCCACCCAGGATGAGGAGCGGGATCGACACGGTGCTGGCGATGATCGAGGACACCGAGGGCGGGGAGCCGACGGCCGCACCCAGATCCCAGGCCCCGAAGGCGGCGAAGAGCACCGCGACGACCCAGCACAGATAGGCGGCGCCACGACGGGTCGACCCGCGGTTCCACCAGCGGCTGGAGGGATCGATCAGGCTCATCGAGGAGGAACTCTACCGCTGAGCGGCGCGCTCGGTCGGAACCGAGGCTCATGTGAGCGCGACGAGAGCCAGCATGCACGGCATCGTGATGACCGAGAGCAGCGTCTGCACGCCCGTGATGGAGGCCGTCAGCCGGCCATCGCCGCCCAGGCGAACCGCCAGCACATAGGCCGAGGGGGCCGCGGGGAGGGCGCTCACCAGGACGAGGCAGTCGCGCACGACGGTGTCGACATCGAGCTGGAGGGTCACGATGATCGCGATGACGGGGAGCACCAGGAGCTTGAGGCTCGAGGCGATCGCGATGGCCACGAGATCCGGGCCTCGCAGCTGCCACTGCAGGGCCGTGCCGGTCAGGATCGCGCCACACACCACGGCAGGTCCGGCGAGCATCGAGAACACCGGCTCAGCGAGGCTCGGCACTCCCCCGGTGAGGTTCAGCGCCACGCCTCCCAGACACCCGAGGATCAGCGGATTGCCCGCCACCTCGCGCACGACGGCGCGGATCGCGCTCGCACCGCTGCGCGCCTGATAGGCGGCCAGGGTCCCGACCGACAAGGCGTTCACCACGGGCACCATCACCGCAGCGGTCACCGCGAAGCCTGCCGTGCCCGCGGCACCGTGCAGGGCGCTCGAGTAGGCCAGCCCGAGATAGGCGTTGAACCGGATCGATCCCTGGAGCACCGCCCCGGTGGCCGCCGCATCCTGGCGCATCGGTGCCCGCAGCGACAGCAGGGCCGCCGCGACGACCACGGTCGGCAGGCCCAGCGCCGAGAGGATCGGCGGGAACGCCGCCGCACGCAGCTCGGCCGCGCCGATCGCCGAGGCGATCATCGCCGGAGTGAAGCAGTAGTAGGTGAGCCATTCCAGGCCGCGCCAGGCGGACGCCTGACCGACGATCCGCCGCGCGCCGACGCCCAGCGCGATGGCGAGCACCACCGGGACGACGGCCGAACCGACGACGCTCACGGCCGGCGGCGACGCCCGAGGGGTTCACCCCGACGGGACAGCGGCACCCGCTGTCCCGCCGCGGTGAACCCCGGCGACTCTGTCAACGCGGATCGATCACTCAGCCGGCGTCCTCGTCGAAGAACTTCCAGGCGACCATCCCGTGGGTCATCGCTCCGCCCGATCGCAGTGCACTGGCGATGTGGATCACCCGGGCCAGCTCCTCCTCGGTCACGCCGGCCGATCGCGCGGCGACGCTGTGGCTGTGGATGCAGTGCGGGCACTGGGTCGTGAAGGCCACGCCGAGGGCGATCATCTCGGTGGTGCGCGCATCCAGCGGCGAGCTGTCGCCTCGCAGCACCTCCTCGTGATAGGCCGTGTAGGCGGCGAAGGCATCGGGATCGGCCTTGCGGATGTTCTTGGCGTACTGGCGATCGGTGAGCTCGTACATGGTCACTTCTCCTCGGCATTGTCGGTGGGCCAGGTCGAGACGAACCAGGACTGGTCGCCCGTCTCGGGGTCGTAGGATCGGCGCTCCAGCCGACCGATGTCGCGTCCGTAGACGTGGATGCCGACGCAGGGCACATCCCCCTCGTTCCACACCTGGTGGACGTCGTCGTCGACGGTGCAGCAGACGGTCACCTGTCCCGGCGACCAGACGGCCTGGTCGACCGCCGAGAGCGGCACACCCTCGCGCTGCGGCTTCTCGTACTGCCGCTCGGTCTCCTGACCGGAGTAGATGCCGACCACTCCCCAGGTCTCATGGCCGTGGACGGGAGTCCCCTGGGCGACATTCCACACGGCGCTGGCGATGCTGAGATCGTCATCGTCGCTCACATAGAGCGGGTACATGACATAGCGCTCCTCGTGGGGGCGGCGGAGCTCCTCGGGCAGGTCGAATCCGGCGTCGAGCACCTGGGTCAGATCGCGGGCGATCTCCCGGGTCAGCCGATTCTCGTCATCGGTGGTGCGGATGAGTTCGCGGCAGCGCTCGGCGAATGCGGCGATCTCGGGTGGGCATTGCGTGTCCAGCATGGGTCCTGCTTTCTTCTTCGCTTCGGATGGTGGTCAGGCGCGTCCCTCGTCGGGCGTGGCAGCTCCCACCAGCACGACGGTGTTGCCGAACACCTCCTCGCCGCGGCCCATCTGCGCATGGACGAGGGGGAGATCGGAGAACGGGACGACCCGGCCGACGCACGGATCGATCGCGCCCTCGCGGACGAGGTCGTTGTAGGCATAGGCCTGGGCGTCGTTGGTGCCATGCGATCCCTGCAGCCGCTTCTGGCGGGTCCAGTGGTAGCGCAGGTCGACCATGGCGTCGAAGCCCGTGGTGCCGGCGCAGATGACGACCATGCCGCCGGGCCGGCAGAGGAAGACGCTGGTCGGGATCGTGGCGGCGCCCGGGTGCTCGAAGACGATGGCCGGGTCCTCGCGTCCACCGGCGACCTCCCACAGCTTCTTGCCGAATCGGCGTGCCTCGGAGGACCAGGCCTTCTGCCCGTCCGCATCGTCGACGAGGGGCGGGATGCCCCAGTGGCTGAACTCCGAGCGGTTGATATAGCCGATGGCGCCGTACTTCATGGCGAAGGCGCCGCGCTCGTCATCGGACACCACGGCGACCGCTCGGCCACCGGCGGCGCGGACCAGCTGCGATGCCTGAGTACCCAGACCTCCCGAGCCGCCCCAGACGAGCACGAGGTCGCCCTCCTGCACCGTGTTGCCCTGCCACCCCTGCAGCATCCGGTAGGCGGTGGTGCCCACCAGCGTCGGAGCGGCCGCTTCGGCCCAGGAGAGGTGATCGGCCTTCGGCATCAGCTGATGGGACTGCACCCGCGCGAACTGGCCGAAGGATCCGTAGTTGGTGTCGTAGCCCCAGATCTTCGCCGAGGGCGCGATCATCGGGTCGCGTCCCGCGGCGATCCATGGATCGTCGGCATCCCAGACCCCCGGATGGACGACGACATGATCGCCCACCTGCCAGTCAGTGACCGCATCGCCGACGGCGTAGACGATGCCGGACGCATCGGAGCCGCCGATGTGGAAGTCCTCGGCCTCTCCTCGCCTCTGACGCACCGCGACCTGGTCCACCGGGTAGCCGCGCGCCGCCCAGACATTGTTGTAGTTGACCCCGGCGGCCATCACCCCGATGAGGACCTCGTCGGCGGCGATGCCCGGTGTCGGGACCGTCTCGGGGGCGAAGGCGGTCTGCGGATCCCCGTACCGGTCCGGGCGCACCACCTGGGCGTGCATGGTCTCCGGGACCTGCCCCACCGGCGGCAGCGTGCCGACCTCGGCAGTCGGGGTCTTCGCGTCGGCGACCTGTGTTCGCTCTTCCATGTGTTCTCTCCTTTGCCTCACTGATCGTGTGCCGCCCACCGGCGCAGCTGCTCTCCGTGTTCGTCGAGCAGCGGCGCGGGGCGGTGTCGCTGTGCTGGTGCGTCGTCGTCCCAGCGGATCGGGTTGCCGGGAACCTTCAACGGGCCGAGACGGGGGTCGTCGACATCGGCGACGAGCCCCTGGGAGATGACCTGGGGGTCGGCGTAGACGTCCTCGAGCGTGCGGATCACCCCGGTCGGCACCCCCGCGAGCTCCAGCTCATCGGTCCACTCGCGGGCCGACCGGGTGCCGAAGGCGCCGCCGATCAGCAGGTCCAGCTCCTCCTCGTGCTTCCGCCGCGCCTCATTGGTCGCGAAGCGCGGATCATCGGCATCGATGCCCACCGCCGGAGCGAACCGATTCCACAGGCTCTGATTGCCCACGGCGATCTGGACGAGCTCTCCATCGGAGCAGCGGTAGGCGCCATAGGGCGAGACGGTGGGATGGTTGTTGCCCGAGGCCTCGGGCAGTTCCTTGCCCAGCAGCCATCGGGTGCCCTGGAAGGTGTGCATGCCGACCAGGCTGCTCAGCAGCGAGGTGTGCACCACCCGGCCACGACCGGTGCGGTGCCGCTCCTCGACGGCGGCCAGCGCCCCGATGACCCCGAACATGCCCGCCGACAGATCGGCGATCGGCAGACCGACCTTGGTGGGCTGCCCGGCATCGGGGCCGGTCATGCTCATCACCCCGGCCTCGCCCTGGATGATCTGGTCGTATCCGGCGCGCTGCGCGGAGGGTCCGTCGTGCCCGAAGCCGCTGATCGAGACGACGATCAAGCGGGGATTCGTCTCGCGGAAGACGTCATGGCCGAGGCCCAGGCGCTCCAGCACTCCCGGACGGAAGTTCTCCACGAGGATGTCCGCCTTGCGGGTCAGGCCGAGCAGCACCTCGCGGTCATCGGGATCGCGCAGGTCCAGCCCGATCGACTCCTTGTTGCGATTGACCGACAGGAAATAGGTGCTGGTGCGGCCCTCGCCGGTGCCGACGAAGGGCGGCCCCCAGCCGCGGGTCTCGTCCCCGAGCCCCGGCCGTTCCACCTTGATGACCCGAGCACCCAGGTCGCCCAGCAGCATCGCCGCATAGGGGCCGGTGAGCACTCGCGAGAGATCGAGGACCGTCAGCCCCCGCAGCGGCTTTCCGGCGTCCTCCTCCCGCGAGGCGTCCGGGGGCGACTCCGGGGCCCGCTGGGAGGTCACGCGCCCACCCAGTTCGGCTGACGCTTCTCGGCGCGCGCCGCGAGAGCCTCGGCGTAGTCCTTGCTGTCGTTGACGGTGGAGAGGTCGTAGCGGATCCGCGCGGCCCGCTCCGACGGGGAACGCAGGACGGTCTCCTCGCAGTCCTTGCGCAACCGGCTCACCACGAGCGGGGAGCTGTCGGCGAGCCGGCGTGCCCAGGCGGTCGCCAGCTCGAGATGGTCGCCATAGGGCACGCAGCGGTTGACCATGCCGATCTCATAGGCCCGCTCGGCCGACATCGGCTCGCCGAGCAGCAGGAACTCCATCGCATGCTTGAGCGGGACACGTGCCGCCAGACCGGCCGAGATGCCTCCGGTGAAGCCGATCATCGCCTCCGGGTAGAAGAACCGTGCGGTGTCGGCGGCCACGATCAGGTCGCAGTGCTGGGCGAGGACATATCCCCCGCCGATCACATGGCCGTGCACCGCGGCGACGATCGGCTTGTCGATCTCGAATCCCACATGCGGCACGGCCCGGAAGAGGTCCATCGGGTTGTCGTCGAGGTCCGCTCCTGCGGAGAAGGCCCGCTCCCCCGTGCCGGTGAGCACCGCGGCCTTGTCCGAGGAGTCCCGGAATCGGATGAGTGCTTGTTCGAGATCGGCGACCAGCTGGCTGTTGAGGGCGTTGAGCTTCTCCGGCCGGTTGAGGGCGATGACGGCGACGCCATCGGTGGACTCGTAGCTGACAGTGGTGCTCATCGTGTTCTCTCCATCACTTGTGTGCTTGCAGGTTTCTGGACGGGGTGAGGTCGCCGGGGGCGCCGATGACCCCGGTGGCGCGCAGTCGCGCCAGCTCCGCCTCGGGCAGGTCGAGCCGTTCGCGAAGGACGTCGTCGGTATCGGCGTCGAGGATCGGCGCCGGCTCGCGGGGAGCGCAGCGTCGACCGTCGATGGTCAGGGGCAGACCCGGGTAGCGATGCCTCCCGACGCGCGGATGGTCGAGCTCGACCAGGAAGCCGCCCTCGTTGAGGTCGGGGTCCTCGTAGACATCGGCGGAGGTGTTGACCGGGGCCGCGGCGATGCCGTGCCGTTGCAGCGTCCGCGCCAGCTCGCCGCCATCCTCGCCGCGTCTCCGGGCCCACGCGGTGAGGACCGCATGGACGTGCGCCCGGTCGGTGCTCGCCTCATCGACGCTCCGCGCCCCCTCGAGCGCGGTGGTCGCCTGCTCATCGAGCAGGGCGAGCAGCCGTTCCCAGGCGCCTTGGTCGTGTACCGACAGGGCCAGCCAGCCTCCGGAGCCCAGGTCGAGCATCGCCTGGACGGGGATCTGCCCGTCCGCGTTGAGCCCCTCGGCGACATGTTCGTCGCGGGAGGCCGCGAGCAGGTACTCACCGTGCAGCGGGACCATCGCGTCGCGCTGCACCACCTCGATACAGGAGCCGCGACCGGTGCGCCGCCACTGGGCGATCACCGAGAGCGCGGCGGTGGCCGCGGCGAGGCCGGCGATCGGGTCGCTGAGCGCGAAGCCGGTCAGCAGCGGCTCACGTCCGTCTCCGGTGAGGAAGGCCGAACCGCTCATCGCATCGAATTGGGCGCCGTAGGCCTGCAGTCCCGCCATCGGGCCGCTGCTGCCGTAGCCGGTCATCTCGATGAGACTGATGTCCGGCCGGCGCTCGCGAAGGGCCGCATAGCCCAATCCCATCCGATCGAGCACGCCTGGCCGGAAGTTCGCCATCACCAGGTGGGACTGGGCCGCGAGCCGCAGCGCCACCTCCAGCCCCTCGGGGTCCTTGAGGTCGAGCACGACATCGCGTTTGTCGGTGTTGACGGTGTTGAACCAGGCATTGCGGTTCCACGGATCGTCGCCGTAGTCCTGGTCGGGATACCTGCTGCGGGCATCGGCGGTGCCGGTGCCGCGGAGGAAGTCGCGGCGACCCGCACCCTCCACCTTGATCACCTCGGCGCCGAGGCCGGCCAGCAGGCGGGTCGCGCTCGGCCCGGACCACACATGGGTCAGGTCCAGGACGCGGATGTCGCGTAACGGCAGCATCTCGTCGGTCACGATGTCTCCCTCACGTGGTAGGCGAGTCCGGCGAGGACGACCTCGCGGTCGTCGAGCCGTTCTCGGGTGAGCACGCCGTTCTCGAAGAGGCTGGCGTCGGCCACGGCATCGGCGAGCTCGTAACAGGGGGCGACGGCCACCGAGGCCGCGTCCGCCGCACGGACGGCCTCGGCGACCGTGTGGTTCCCGCTCCACTTCTGAATGAGCTCGCCCAGCTCCTCGGCATGCGCGAAGCGGGAGCCGATGGCCGTGAATCGCGGATCCTCCGGGTCGACGATGTCGCCCAGCAGTTCGGCCTGATCGGCCCACGAGCCTCCCGCGTAGACGCACAGATATCCGTCGGAGCAGGCGGCGACGAATCGCGGACCGGACTGCTCGACCGTGGTGGTGGTGCCGTTGTAGGCGTACTGGGTCGTGCCATAGGGCAGCAGCGCGGTGACGACCTCGTCATTGGCCACTCGGACGCGGGGATGGACCGGGCGTGCCGGGGGCTCCACGCCGAGCAGGGAGACGAGCGCCGTATAGAGATAGGTGCCGGCGAGGTACTGGAAGCGGCGGCCGAAGCCGTAGACCGGCGTGCCATCGGAGGCCATCGTGTAGTTCGTGCTGCCGCCGATGGAGGCCAGCACCATCTCCGAGGCCGTCCACGCGGCGCGGGAGCCGGTCGCGCTGAACGGGTCGACGGTGCCGGTGACGACCTCGCCCGGGAGACCGTCCCAGTCGTACCCCGGGTCGCCGATGACGAGGTCGTACCCGCCGGCCGAGGCATCCGGCGACTCCAGGGGACGCTTGCCGTGGTCGAGATAGTCGTCGACGGCGGTCGGGGGGCGACGGTGCCGCGCGGTCGCGTCGTAGTCCACATCGGCCCCGGCCAGGGACAGGAGCCGACCGCAGTACCGCACAGCCGGCGACTCCCCCGCTTCCAGCACGGACAGTCGTTGCAGGAGCTGATTCATGACGGATGCCCTCCGATCCGCAGGGCGGCCTCCTGCAGGGCGGTGAGCAGCTCGTCCTGACGCGACAGCGTCCGCTCGGTCGGGCCGGAGAAGCCGAGCGCGGCGACCGGCAGCATATTGGCGTCGAAGAGCGGAACGGCCATGCCCGAGACATCGGATCGCCATTCGCCCCGGTTGACCGCATATCCCTGAGAGCGGATCTCGGTCAGGGCCTCTGCCAGCCGTCCGCCCTCGCACAGCGTGGTGGGCGTATGCGGTTCGAGGCCGGCCTCGATCACGTTCTGGATCTCCTCGGCCGACTGATGCGCCAGCAGCGCCTTGCCGGTGGCCACGCAGTACGCCGGGGCGCGGCCGCCGAGCCTCGTATAGGAGCCGATCGGCTGCCAGCCGTCGGCCTTGTCGATGTAGACCGCCTCGCGATCGTGATAGATGGCCAGGTGCACGCTCTCGCCGTACTTGTCGGCCAGCGCTCTGACCTCCCGTCCGGCCGACATCCGGATCTCCGACGGGGCGAGAGTGCCGACGCCGAGCTCCCAGAGCCGGGGGGTGAGCCGGTAGGTCTTCTCGTCGAGGGCATCGCGCTGGATCAGGCCATGGGCCACCAGCGTCTGCACGAGCCGGTAGGCGGTCGAACGGTTCAGCCCGAGCTCATCGCCGACGGCGCGAGCGCTGCGCGGTCGTGCGGCCAGCAGCTCCAGCACCTCGATGCCCCGCCCCAGTGTCTGGGCGTAGGGTCCCTCGGTCGTCTCACTCATCGCGTGCGTCCTCCCACTCGATCTCGAAAAGCCTTCATCCGTCCGGCGAGGCCGGGGGTCATCGATGTCTCCAGCAGCTGGAGGTCGCTGTCATGGGGTCCGTCACGGCGCACGGCACGTGTGAGCTGCGTCAGGTCGACGAGGGACCTCTGGGCCGCGCCCGCGAGATCGGCTGCCGCGGCCTCGGGCGTTTCGTCGCCGACCAGCCTGGTGAGGATCCCGGCCGCCAGCGCCTCCTCCGCCGCGAGGGCCTCACCCGTCAGGAGCAGGCGCTGCGCGGTGGCGGGCGATGTCTCCTTCGCCAGCCGGTGGGTCCCGAGGAGGAGGCCGAACTGCGGTCCGGGGAAACGGAACCTGCTGCGCACGCTGCCGATGCGGTGATCACAGGCGAGCGCGAGATCCGCACCCGCGCCGACCGCGTCCCCGTCCACGGCGGCGATGGTCACCAGAGGTGCCTCGCCTACCGCGGTCAGGAGGCTCTGGATGTCGCGGAACTGGTCGCGCAGGGCCTCATCGTCGGCGTGGTCGATCTGCCGCAGATCCATCCCGGAGGCGAAGGTCGGGCCGCTGGAGGCGAACACGATGGCGGGACGCCGCTCGTCGACCGCGCGCTCGATCGCGTCACGCATGGCGCGGACCATCGAGGGAGAGAGCGCGTTCCTGGTCCCCGGCGAATCGAGCCGGAGGAGCAGGGGCGAGTCCTCCCCCGCGTCGCGGGCGGTCACGGGCGCCACCTCCTCGAGCGCCGTCACGGGGTCCACTCCTCGGCCTGCTTGACGATCTCGTCGGTGTCGAGATCCTCGGCAGCCTCCTTGGTGACGTCCATGCCGTCGATCTGCTCGACGGGGACGGCCTGGTCGATCAATCCGTGCTCGACGAAGAAGGCGATGGAATCCTCCAGGGTCTTCTCGTCGAGATAGCCGATGAGGCCGTCGGAGCCCGGAGCGGCGTCCGCGGCCCACCGGGTCTCGACGATCGGCAGCGTGTCCTGGATGGCCTGGTCCTCATCGCCCTTGGGCGCCTGGGACGGGTAGGCCTTCCAGTGCATGCGGATCGCCGCCTCGGGGTTGGCATCGGCGAAGACCTTGCCCTCGTTGAACGCCCGAAGGAAGGCCGCGACCTCCTCGGGGTGCTCCTCCAGGAACTCTGTGGTGGTCGCGATGCCCAGCGTTCCGCTGAGATCGTCGAGAGGCGAGGCGAGGGGCCGCAACGGCTCCCCGTAGAGCTGCTCGACGACGCCGAGAGGACCGTCATAGGTGGCGTAGGCATCGACCTGTCCGGCCTGCAGAGCTTGCGCAGCCTGCGCGCCGATGCCGACCTCGAGCCACTTGACGTCCTTCTCGGGATCGATGCCCGATGACGACAAGGCCGCGCGGCCGAACAGATAGGAGGCCGAGGACTTGCTTTGACTTCCCACCGTCTTGCCCGCGAGGTCGTCGATGGTCTGGATATCGGAGTCCTCGGGGACAACGGTGCGCCACACATTGTCAGCACCGAGGCTGATGACCTTGATGCGATCGTCCTTGGCCGCAGCCTGGTAGAAGGCGGTCGATCCACCGTTGACGATGTCGAAGTTCCCCGTCAGCAGGCCTTGGACGCTGGCGACCGCGCCCTCGGTCCCCTGGATCTTCACGTCGATGCCGTGATCCTCGAAGTAGCCCATCTCCTGGGGCACGGAGGTGTACGGGGCGGTGCCCACCTGCAGTTGAGGATCGCCGACCCCGAAGCGGACGACACCGCTCTCGGTGTCCGACCCTCCCCCGCACGCGGCGAGCGCGGCGAGGCCGGCGAGCAGGGCGCCCGTGACGAGCGCGTTCTTTCGTCTAGACATGGGTGGTTCTCCTCTGTACGTTCTGGCTCGGCAGGGTCGACATCTCATTCACGGAACAGCACCGTCTTCTTCACGCCGACCATCAGGAGGTGCAAGGAAGTGCCGAGGACGCCCAGGATCAGCAGCACGGCGTAGACGCTCGCGGTGTCTCCGAAGGCGGTCCGGTCCTGGATGCGGAAGCCGAGTCCCGCATCGGCGCCGACGAACTCGCCGACGATCACGCCCAGCAGCGACATGACGAGCGCGACGTCCATGGCGGCGAAGATGTAGGGCATCGTGTTGGGCAGCCGGAGCAGCCGCATCTCCTGCATGCGGCTCGCACCCAGCGACCGCATCAGACGCAGCTCGTCCTTGTCGATCTCCGACATGCCGGCGAGGGTGTTGGTGAACATCGGGAAGAACGCCAGCAGAGCGCCGATGACCGCCTTCGGCGTCAGGCCGTAGCCGAGCCAGGAGACCAGGAGCGGTGCGATCGCGACCTTCGGGAAGGTCTGGAAGAAGATGACATAGGGGTAGATGGCCATGCGCAGCACTTCCACATAGGCCAGCAGCGTGCCGAGCACGAAGGCCACCGCGATGCCGATGAAGAAGCCGATGGTGGTCGTCTGCAGCGTGACGCCGATATCGCCCCACCACGAGCCCGCACCCGGTGTGAGCCCGGCGCGCAGGCTGTCGGCCACATCGAGCGGGGCCGGCAAGATCAGAGACGAGGTGACCTCGAGGGTCACGGCCAGTTGCCAGGCCGCAACAGCCCCGACGAGCAGGATCGCGGCCAGGATCGCGGCCTGGACCTTCTTCGGGACCTGCCACCCCTTGCTACGCGTCGGGGAGGAGACGCGCGGTGTCGGCGGGGCGCTCCTGGCGCTCGCAGTGGACGTGCTCATTCGGCCGCTCCGTTCACCTCGGGGTGGAGCACGGCACGGATCGTGCCCACCAGCTCGTTGAACCGCGGCGACTGCCGCATGTCCTCGTGTCGAGGGCGTGGCAGGTCCACATCGACCATCTCCAGAAGCCGGCCCGGCCGGGCCGCCATCACCGCCACCCGGTCGGCCAGATAGACGGCCTCGGGGATGTGGTGGGTGACGAAGACGATGGTGGTGGACTTCTCCTGCCAGATGCGCAGCAGCTCGTCGTTGAGCATCTCGCGGGTGAACTCGTCCAGGGCGGCGAAGGGCTCGTCCATCAGGAGCACCGAGGGCTTCATGATGAGGGAGCGCACGATGGCCGCGCGCTGCTGCATGCCGCCGGAGAGCTCGTGCGGGTAGCGGTTCTCGAACTGGCTGAGTCCGATCATCTCGAGCAGGTCACGCGCATACTTCTTGGTCTCCGCATTGAGAGACCCGGCGATCTGCGCCGGCAGCAGCACATTGTCCATCACGGTGCGCCAGCGCAGCAGGGTCGACTTCTGGAAGGCGATGCTCACTGCCGGGTGTGCCGCGCGCGCCGGCTCCCCGGCGACGGAGACATGGCCTTCGGTCGCGTCGAGCAGGCCTCCGATCATCATCAGCAAGGTCGTCTTCCCGCAGCCGCTGGGGCCCACGAGGCTGATGAACTCGCCCGACGTGATGGAGAGGTCCACCGGCAGAAGTGCCTGCACGGCCTCCTGCTTCGGGCGTTCGTAGGTCTTCGCGAGGTGGTCGATGGAGATCGAACCGTCACTGCCGGACGTCGGCCGCCCGATCTTGCCGCCCGGAGCCGCGCTCCCGGCCTCGGTGAGGTTTGTCATCCTGCTGCCCTTCGGGTAGTGTTCAATATTCAAACAGGGTGTGCATCCTTTGACCTTTTTTACCGTGGCACACGTCACACCGGCTGTCAACGGCCCGGCGTGCACGTTCGCGTTCCCGGCAGGATCGATCGACCCGATGGACCCCGGCCTCTGAGAACATCGATGCATGGCGGAGTCGAGCGAGATACACGTGATCGTGGGGGCCGGTCCGGTGGGTGCCGGCCTGGCCGGCAGACTCGCTCGCGATGGTCACCGCGTGCGGGTTCTCACCCGCACCGGTCGCGATCTGGGGCTTCCGGGAGTGGAGTCTGTCGCCGTCGACGCCTCGGACGAGGGGGCGCTGACCGCCGATGCGAAGGGCGCGACTGTGCTCTACAACTGCGCGAATCCGGGCGCCTATCCGCTCTGGGAGAAGCGCTGGCCACCCTTGGCGGCGGCGATCCTGCGGGCTGCCGAGCACAGCGGCGCGGTGCTGGTGACGGCGAGCAATCTCTACGGATACGGCCCCTCGGACGTCCCGCTCACCAGGCGAGCCCCCTTGCGCCCGTCGGATCACAAGGGCGCGCTGCGCGCCCGGATGTGGGAGGAGGCGCGGGCGATGCACGAGGCGGGGCGCGTCCGCGCGACCGAGGTCCGCGCCTCCGACTACATCGGTCCGACTGTGCCGATCAGCAACGGGCTGCTGCCCCGGTACGCCGACTCGACGCTGAGGGGCAAGGCGAGTGTGGTCTTCGCGGACCCGGACAAGCCCCACACCTGGACGGCGATCGACGATGTCGTGAGCACCCTCGTGGCAGTGGGCAGCGACGAGCGCGCCTGGGGGTCCGCGTGGATCGTCCCCTCGAATCGGCCCGCAACGGTGCGAGAGGTGCTGCAGGGCCTGGCCGCACAGGTCGGAGCGGAGGCACCGCGTCTTCGCCAGGCACCTCGCTGGCTCCTTCGAGCCGGGGGCTCCGTCATCCCCATGCTGCGCGAGGTCGACGGGATCCTGTACCAGTTCGACGCACCGTTCATCGCGGACGGATCGGAGACCACCGAGACCTTCGGCATCGCCCCCGCCCCGTGGGAGCCTCTGCTCGCTGAGACCGCCCGGGCGTGGTCCGACCGCGCTCGGTGAGTCCGCTCGGCACGAAGCACATGTGAGGCCGCGATCCTCGTGCTACCGGGCTCGGTCGGCCATGCCATGGTCGGTATTCCGTCACGTCCTCAACGGTGGCGCTCCTCGGACACGCGCCGGCGTCGTTCCCCGCGCCGATGCGCCGCCGAGAGGTCGCGGCGCCGCTCGCGGACCGGCAGCGGCGTGCCGGCGACCGTCGGGGACCCGTCGGTGAGGGCAGCGGCCAGCCGGTCGACGCTCGGGTGGGCGAAGAAGTCCAGCACCGTGACGTCGATACCCGCTTCGGTCAGCCGGCGCTGCAGCTGCACCACGGTCAGCGAGGTCGCCCCCAGGTCGAAGAACCGCACCGAGCCGTCGATCACCGACGGCTCGCACGCGAGCTCCTCGGCGAGTCCCGTGCGGATCACGTCCGCCACACCTCGGGCCGGCACCGCGGATCGCCCGGGCAGGTCCCGCGGGAGGTACGTCTCCGGAGCCTTCTGGACCTCCTCGACGAAGGACGCGAACGCGGCCTCGAGGAATCCCTCTGGAAAGGCCGCGTCGACCCCGTCCCACCGCACCACGAGGTCCTCCCCGTCCTCGAAGGCCTGCACATCGAGTGCCACATTCGGCGTCTGACTCACCGCGTGGACCACCGTGCCCCAGCGTTCGAGCAACCGACCGGCGTCCCGGCTGACACCGTCGCTGCCCACGCTGCTGCCGATCCCGCTGGAGAATGCGACCGGGAAGCGGCTGGGCAGGCCGCGACGGGCCACCTCGCGCATCGCGTGATTGCCATGCACGCCGTGGGCACCGACGGCGTGTTCCAGATCGGTCCACAGTTCCTGCTGGATCGCTCGCGCGGCCTCCGGCAGCGGCCGGTCGCCGCCGGGCAGCCCCGCCAGCACCGTGGTCGTGTAGTCGCCGACCACGCCGTCATGGGCCGGGGGACGGTCGAACACCGTCACGACCACCGTGTGGTCCTCCGCCTCGGAGGCCTTCCCGAGCGCCGCACCCAGTGCGGCGAGCAGCAGCCCGGTCGGTGTCGTCCGCCAGCGGGTCGACGCGTCACGCAGCGGCCTCCACCAGGCACCCGCGAAGCGATATTCGCGGCGCCGGAAGCGGACCGGCCCGTCGACCGGCGCGATGAGCGGCAGCCGAGGAGGTGGCGGCAGCGTCGCGGCACGGGCGGTGATGTGCTCCTCGGCGGCTCGACGCCGCTCCCCGTCGCGTACCGCGGACAGATCGGCGATCCACTCGCGGAAGGCGCGCCGCGGACGCGGCACAGCCTCGCCGCGGAGCGCCGCCTGGAGACCGTCGACGAGGATGACGGCACTCGTCGCATCGCAGAACAGCAGGTCCAGACCCAGGTGGACCCGGCTGGTCCGGTCGTCGATCCGGCTCACCGCGAGCCGCAGACAGGGCTCATGCATCGGGTCGACCACGCGATGGGATTCGATCTCGCGGATCTCCCCCAGTGCGGCCTCGCGATCGGCGGCGTCCAGACCACGGAGATCATGGGATCGCACCAGCACTCGGCCGCTGGGATCCTCTGATGCGAGCACCACCTGGCGCGCATCCGCGGTCGCCCGGGCGCGCAGCATCGGGTGGACGGCGACCACCTCGTCGACGGCGTACTGAAGATCCTCCGCCGTGACCCCGTCAACCTCGACCTCGGTGTAGTAGTGCGGGGCGACGGGCGCACCGAGCCAGTCGTCCGCGCGACCCAGCAGATAGGACAGCTGCATCTCCGTCATCGCGAAGGGACCGCCGTCCGGCACCTGGGCGCGGACCGGCGCCGAGGGCGCGTGATCGGCCGTCACCCGCGGTGGCGATGATGCACTCGGCTCACCGAGCGCGACCTCGACGGCGACCCCTCCGCCGCGCGAGGTCCATCGCGCCTGCGCCGTCCGGCCCGCATCCTTCGCCCACCTCTCGATCGCTCGCAGCCATTCGGTCAGCATCGTCAGTTCGTCGGGGTCCGGCGACGATGCGGGCACGCGGACGACCACTGCCGTGTCCGGCAACGGCGGCGCCGCGTCCCGAGCGACATGGACCGGAGCGGGCTGGGCGACCGGAGCCGTCGGCGCGTCCGGCAGGTCGACCACGGCGATCGTGCCCCGGGGAGCGTCCCCGAGCACATCGCGGACGCTGCGGGAGCCGAGCAGTTCACGCACCGGAGGTCGCCAACCACAAGCGTCCTCGACGGCATTCGCGAGACGCACGGCGTCGAGGGAGGTGGCACCGGCATCCAGCAACGGCCGGTCGATCCCGATGCCGGTGCCCAGCACTTCGCGTGCGACGGCGGCGAGCTCCGGAGCGATGTCGGCCACCGGCCCGGCGCCCGAGTCGGCTCCGGACACCGCGATCTCCTCGGCCTCGACCGGTGCCGTCTCCTCGGCGGTGTTCGTGTCCTGCTCCGGCGCTCGCCGGGCGAAGGGAGCGGGCAGGCCGTCGTGATCGACCTTGCCGTTCGCCGTGACGGGAAGGGCCGGCATCACGTGGATGCGGCTCGGCACCATGTAGACGGGCAGGTAGCGCTGCACCTCCTCGCGGAGACGGCGGGCACCGTCGGCCGGATCGTCCGGCGCAGCCACCCAGGCGACGAGTCGCGGCCTGCCGTCCGGTCCCGGCACGGAAGCGGCGACGGCCTGCCGTACCCGATCGCATCGCGCGAGCGCCGCCTCGACCTCCCCGAGCTCGATCCGGAAGCCCTGGATCTTGATCTGCCGGTCCACGCGGCCGAGGAACTCGATCCTCGCATCGGGACGCCAGCGTCCGAGATCGCCCGTGCGGTACAGCCGCTCCCCCAGCACCGGATGCACGGCGAAGCGATCGGCGGTCTGCTCCGGATCGCCGACATAGCCCTGTGCCACGCCGTCGCCGCCGATGAACAGCTCTCCGGTCTCGCCGACATGGCACGGCCGGCCGTCGTCGAGGACGTGGAAGGACTGACCCTCCAGCGCACGTCCATAGGGGATGCTCGACCAGCCGGGGTCGACCTGGCCGATCGGATAGGTGATCGACCAGATGGCCGCCTCGGTGGCACCGCCGAGCGAGTGCACGTCCGCCTTCGGCGCCAGGGCCCGCAATCGATCCGGCAGCGTGACCGGGATCCAGTCTCCCGAGAGCATCACGATGCGCAGTGAGGAGAGCCGCTCCGCCGCCACCGGGTCATGCTCGGCATGTTCGACGAGCATCTCCAGCAGAGCCGGAGCGGTGTTCCAGATCGTCACCCCGTGGTCACCGATGAGCCGGGCCCACGCTCCGGGATCCCGGAGCTCGTCGGCGGCCGGCAGGACCATCGCGCCACCGGCGCCGAGCAGCCCGAAGATGTCGAAGACCGACAGGTCGAAGGTCAACGCCGACAACGCGAGGACCCGATCCCCCGGCCCGATGCCGTAGCGCCCCACGATGTCGTCGATGGTGCAGCGCGCCTGTCGGTGCGTGACCGCGACGCCCTTGGGCTCACCGGTCGAACCGGACGTGAAGATGGCATAGGCGAGGTCATCGGGGCGAGCTCGCGCGGCGCCCCGGTCCTCTCCCGCCGGTCCGCGCCCGATGACCCGGCCGTCGATGGCGAGCCGTACCACCGTCCCCACGCCGGTCAGCGCCTCGGGCGGAGCATCCTCCGCGACGATCGCCCACCGTGCGCCGGACCGGCGCACGACGGAGGACAGTCGCTGCTCCGGCCACCGGGGGTCGACCGGTACGTAGCCTGCCCCGGCACCGACCGTCCCGAGGACCGCCACGATCTGCGAGGCCCCCTTGGGCAGAGCGACGACGACCAGGTCCCCCGGTCCCGCACCCGCCGACCGCAGCATCGCGGCGACCGAGGCAGCGCGCTCCGCGAGCGCACCATGGCCGAGTGGGGCGCCGTCCGCGATCACGGCCGGCTCCGATGTCCACCAGCGACGCGCCGGATCCGCGATGAGAGGACCCGCGTCCGCGAAGGGCGACTCCGGCCGGGGCGCCGGGAGACCGCCGGACGGGTCCCATCCGAGACCGGGAGCCTGCCAGGCACCCTGGTCGGCGAGGGTCTCGACGAGGGTCGCGACCATCGAGAGAAGGCCCTCGACGATCCCGTCGTCGAACACGCCCTCGACGGCGTCCATCGTCAGCACCAGCTCGCCGTCCTCCTCCCACACCAGGTGGTCCAGCAGGACCTGCGGTGTCTGCGAGACGCCATGGACCCGCTCGCCGAGCCAGCCGTCGTGACGGTCCTCTCCCCCGCCGATTCCGGAGGTGAAGACGATCGGGAAGTCCGCCGCCGAGGGATCCCGGCCGGCCAGGCGCCGCACCTCGACGCTGCCGACGGAGGCGTGATCGAGGAGGTTGAAGAGGCCGCGCCCGACCGTGCGCGCATAGCCGGCGAAGCCATCGCCGGGACGCTCTCGCGGATCCGGGCAGGCGAGCAGACCGGTCTGGGCGAACTGCCCGACGACATGCTCCGCGCCGCTGTCCGGCCGACCGGCGAGGGTCAGGGCGAGCGTGTGCTCGCCACCGGCCCCGAAGCGGTCGAGCGCGAGCGCATAGCAGGCCAGCACGGTTCCCGTCGCCGTCACGCCGTGGTCAGCGGCCCGACGGCGGGTCTCAGCCCAGGTCTCGGCGCCGAGTCGCGTGCGGTGCCGGGAGAACCGCCGATGCGCCTGACCACGATCCGCCGGCAATGCGGGTGCCGGCGGGAGCGTCGCGGCACGATCCCGCCACCACCGGCGATCCGCTTCCGTCCCTCGGGCGTGAGCGGCATGCTCCACGAAGCTCATCGTGCTCGGCTCGAGCGGATGGTCCGGATCGGCGACGAGCCGTCCCCACTGGCGCATGAGCAACCGCCAGCTGGTGAGATCGGCGATGAGCGCGTCGAGCCCGACCATCACGCGCACCCGGCCATCCGGCAGGAGCAGGGCGCCGATGGCGAACAGCGGGCCGTCCTCCTCGGTCAGCACCCGATGACTGCTCCGCTCGCGCAGCCGTTCTGCACGGTCGTCCGCGTCCGCGGCGTCACGCAGGTCGACACGCTCGAAGGCCCATTCCACCGGCTCCCGGACGATCTGGCGGCCGTCACGGGTCACGCCGAGTCGCAACGCCGGATGGTGATCGACGAGACGCGCCCATGCCCGCTCGAGCCGGTCGCAGTAGGCATCGAGATCGCCCGACGGGGTGGACTCGTACTCGTTGTACCAGTAGGTCGCGACTCCGCCGAGATCCAGCTCGGGATCCCGCCCGGCCCAGTAGGCCGCCTGGACCTCGGTGAGCCGGCCCTCGTCGGCGGACGTGGACGGCTGCGCCGTGACGCCGGCCGCCGGCTCGGCACGTTCCACCGCGGCGACGACCGCATCGATCGTCTGCTCCCCGGTGAGGTCGACGAGGGCGACGGACCGCCCGAGGCGCTGCTCGACGAGCCGCCTCAACCGCAACGCCTGGCGCGACTCCAGGCCCAGCTCGGCCAGCGTCACCGCCGGGTGCGCATCGTCCACCGGCTCGCCGAGCACCTCGGCGAGAACCTCGAGCACCTCGGTCCGTGTCTTCTGCACGGCTCCCCCGTCACGGGTCATGTCCACTCCTCCTCTTGCGAGTGATTATCATTATCCATATGTCATCGCCCGCCAGCGCCGTCACCCCGAGACCGGCGACCCCCGCATCGCTGCTCGCCCCGGTGAGGACGAGGCTCGCCGCCGCGATCGCCGTGCAGGCGACGGCCTCGGTCGCGGGTGTCATGCCAGCGGTCGCGCTGGTGTACCTCGCGGCGGCCGTGGCCGAGGGCCGGTCCGCGGACGTCGCCGGCTGGATCGCTCTCGGCGGCGGTGCCGCCCTCCTTCGCGCGGTGCTGCATCCGTGCGCCTTCGCCCTCAGCCACCGCGCCGACGCCGATCTGCAGCACTCGCTGCGCGAGCGCGTCGTCGCCCACCTGTCGCGGCTGCCCCTCCGGTTCTTCGACGAGCGATCCTCCGCCCGGGTGAAGCGTGCCGTGACCGATGACATCGGGGCACTGCATCACCTCGTCGGGCACGCGATCCTCGATCTGGCGAGCCTCGTCGCCATGCCCGCGGCCGTCGTCGTCGCGATCGCCGTCACCGCGCCCGCACTGCTGCCGGCGGCCCTGCTCCCCGTGGTGGTCGGCATCGTGTTCCACCGACGCGCGATGCGTCGCATCAGCACCACGATGCCCCGGTTCCAGTCGGCGGCGACCGAGCTCGATGCCGCGGCGACCGAGTTCGTCCGCGGCATCGGGCCGGTGCGTCTCTTCGGCGCGGAACACCGCGTCCACCGCCGCTTCGACGAGGCCGCGCGCGAGTACGCGGGCTTCGTGCGCTCATGGGCCCGGGGGCTCACCGGCGCGAACGCCGCGACGCAGCTCGCCTTCTCGCCGCTCACGGCGATGGCGACGACGGCCGTCGCGGGGGCGGCGCTGGTCTCCACGGGCCATGCCGATGTCGTCTCCGTCAGTGCGGCCGTGGTGCTGGCTCCCGCGCTCGGCGCGCCCTTCCTGCCGCTCACCTTCGCCCTCCAGGACGTCGGCCACGGCAGGGCCGCGTTACAGCGCATCGGCGACTTCCTCGACGAGGAGACCGTCCGCGACGCACCGGTGCTGCCGCCCGCGGGACCGGGCGAGCGCGTCACGGTGGCCCTCGAGGACGTCGCCATCGCCTACGGCGACCATGTCGCCCTCGCCGGTGTCGACCTCACGATGCGCCCCGGCACCGTGGTCGCCCTCGTGGGTCGATCGGGAGCGGGCAAGTCGACGATCGCCCAGGCGGTCGCGGGACTGCGTCCGGTGGCCGAGGGTCGGATGACGCTCGACGGGGTCGACTACGCCGATCTCGACGAGCAGGACGTCGTGACCCGGGTGGCCTGGGTCCCCCAGGATCCCCGCCTCCTGCGCGCATCCATCCACGACAACATCGCCCTGGCCGCACCGGACGCGTCCCCCGAGGACATCGCCCGGGCCGCCGCGGTGGCCCGGATCTCCGACCGGATCGCCACCCTCCCGGACCGCTACGCGACCGTCGTCGGCGAGGGCATCGAGCTGTCCGGTGGCGAGGCGCAGCGGGTGTGCCTCGCGCGCGCCGTCCTCGCCGACCGTGCCGTCCTGGTGCTGGACGAGGCCACGTCGGCTCTCGACGAGCGGACCCAACGCGATGTGCTGCGCGGACTCGCCGCGGCCAGAGAGGGACGATCGGTGCTGCTCATCGCCCACCGGCTCGAGACCGTCCGCGACGCCGACGAGATCGTGGTCCTCGACGCAGGCCGGGTCGTCGAGAGAGGAGACCACGCGCACCTGCTCGCGCGCGAGGGCCACTACGCCCGACTCTGGTCGGAGCAGCAGGAGGTCGTGTGCTGACCCGGCTGCCCGTGTCCCACGTACCCGAGGAGCATCGTCGCGGCCTGCGGATCGCCACCGTGCTCTTGGTCGCCGCCGCGACCGCCCAGGGGGCGGGCATCGCCGCGCTGCTCCCCCTCTTCCGGGCGCTCGAGGACGCGCGCTCACCCTGGCCGTCGCTCGCCGCCCTCGGCCTCCTCTGGGTCGCGTGGGCGGCGCTCCAGACGATGGGGACCGCGCTGGCACGTTCCCATGGCTACGCCCTCGCCGGGCCGCTGCTCGCCTCCCTCGGCGAACAGGTGGGTGCCATGGCCCCGGGGCGGCTGACCGGTCCCGCGGTAGGCACCGTGAGCCGTCTCGCGGTCGCCGATGTGATGAGCCTGATCACGCGTCCCGCCCATCTCCTCGACCCCGCGATCGGCGCGGTCGTCACGCCGGTCACCGCCCTGGCGGTCGCCTCGCTCATCGACCCCGCCGTGGCGGCGGTGGGCCTCGCACTGCTTCCCCTGGTTCTCGCCGCCTATGTCTGGTGCGGGCGCCGGGTGGCGCGGAACGAGGCAGAGCTCCACGAGGCCGCGGCCGAGGTGGCGACGCGCATCGTCGAGCTCGCCGAGCAACAGCCCGTGCTGCGCTCCGCCGGGCGCGCCGACGACCCGGACGGACATGTCGCCCGCGCGCTGGACCGGCTCGATCGGCGCCAACGACGCCTGTTGCGCGGGGCATTGCCCGGACTCGCCGGCTACGTCGTGGTGATCCAGTGCGTCATCGCGCTCCTCCTCGTCACCGTGGGCTGGGCCGTCCTGGCCGGCCGGGTCGATGTCGCGGGCCTGCTGACGCTGGCCGTCCTGATCGTCCGTGCGGGCGAGCAGCTGCTGCACGCGGGCGAGCACGCGGGGGCGTCCCGGCTGGCCGCCGCCGCACGACAACGGATCGAGGACTTCCTCGACGGGGAACGGCTGCCGGAGCCGGCGATGCCTCGACAGCCCGGACTCGCGTCGACCGGCGTCGGCGTCACGCTCGACCGGGTGACGCTGGTCCATCCCGACGGCACGCGGGCGCTGGACGGGATCTCGCTGGAGATCCCGGCCGGAGCGATGGTGGCGATCGTCGGCGCCTCCGGCGCGGGCAAGAGCTCGATCATCGGACTGCTGACCCGGATGCTGGACCCGACCTCCGGCGAGGTGCGCCTCGGCGGCGTCGACACCCGCGACCTCGGCACCGCCGGGGTGGCCCGGCTCGTGGCCCCGGTCTTCCAGCACACCCACC
The DNA here is from genome assembly GCA_023417775.1 of Actinomycetes bacterium. GTDB lineage: Bacteria > Actinomycetota > Actinomycetes > Propionibacteriales > Nocardioidaceae > Aeromicrobium. The sequence goes on along the minus strand of JAEZEJ010000106.1, from coordinate 2,735 downwards.
TCTTCGACGACACCATGGCGGCCAATATCGCGCTCGCCCGGCCGGATGCTCCGCGCGCGGAGATCACGGCGGCAGCGAGCGCTGCCGGCCTCGACGAGGTCGCGGCACGTCTGCCGGGAGGATGGGAGGCACGCGTCGGCGAGGGCGGCGCGCTGCTCTCCTCGGGTGAACGCCAGCGGGTCGCGATCGCCCGCGCGATCGCCAAGGGTTCACCCCTCGTGGTCCTCGATGAGTTCACCTCGGTGCTCGACGCCCGCACCGAGGCCGAGGTCATCGCGGCCCTGCGCGCCGCGATCGCCGGCGCCACCGTCGTCATCGTCACCCACAGCCCGGCCGTCGTCGCGACGGCCGATGTCGTCGTCACCCTCGACCACGGTCGCCTCATCGGTCTCGAACGGCGGCCTCATCACCCCTCCCAGGTACCGAACGAAGGAGATGCCCATGCTTGACGTGCTCGTCGTCGGAGCAGGACCCGCTGGACTCAACGCCGCGATGGTGCTCGGCCGGCAACGCCGCGCGGTGACCGTCGTCGACAGCGGCACGCCCCGCAACGCGCCGGCCGAGGAGATGCACATGTTCCTCAGCCGCGACGGCGCCGACCCCGCGCGACTGCGCGAGATCGGCCGTGGCGAGATCAGCGCCTATCCGAGCGTGACGCTCCGCGAGGACACGGTCACCACCGTCACCGGTGACATCGATGCCTTCCACGCCGAGCTGGCCGGGGGTGAGACCCTCACCGCGCGCCGGGTCCTGCTCGCCACCGGGCTCACCGATCACTTCCCCGACATCCCCGGTCTCCGCGAGCGATTCGGGCGCACGGTCCGGCACTGCCCGTTCTGCCACGGTTGGGAGAGCCGCGATCAACCGCTGGCCGTGCTCGGCGGCTCGCTCGTGGCGGCACTGCAGGCACGCTATATCGCCGATCGCTTCAGCAGCGACATGATCCTGGTGTCCGACGGACCCCTCGAGGTCGACGGCGAGGTGCGCCGATCGCTCACTCAGCACGGCATCGTCGTGGAGGAGCGTCCGATCGACCGGCTGGAGGGCGATGGCGACCTGCGCATCGTCTTCGCCGACGGGACGACCCTCTCCCGGGCCGCGCTCTTCGCCTTCCCCAGCACCACCGCGCAGTCCGACCTCGGGCAGCGGCTCGGCGCGGAGGTCCTGCCCGACGGCTGTGTCGCGGTCGACGCCTTCGGCCGGACCCGCGTAGCGGGCGTGAGCGCGGCCGGTGACGGCGCGCGTTCCGACCAGCTCCCGGGCCCAGCGGCATCGGTGATCGCAGCGGCCGGCGCCGGGGCCACCGCCGCGATGTGGCTGGAGCAGGGCCTCTTCCGCGCCGACCTCGACCTCCCTCTCCCCTCGTGACCCCTATCCGTTGAGCGAAGGAACGGGAACTCACCAGCCGAGGAGGGCGCAGGAGATGCTGAGCCCGGAGCCGACCCCGACGAGGGCCACCGGATCACCGGCGGCCATCCGGCCGCCGGCTTCGAGACGGTCCACGGCCACGAGGGCGTCGGCTCCGCCGAGGTGGCCGGTGGTCAGACCGAGGCTCGCGCTCGTGTCCTCGACGTCGATGCCGAGTGGCCGCAGGTAGCCGTGCTCGAGCGCCTGAGCTCCCACGAAGGGCAGCGCCCAGTGGACGATGTCCCGGCGTTCCAGACCCGCCTCGGCGAGCGCCCGATCGACCACCTCGACGAGCAGCCGCTGATGCCGGTCGACGATCGCGGCGACCGAGAGCGGGTTCTCGGGGTCCATGACCGCCTCCCTCAGTCGGTCACGGACCCGCGCCGGATCCATCGGACGGGCGGCCTCGAAGCCGATCTGCGCCGCACCGCGCTGCGCTGACTCCAGTCCGACATCGGCACCGGTCGTGACGGACAGCAGCGAGTGGCCTCGGCCCTCCCGCGCCAGCACCACGGCACCCGCACCATCACCGAGGGTCACGCCGCCGTCGAAGGCCCATCGGTCGAGGACCCGTGGATCGATCGCATCGGCGGCCGTCACCAGGCAGCTGTCGACCTCCGGCTCGCACGCCAGCCAGCGTGCGGCGGTCCCCAGCGCGGCCACTCCCCCGCTGCACAGCGCCGACAGCTGCTCGGCGACGGCCACGCGGTCGGCGCCGATCGTCTGCGCGGCGATCCACGAGGCGGCCGACCACAGTGGCGGACCGGTGGGCGTGCTGCACGCCAGCACATGCGCCACCCGTGCGTCATCGCGCCTCCCGGGGTGGCGAGCCCACGCCAGCCGAGCGGCGCGCTCCCCCATCACGGGCGCGGGAGCGTCGGCGATGGACACGGACTCGAGCCGCTGCTCCCGGCGGTCCTTCTCGCCGAGGCATCGGTCGACCTCCGCGGCCGTATCGGTGTCCCCCAGCACGGAGGCGCTGGCGGTCACCCGCAGACCACTGCCGATCATGGTGTTCTCGCCTCTTCCTCTGGCGCCGGAGCCCGGAGTCGCAGCCGGCCGTCGTCGATGGCATAGACGCGGTCGGCGAGTGCCGCGAGCTCCTCGTCGTGGGTCGCGATCAGGACGGCGCCGCCGCGCCGGCGATACTCGGTCAACACCGCGAGCATCGCCGCGATGCTCGCTCGATCGAGGGCCGAGGTGGGTTCATCGGCCACCAGTACCGCGGGCTCGGCGATGACGGCACGCGCCAGGACGGCCCGTTGACGCTGGCCGCCGGAGCACTCGCCGGGGCGCCGCCGCCGCGCGGCCGCGTCGACGCCCAGGCG
>JAEZEJ010000080.1 GCA_023417775.1 Actinomycetes bacterium | reverse complement strand
GTTAGGCCGCATGAGACAGTCCGTCGCATCCAATCTAGCCGTCGGCTTGGCTTTGCTGGCGTGGCCTCTGATCATCTATGGCCTCATGTCTCAGCTAGGTGATTACCATCCCGACACGCCGAACGGGGCCATTGCGGCAAGTCGTCGTGTGTCTGTCGCGGTTCTCTCTGCCGGCCTCTTGTGCTTCCTGGGTGCCCTTTGGTTATCTGGCTTCAGCTTCACCGGCGCAAAGATTCGCTCGTTACTTGCTGCTTCCTGTTGTACTGCACTGGTTACGTTTGGAGTGATTAGCCTGTGGCTGTAACAATGCGGCCTAACAGTTCATTCAAGCCGAACCCGCTTCGCGGGTCGGCTTAATTCAGGTGTTAGGCCGCTATGAAAAATCTCTCGTATCTGGGCGCTCTTCTACTGCTGGTCATCGGTTCTTGCCCGGCTCAGTCCGTTGCGGAGCAGCAAGATGCTCGCGTCATTGAAAACCTCGTAGCAGCCGGATCTGACATCTCAAAGTTGCACGACATAGACTTCTTCATGTTTCTTCCCAGCGAATCCCAGGCCAATGCGGCTGCCGCTGAGATGGAGCAACTCGGTTACGTTGTTACCTCAATTGACCAGCCCGCCAGCCAATCCCAATGGCAAATACACGCCACGCGTCGTATGGCCCCGCAACTTGAGGCAATGACCGCCGCTACCCGCACCCTTGAGGAGGTGGCGTCCAAGCATGGCGGTGACTACGATGGGTGGGGTACGGCTGTCGTCGACTAGCGGCCTAACAATTCATTCAAGCCGACGCCGCTTCGCGGCGCGGCTTAACTCAGGTGTTAGGTCTCATGAATCAGCTAAGTCGCTTACGGAACTGGTACGCCGCTCAATGCGACGGCGACTGGGAGCATTCGTATGGCATCAAGATCGATACGCTGGACAACCCTGGTTGGTTGCTTAGCGTTGACCTTGCGGACACTGATCTCCATGGCAAGGCCTTCCAGTCAATACATCGCGGTGACTCAGAAGACGATGTAGATTGGCTTCATTGCAAGGTTGAGTCTGGAAAGTTTGAGGCGGCCGGAGGCGTGCCAAATCTCCCGGACATGCTAGAGGCGTTCTTGGTGTGGGCGGGCCATTGAGGCCTAACAATTCATTCAAGCCGACGCCGCTTCGCGGCGCGGCTTAATTCAGGCGTTAGGCCTCATGCCGCAGCCACTCAGCGAGTTTGAGAGAGCACTTCTCGAAGAGTTCTGCTTCCACCGTCCTGCCGAAAGGGAGCAAATCGCTCGGCTTGCTGTAGAGCGCCGCGATGCGTACTCCCGCGGCGTATGGACCACGTTTGAGAATGTTTCGGTCGGCCCCGAGTACAGTCTGTCGCTGGACTCGGAGATTGAGCTCGCCAGTGGCGTTCCGGTGGATGCGGAGCTGTGGTTTAGGGGAGATCACCTGTGGCGTCTCCATGTCTGGTGTCCCGTGCACGAATGGGATGGCAACACGTCTGCGGGCTTCACGTTCCATGAGGCCTAACAATTCGTCCAAGCCGACGCCACTTCGTGGCGCGGCTTAACTCAGGTGTTAGGCATCACAAGGAGGTTGCATGGCACTTCAAGAAGATCGTGAATCTCTCATCAATCTGATGGAGAGCATCTATCACTGGGTTGGGGATTCACACAACGGCTATGAGTTTTCTCCCCATGCCGACTGGCTGACCATACGACCGTTTAGATTTGTCAGAAATCAGGCAGCAGAGGCATGGGTAGAGTTCCGACAGACTAACCCCCTTGAGCGCTTTATCGGCGCACTGCGTGAAGCCCGTGAAGAATCACTAATCCAAGTCGGGCTCTGGGGCGAACAGCTGAGATACAAGCTTGATCTGCTGCGGTACCTCGCAATTCGCGCCTTGGGAGGAAAGCGTCGCGCTATGGAGAAGTTCACAGAATTCCTTGAGGTTCTTTTGGATAGCCTGTTGGAGCTTCTCGGATTCGGTGAGCCGATTAAAGAGCTCGTTGGGGCCCTGAAAGCACAAGCGCGATGATGCCTAACAATTCATTCAAGCCGACGCCGCTTCGCGGTGCGGCTTAATTCAGGCGTTAGAGGTCACCATGATTGACCGCGAGGCACGTGACAGATTTGCACAGGCGATTCGAGCCTTGGTTTCGGGCACCATTACCAATGACCAGTTCGAGGACACACGGCTCCCCGCTCTCAACACCGCAGACCCTGCCATTGCGGCAATCTATCAAGAAGGTGCTTGGCACTTGTACTCTGACTTGGAAGAGCATCGGCTTCGGGGCAAGCACGCGCTGTCCCGCAATAACAAATCGCATGTCGCCCGCTGGGTGCTCTTCCTAAAGACCGACTTGCCATACGAGTGGCCGGAGCTCCGTGGCGTGCAGTTCTTTTCTCTTGCGCTCGCCAACCTACTTACGTTAGGGCTTGCCAACCGATTCTATGCAAATTGGTTCAAGCAGCAGGGGGAGGTGGACGTATGGCCATTCATCCGTCAATCGGACTATGCGGCTGCACTTGAGCGTCCAGTGTACCTGGGTGTGACCTCTAACAATTCGTTCAAGCCGATGCCGCTTCGCGGCACGGCTTAACTCAGGCGTTAGGCCGCATGAGACAGTCCGTCGCATCCAATCTAGCCGTCGGCTTGGCTTTGCTGGCGTGGCCTCTGATCATCTATGGCCTCATGTCTCAGCTAGGTGATTACCATCCCGACACGCCGAACGGG
>JAEZEJ010000066.1 GCA_023417775.1 Actinomycetes bacterium | reverse complement strand
CCCCCCCCCCCCCCCCCCCCCGCCCCTCCCTCACATGCGCGGTTCATGTGAAGGCCCACGGCGCGGGCGCCTCGGGAGCTAAGCCCGCGCCGTGGGGGTCTCGGTCAGCGCCTCCGCAGGCGCTGCGCCATCAGGCCACCTCCCGCCAGGGCCGCCAGACCGGCCAGCACCATCCAGGCGAGCCCCTCGGGGGCGCCGGTGCTCGGCATCGTGTCCAGCTCGTCGAAGGCATTGGTCACCGTGACCGCGGCCTGCTGGCCGTCGGCGCCCACGATCGTGAACGAGGCGGCCTTCGCCTTCTCATCGCTCGTGGCCTCGACATCCTCCGAGCTCCACCGCACCGAGCTCCACCGGATGGTGGACGGCAGCTCGGACTCGGTCGCGGACTCGGTGAGCGTGACCTTCGTGCCGAGCAGCACCCCGTCGATCACGACCGGCGTGCCCGCGGTGACCTCGGTGTCGAGGTGCTGCGGCTCGCCCTGGAGGTCGACCCAGGAGGCCCGCACCGGGAACGAGGTCCCGCTGGGCACCGCGCCGGCACCGTCGCCGTCGAGCGCCTTGATCAGCTTCACGCTCCCGCTCAGGGCGGTCACCGAATTGGTCAGCTCGACCGAGGCATCGGATGCCGCGCCGATCGTGACCACCGCGGTGCCGTCGTCATGAGCCTCGACACGGTCGCCGTCCCACGTCGGGCGGTTCCAGGTGAAGCTGGCCGAGTCCTCCGGCCGGACCTCGCTCAGCGAGACCTCGGTGCCGTGCGGCAGGTCCTCGCCGAAGGGCACGACCGTGCCATCGGTCGGGACCGTCAGCTCGGCGGACTGCTCCGCACCGTCCGCGTCGAGCCAGCGGGCGACGACGGTGAACGTCCCGGGGACGTCGCCGTGATCCGGCGCCACCCCGACGAGCTCCTTGCTCAGCGAGAAGGTGCCCGGCGCCCAGGTGGCCTCATTGGTCACCGTGACCAGCGTGACCTCGCTCTGCTGGTCGGAGACCACCACGGTGGCACTGCCGTCGCCGTGATCGGTGACGTCATCGCCGCCGATGGTGATCGCGTCCCAGATCACGGTGTCGATCTCGGGGGCGTCGCCTTCGGTGATCGTCACGACCGTCCCGGCGGGCAGATCCTCACCCAGGTCGACCGGCTCACGGGCGTTGATCATCAGCTCACGCGTCTGCTCCTCGCCCTCGGCATCCGTCCAGGTCACGGTGACCGGGAACTCCGCATCGTCGCCGACCTCGCCGGCCGCCTCACCGGCGATGCCCTTGAGCAGGCTGAGTCCCGCCGTGGAGGTCGCGGCGTGGTTCTCGACCGTGACATGCGCCTCGGCATCGCGACCCACCGTCACGACGGCCGACTCGCCGTCGATGCTGACTCCGGTGCCAGACCAGACCGGCGCGCCCCAGGCGATGCTCGACCCGTCCGCCAGCGGCGTCTCGGTCAGGGTGACCCGGGTGCCGATGAGGAGCTGTTCGCCGAGATCGACGGCCGAGCCGTCGGTCGGCAACGACAGGGCCTTGGTCTGCTCGGAGCCGCCCTCCTCGGTCCAGGTCGCGATGACCTCGACCGCGTCGGGCACCGCCGGGTTGTCGGCCTGGGCACCGGTGACCTCCTTCGAGAGCGAGAAGGTCCCGACCGTGCGCTCCACCGAGTTGGTGACGGTGATGGTGGCCGGCGTGCTGACGTGCTCGGCGGTCACCTCGATCGTCTCCGGCGTGATGCGCGCCGGGCCCCAGGTCAATACGTCGTCATCGGCGGGCACGGCCTCCGAGAAGGTGACCACGGCGCCGATCGGCAGATCGGCGAGCTGATAGGGCTCACCGGCCGTGACCGGGAACTGGCGGTCCGGCTGCGCCGGGAAGCCCTCGCCCAGAGCGCTGACGTCGATCGAGGCGTTGATCATGAACTCCTGATCGGCGTCGACCAGTCCGGCCGCCGCCCCCTCGATCTCCTTGACGATGTTCAGGCTGCCCAGCTGCGCGGCATTGGTCAGCTGGACCGCGACATTCGTCCGGGGCGTGACCGCGACGACCGCGGTGGACCCGTCCTCGGAGGGGGTGACGCCGGTCGACTCGGCGAACACCGGCGTGCCGAAGACGACGCCCGGGATCGACGGGAAGGTCGGCTCCGACAGCTCGAAGGTCCACCCGGCCCCACGCGGCGTGAAGCCGCTGACCGGATCACCGTCGAGCGGGACCCGGAGGTCGTACTCGTTCTGCGTCACACCCGCCGGGTCGACCTCGGCCACGTGCACCGTGAACTCCGTGCCGGCCGGCACGAACTGCGCACCCGCGGTGGCGGAGAGGTCCTTGGAGATCGCGACCGAGCCGCGGGTCACTCCCTGGCCGGTGCCGCCCGCGCGGTTGTTCTGCGTGATCGAGTTGTTCCACACGATCGTGCTGAACGCGACCTCGTTGCTGTAGACCGTGCCGGGAGCGTCCATGCCGCCGCTGGTCGTGCAGGTCGTGTACTCGATGAGGTACTGGTACTCGCGGCTGAACCCATCGGCCGGGTCGAGGGTGAAGGTGATCCTTCCCGTCTCCGGGTCGTAGCCGGCCTGGGTCGAGGAGGTCAGATCGACCGTGGCCAGGCCGCCGTTGTTGATCTGATCGATCGCGCGGACCCGCAGCCGCAGCGACTCGGCGACGCTCTCGCCGCCCTCGCACACCTGATGGGTGCTGCTCAGCTGGTCGGTGATCGTCAGCGCCTCGTCGAGATCGGCCAGCTTCTCGCCGGGGATCCGCACATTCCAGTTGACGGTGGTCTGCGGCAGGTAGTCCTCGTCGCCGATCACGACCGTGCCGGTATTGATGGATCCGCCCTTGCCCTCGGCGCGGCCGGGCACCTGCGTGCCGCCGGTCGCGACCTCGCCGTCGATGCTCGCGGAGTTGGTGAACGGGGTGCCGCCCTCGGGAAGGCCGTCGGCGGTGGCGCAGGTGGTGTACTCGATGACGTAGCGCCAGTCCGAGTCCCTGAACTCCAGCTCGGAGCCCTCCGCGATCGCGAAGTCGACGGCGAAGGAGGTGTCGGTCGACGCCCCGGGGGTCGCGACCAGCTGATCGGTGATGTTGGCGCGCCGGTCGTTGCTCGGGCCGTACCGCTCGAACACCCGGATGCCCGAGACGGTGTCCTCGCAGAGCGCGTGGTCGCCGCCGAGGGTGTCCGCCAGCGTGAAGCCGTCCTTGCCGACCAGCTTGCTGCCGGGGATCTCGATGGTCCAGCGGATCTTGCCATTGCGCTCGGTACCGCCGAGCACGCTGCCGGACTTGTTGATGCCCAGCTGCCACGGCCGGTTGGTGACCTGGCCGATGCCGACGCCGGCCTCGCCCCAGCCCTCGACCTGAGCCGAGTTGTCGTAGGTGGTGCCGGCCTCGTCGATCCGCCCGTCGGGCGTGCAGGTCCGGTAGGTGATGCGGTAGGTGACGTCCGCGGAGAAGCCGCCCTGCGGGGCCGTGAGGACGATGCCGAACTGGGCGTCGCCCGGCTCGCCGTCGAAGGTCGCGATGCCGGTGACATCGTTCACGGTGTCACCGCGGACGGTCTCGACCTTGAACCCGGGCTGCTCGCAGAGCACATGACCCGCGCCGAGGGTGTCGGTGATGGTGACGGTGTCCTGGCCGCTCATATTGGCGCCGGGAACATCGACCGTCCAGGTCATCGACCAGTTGTTGCCGTTCATCACACCGGACTTCGAGACCTCGCCGGGCAGCTCGATGCCGTCGCCGATGCCGCCCTCACCGGGCACCACGACGGGACGACCCTCGCCATTGGCGTCGACGGTCACCTCGGTGGCCTCGGTGCGCTGGTTCGCGGTGACCTCGAAGAAGAAGGTGCCTCGGGCGCCGTCCCAGTCCTCGACCCGGTCGTTGAGCGTGCACAGCGCCTGTGCGCTGGCGGGGTCCGTGAGGCAGCTGCCCCAGGTCTCGCCGTCGGCGCCGAGCAGGTCGAAGGGGATGGCGGTGTCGAAGCGGAGCTCCGGCGGCAGGCCGACGTAGAAGGTGTCGCCCTCCACCGGCTCGGCATCGCTGGCATCCCAGGTGCCGTCGAGTCTGAGGGTGTCGCCGATCTCGACCTGTCCCTCGCCGTCCCAGCTCAGCTCGATGCCGTCGACGATGATCTTCGGATTGGGCGCGGCCGACGCGGGCGACGCCACCGTCACCAGCGCCCCGGCGAAGCCGACCAGGACGGCGGCCACGACGATCAACAGTCGTCGCGCCGCTCCCAGTGGGCGTTGCTGCCGGGGGACGTCCCGGGCGGTCTGGTGTCTTTCCCTCATGCGAGAGCTACTCCTTCACAGTGCTGCAGGTGGCGCGGACCGCTGGTCCGCCTGATGATCCTTCGTGGTCGAGATGCCGCCGGATCCTTTCCTCGGCGGAGTTCACCCCCGTTTTCACCCCGGTCTGGCCCCGACGAGCCGGGGGACTAGTCCCTCGGGAGGAGCCCGCCCGGTACCGCCGGGCCAGCGGCCTCGTGGTCACCGATCGCACGAGGCCGCACCCGGTCTCGGGGACGGCGGACCGAGCCCTGCCTCGAGCGCCATGGCGATGGCGTCGTCCCGGTTGTCGACCGCCAACTTGCGGTAGATCGAGCGCCTCTGGGTCCGCACCGTGTTGGCCGACCGGTAGAGCCGTCGCGCGATCTCGGCCTCGGTGCCGCCGCGCACCATCTCGACCAGCACGGCGCGCTCGCTGGCGGAGAGCCGGTCGAGTGCCGAGGAGGCACCGCCCACGCCGCGGATCTTCAGACCGGTGGTCTCCGCGAGCGCTCCGGCGTCCTGCACGCTCAGCAACAGCAGCGGCCAGGTGAGCTCGGACGACCGCATCAGGTCGACGATCCGCTGGGCGGCCGCGGTGCTCGCCGAGATATGTCCGAGCTGGCGCGCCACGGCGTATTCGCGGACCGCGCGCTGGAGGCGCGCTCGTGGCCTGGCCGCCAGATCGTCGATGCCGGTCAACCGGTGCCATGACTCGGCGGGGCCGCCCGGCGCGAGGGCGTCGGCGAGGATGCGGCGCATCGGATGCCTGGTGGGGAGAGCCGGCAGGCGCCGGCGGGCGTCCTCGCCGCGATGCTCCGCGACGAGCAGCACGATCTCCGCCGCCAGCAGGTCGGGATGGCCGGCGGCCGCGTGCGCATCGGCCAGCCGCCGGGCGACGGTGATCCGGCCGTCTTCGACCGCGACGATGATCTCCGCGGCGGCGTGGGTCGGCCCAGCCCGGTCCGCCCGCGCCTCTCCGAGTTCGGCGAGGCGGCGGCGTGCCGACCCGATGTCCCCCGACACGGCGTCCAGGAGGGCCCGCAGCACGTCCACGGCGCGGCGGCTGCGGGCGTCTCCCCGTTCCCGTGCGCCCTGCTCGAGGATCTCCGCCGCCAGGTCGATCTCGCTATGGGCCAGGAGCACTCGCGCGCACTGCTCGTGGAGGAAGGCCGACCACGGCCCCAGCTCCGCGCGGAGCGCGGGCGAGAGGTCGCGCAGCCGGACCGCGACCCCCATCATCGTCGGGAGCGCTCGCTCCAGTGCGGCCTCCTGCTCGCCCACCGCGCGCAGCGCCCGCGCCACCAGCCGATCCGCACCCTGGGACGACGGGGGCTGCGGCGGCCGGATCCGGCTGCCGTCGAGGCGGAGCGCCCATTGCAGCCGGGGGCCGGCCTGTTCGGCGATCTCGCGGTCGTGGTGCCATGCCCGCAGCAGGCCGGGGTGATCCATGACCAGACCCGGCCCCGTGGCGATCAGACACGCCTCGGCGCTCGACAGGTCGCGGCGGCGCACGGCCTCCGCCAGCGCGATATCGGCTCTGACGCCGGCCTCGGCGAGCGCCCGCCAGACCTCGGCCGACAGGGCGCTCGGGTCCTCGATCACGAGGGTCACCGGTGTGCGAAGAATGTCCACGCCAACTAGACCGGCGAGCGGCGCGAATCTCGCGCGGAAATGAATGTGATCTAGCTCACATTCGCTGACGGAGATCGGTGGCTTACCATGACAGGGCTTCGGGAGAGCACCATCTTTGTCATGCCCATGCCCAGGAAGCCACCATGACCCTCCTCGCGGACGATGGCCCGCTGCTCGACGCGGCCCGTGCGGGCGACCCCGATGCGATGGACGCGCTCTATCGAGAGCACTCCATCGCTCTGCGCCGGGTCGCCGCCGCTCTCGACCCCGGCCGAGCCGATGATCTGGTCGCCGAGGCCTTCACTCGCGTCTTCACCGCCCTGCGGGACGGGCGCGGTCCCGAACGCAATGTCGGCGGGTACCTGGCCACCGTCGTGCGGCGCCTGCATCTGGACCAGCAGCGTTCCGGGGCCCGGGAGACACCGAGCTCGGACCGCGACTGGCTCCTCGACCAGCCCCACGTCCAGGAGCTCCTCGACCACATCGATGCGGGTCGCGCCGCCGAGGCGATGCGCTCCCTCCCCGAGCGCTGGCGGGAGATCCTCTGGTGGCTCGATGTCGAGGAGCTCTCCGTCGCCGAGGTGGCCGAACGCCTGCACGTTCCCGCCCCGCGGGTCTCCGACTGGGCCTACCGTGCCCGGGAGGCCTTGCGACGGGGCTATCTCAGCGGCCACCTCGCCCCTCCCGGACGACTCCCCTGCCGATGGACCCGCGATCGTCTCAGCATGCTGGTGCGCGGGGGACTGAGCCCGTCCGCGCAGGCCAAGGCGATGCGTCATCTGGACGAATGCGCGGACTGCGCGGCCCAGCACACCCTGCTGGACGAGGTGAACCGGCGCCTCGGGGCCTGGTTCTGGCCGGTCGCGCTGTGCGGTTTCGTCGCGCTGCCCGCGGCGGGATGGCCGGCCGATATCCGCCGCGAGTCGGGCTCGTCCGCCTCCTCGGGCTCGTCCGCCTCCTCGGTGATCTCCGGGCCGATCGCCGCGGCTGCCATCGGGATCGCGGGAGCCGCCGCCCTCGTGGGCGCGCTCATCGTCTTCGCGCCGTCGTCCACGGTCAGCGAGGCCGAGGCGGAAGCACCGGCGACCACGGCTCCCCGGACTCCGTCGATCCTCGAGGATCGACCAGCGGGACCACGGACGCCCCCCGCCTCCGACTCCCTGCTCGCCGATGCGAAGCCGGCTCTCGTCTCCACCCCCGGTCCCACGGCGGATGAGCCTCCGGCGGCAGTCGCCGGGCCCGTGCGGATCGCACCGCTGCCGCCGTCCGGCGGCACATCGTCGCCCTCCCCCGAGCCGGGGACGGCTCCCCCACCGGGACCTGAACCCGAACCGGAACCCGAGCCAGAGCCAGAGCCAGAACCCGAGCCGGAGCCCGCGACGCTCACCGGTCTCGCCCTGGGACCGGTCGCGCCTCAGCCGCTCTCAGACCAGGAGGGCGCCTGGTCGGTCGTCTTCACGCTGCTGCCGACGCTCTCCGGCGAGGGCCCGGCGTCGATCCCCATCACCGCCGCCTTCACCTTCCCCGACGATGCTGCGGGCATCCTGGCGATCGACGCGCCGGGATGGACCTGCGACGCCGAGTCCGCACCGGGCGGGCCCGTCTTCGCGCCCGACCCCGACAACCCGCCCTTCTTCGGGCCGGGGAGCCCGCCGCTGATCTGCACGATCGCCTGGGACACCGACGTCGAACTGACCCCGCTCGTCTTCGAGCTCCTGCCGATGACCTTCGGCGAACCCCCCACGGGAGTCGTGGAACTCGGTGCCGACGGCGCGCCGCCCGTCAGCACCTCCTACTGAGATCCCGGATCGGTCAGGCACGCCGGCGGCGCAGCACGACGACGACGGCGGCTGCGACGACCAGCACCACCACGATGGTTCCGGCGATGAGACCGGCGTTTCCGCCCTCGTCCTCGGCGGCCTCCTCCGCGGCGGGGTCGTCGGCCGGCGGGACATCACCACGCCCCTCCTGGGCCTGCGCTCGCAGCTCGTCATCTGGGGCCGTGGCGGGCGCGGCGGTCCCGTCCCCGTAGGCGAGGGCGATGAAATCGCCTTCCGCGAGGACCTGCTGGTCCACACCCTGCTGAGCGAACTCCCAGGCCCCCTCCGAGCCGATGTAGAAGCCCCAGAAGCTGTCCCCCGCCGGCATCGAATCGCAGGACTCGGCATCCGGACTGGGCTGCCCCTCGACCCGGCATACGACGCTGTCCCCGAACTCGGCGGTCCCCTCGATCTCCAGACCGGCGCCCGTGATCGCGGCCAGGGCGCTCATCTGGGCGGCGTCCTGGGCGCACGCGACCTGCTGCCCGCCCTCCAGTGAGCCGTAGTCGACGAGGATCGGGATGTCCGCCGGATCCTCGCACTCCTCCTGCGCGGCCGAGGGAGCCGCGACGACGACGAGGGCGGGGAGGACGAGCGCGGCGGCTGCGAGCAGTCGCTTCATGCGGGATTCCTTTCGATGGGGATGACACGCGCCCGGCGGGCCGCCCGGCGCAGGGTGAGCAGGATCGCCGGGCCGAGGACGACCAGCAGCAGGGCGGTGGTGATCGCCCGGCCGGTGTCCCATCCGGTCGAGGTCAGCAGCGCGAACAGGACGAAGCGCCGCAGGTTCTCACTCAGCGGATCGCCCGGCACGAAGGACAGGTCGCCGGAGTCGATGCCGATCGCGAAGGGCCAGGTGGAGAGATTCATCAGCAGCCCGAAGAGATAGGCGCAGACCACTCCGTACACCACCAGCAGGGCGATCTCCGTCCTGCCGGCGACCCGGCGCGGGAGCAGCCCAGCACCCATGCCGATCCAGGCCGAGCACATCATCTGGAACGGCAGCCACGGTCCGACCCCGGCGGTCAGCAGCGCGGACGCGAACACGGTCGTGCAGCCGAACACGAAGCCGAAGCCCGGGCCGAAGACCCGGCCGGCGAGGATGAGCAGGAAGAAGACCAGCTCGATGCCGGCGGTCCCGGCCCCGAGTGTGCGCAGGGCCGCGTTGACGGCCGTCAGCACCCCGAGGATCGCGAGGGTCCGCGAGTCGATGCCGCCCTCGGAGAGCTCCGCGAGCACCACGAGGGCGACGATCGGCAGCAGCGCCATCAGCAGGAAGGGCTGGTCGACGCGGGCGGCGTCGTCGGCGGGCTGGGCCAGGAGCGGCCAGCAGAACATGACGAGCCCGGCGAGGGAGGCGAGGGTCAGCACAGCGACGGATCTGCGGCCGACGGGCACGGCGGAGCTCACCATCGGGTCCGCTCCACCTGCCCGACGGTGAGCCACCGCGGGCCGAGCACCTTGGCGACCTGGGGCGCGAAGGCCGGGGACTCGGCCAGGACCTCACGTACCGGGCCCGACGAGACGACCTGTCCGTCCGCCAGCACCATGACGGTGTCGGCGACCTGGGCCACGAACTCGACATCGTGCGTGGAGAGCACGACGGCATGCCCCTCCTCGCTCAGCCCTCGCACGATCCGCGCGAGCTCGGCCTTGGCGGGGTAGTCGAGTCCACGGGTGGGCTCGTCGAGGGCGAGCACCCGCGGACGGGCGGTGAGGACGATGGCGAGCACGAGGGCGAGCCGCTGCCCCTCGGACAGATCGCGAGGATGGCGCTCTCCCGGGATGCCCGGGGCGATCCGGTCGAGCAGTGCACGGCAGGTGCCGCCCGGCTCGCCCGCCTGCTGGTCGGCCGCGGCGCACTCCTCGTCGACGCTCTCCAGGTAGAGCAGATCGCTCGCCGTCTGCGGCACGAGACCGACGAGCATCCGCGCCTCGGTCGCCGACAGGGCGGCCGGATCCCGGCCCGGCTCCCCCACGGACACCCGGCCCGCATCGCGCCGGCCGGTGCCCTGGATCGCCCACAGCAGCGACGACTTGCCCGATCCATTGCGCCCCATCAGCACGCAGACCTCACCGGCGCGCACCTGGAGGTCGACGGCATCGACGGCCGTGATCGGGCCGTAGCTGACGCTGATGCTCCGCGCCGCCAGCACGACGGCACCCGCCGGCACCGGCCGCGGCTCGGGCTCGGTGAGCACCAGCGGCTCACGGCGCATCCGCTGTCGCGCGTCGCGCACCGACAGGGGCAGGGGATCCCAGCCGGCCAGCCGTCCCAGATCGACGATCGGCGGCGCCACCGGCGCATCCTTCAGCACCTCGGCCGGCGGGCCGCTGCGCACCGTGCCGTCCTCGACAACGATGAGCTGATCGGCGAAGGGGATCACGCGTTCCATCCGATGCTCGGCCACCACGACGGTGAGGGCGAGGTCGTCGACGAGGCGGGCGATCGTGGCGAGCACATCCTCGGCCGCGGTCGGATCGAGAGCCGAGGTGGGCTCGTCCAGGACCAGCACACGCGGATGCATCGTGAGCACGGAACCGATCGCGACCCGCTGCTGCTGCCCACCGGACAGTGTGCGGAGGGCACGATCGCGGAGATCGGCGAGGCCGAGCAGGTCGAGGGTCTCCTCGACCCGGCGGCGCATCGTCGAGGGCGGCAGCCCCAGCTGCTCCATGCCATAGGCCAGCTCCTCCTCGACCGTGTCGGTGACGAAGCCGTCGAGGGGGTCCTGGGGCACATAGCCGACGAGCGCGGCCAGCTCGCGGGGCGGTCGGCCGATCACCGAGGCTCCGTCGATCCGGACGTCGCCGGCCAGAGTGCCACCGCTGAAGCGCGGCACCAGACCGTTGAAGACGCCGAGCAGGGTCGACTTGCCCGATCCGGTGCGGCCCGAGACGAGGGCGAGCTCTCCCTCGTCGATCCGCAGGTCGACCCCCGCGAGGGTCGGAGCCGAGTCGCCGTCGTAGGTGAACCTCAGATCGCTGATCTCGATCATCGGACCGCCCGCCGGGGTTCGGGGGTCGCGAAGGCCGGCACAGCGGCGACGAGCACCGCGACCAGGGCGGGGATCGCGACCTCCGGCAGCTGCGTGAGCGGCGGATAGGCCGCCCGCGGATCGACCCAGCGCATCCCCACGGCGGCCGCGACGCCGCAGGCCGCCGTCACCACCTCGGCGGGATGCCAGCGATCCGGCCGGTAGCGGGTGCGATCGACCCGTTCACCGGCGCGCAGGAAGCCGAGGGCGGCGCATCCGATCCCGGCCGCCAGCACCGGCCAGGAGAGCCATCGAGGGGCCGTCTGGTCGAGGAAGGCATAGGTGCCGATGCACAGGCCGAACAGTCCGGCCAGCAGGAAGCCTCCGGTCACCGCCCGGGCCCGCGTCGAGGCGGTCCCGGACCGGCCGTAGCCGCGGGCATCCATCCCGGCGGCCAGCGTCATCGACCGCTCCAGTGCGTCCTCCAGTACCGGGACGACGAGCCGGCGCAGGGCACCGACGCCCCGGCCCGGCTCCCCGCGCAGCCGCCGGGCCCGGTGGACCCGCTGAACGCTCTCCGCGAGCTGCGGGAAGACCGACATGGTGACGACGAGCGCCGTGCCGACCTCGTAGAGCGCCGGCGGCACCGAGGCCAGCAGGCGCTTGGGATTGGCGAGGGCATTGGCGGCGCCGACGCAGATGACGACCGCCGCGAGCCGCAGACCGTCGTAGAAGCCGGCGAGCAGCGCGGTCGAGGTGACATCGCCCAGCAGCCGGATGCCCCGGATGAACTCGGGCAGCGGGATCTCGGGCAGGTGCAGCAGCACGGTGTCGCCGGGCACCGATCCGCCGCCGAACACCAGGCGGTACACGATCCGCACGATGACGATCACCGCGCCGAACCACAGGTAGAAGCGGAAGGCCCGCGCCCAGGGAGCATCGCCCCGGCGGCTGGCGACCACCAGACAGGCGACCGCGATCACGAGCAGCAGGACGATCGGATTGGTGGTCGCCGAGGCTGCGGCGGCGAGGCCGAGGGCCCAGATCCACCACGCCCCGGGGTGCAGGTCGCGGGCCCGGCGGTGGCGGCGCCGTGGAGGACTGACGGTGGCGACCAAGGCCCGGACCCCCCACTGCGAGACGCGACAGTGTGTCGTGACGGACCCGCTGCGCCCGGTCCCCCGACTCGCCCGAAGGCCTACGGTTGCGCGACAGTGCCGGACTCCGACCGGCTTCCCCGCGACGCACGGGTGCCCACTGGCGTGGACCTCACGAGTATAGGAGGTTCCGCTGCGCGACGAAGGGGCGGCGCGGACGTTCTGGGGCCTAGTTGGCGCCGCCGGGAC
>JAEZEJ010000060.1 GCA_023417775.1 Actinomycetes bacterium | reverse complement strand
CCCCCCCCCCCCCCCCCCCCGGGTCCCGGGGGGGGCCGCGTCGAGATGTCGCCTACTCGGCCGCGTTGCCCCGGCGACGCAGGTACAGTGCCGTGCCGACACCGGCCGCCACGACGACCACCGCGGCGCCGATGCCGATGGGCACCCACGGCGTGCCGGAGGAGTCATCGGACTCCGCCGCCGTCGCCTCGGTGTCGGCATCGTCATCCGCGGCCGCCTCGGTCGGCTCCGGCTCCGGCTCGGCGCAGGCGAACTCGAAGGAGACCGTCAACGGGTCGAGGGCCTCACCGGGTGCGTAGAAGTCCGCGAAGGCGGGCGCTCCCTGCTCCGAGAGGGCCACCGGCACGTCCGCGAAGGTCGCGGTGCCGCTCGCGGCGTCGATCGGGCCGATGGCGCCGAGCTCGGCGATGGGCTCCTGGGTGACGTCGACCGCGACTTCGCCGGACGTGTCCGTGCCGCGGGTGTCGAGCAGCAGCGTCGCATTGCCGTCCTCGGCGAACTGCACCGTGGGGTTGGCGAGGGTCATGTCGAGGATGCCGTCATGTCCGGTGAAATGGACCGTTCCGGTGAAGGACACCTGGCCGGCGCCGGTCTGGCTGTCGACCGTCCCGGTCGCGGGCGTCCAGCCGAAGGCCGGCGTCTCGTAGGTGGCGCCGTCGCTGGTCTCCCAGCTGCCGTTGGCGATGGTGCCGGAGATATAGGCGCGGAAGCTCTCCTTGATGCCCCAGCTGAGCGAGCCGCCGGTCACCTCGCAGGTGTCGGCGGTATCGGTCGGCTCCGCCGACGCGGCCGCGGGAAGGGCCACGAGGCCGGCGACGCCGATCGTCGCGGCGAGCGCGGCACGGGCCGCGACCCCGTACTTCATGTCCGCTGTCTTCATGTCCACTGTCCTTTCGTCGAAAAGACAGGGTCCGTCCCGCCGGGCGGCGGGGCGGACCCTGTGCCGGGCTGGATCAGCAGCCCTGCTTCACCAGCTGCCGACGACGGCCGAGGATCGCCGCACCGGCGAGCATCGCGAAGGCGCCCAGCGCCAGCAGGCCGGCATTGGCCTCGGCTCCGGTCTTCGGGAGCTGACCCGGATCGGTGCTGCCATCACACGGAACCTCGCCGCCGAGATTGGCGGTGAAGGAGACCGCGTCGAGCGCGGTCCCGGCATCGTAGAACCCGGCGAAGGCCGTAGCGCCCGCGCCCGTCAACGTCGCGGAGGCACCGGAGACGCTGATCGTGTCCCCGTTGACCGCCCCACCGCTGAAGGAGAGGTTCGCGAAGGCGACCTCGCCGTTGACCACGGTCTCGCCCTTGGTGTTGGTCGAGCTGACGTGGGCATGGAGCACGCCCGAGCCGGGGCCGGTGATCTGCACGGTGGGGTTGCTCAGCTTGAAGTTGAGCAGTCCGCCGTGACCGGTGGCCGTGATGGTGCCGGAGTAGTTCACCTTGCCGATGCCGTCCGCGTTCGGGTTCACGGCGCCGCCGGTCACCGAGAAGCTGCCGCCGGAGAACTGGCCCTTGGCGATGCGTCCACCGACGTACTCGCGGAAGCTGGCCTTCAGGCCCCACTCGAGGCTGCCGCCGGTGACCTCACGAGCGACACACTGGTCACCGGCGTCGCCGCCGTTGCCGGTGCCGGGCGTGTTGCCGCCGCCGTTGCCGTTGTCATCGCCGCCGCCGGGACCGCCGTCGACCGGGGTCTCCCCCGAGCCGCCGCCAGGACCCTGGACGTCGTCGCAGTCGATCTGAGCGCCGGTCGTCACGTCGAAGGACACCGGATCGAGCTCGGTGCCGGCCTCGTAGAAGCCGCCGAAGGCCCGCTCACCATCGGCCGTCAGCGTGGCCGCGGCGTTGGTCCAGGTGCGCTTGGCGCCGGACGTGGCCGGAGCGCTCAGCGCCAGATCGGCGAAGTGCACGTCCTTCGTCTCGAAACGCTCGCCGACGCTGGTCATGTCCTTGAAGTCACGACCTGCGACGTCGACGTGCAGTCGAGCCGTGGTGGCCGAGGTGACGACCACGCGCGGATTGGTGAACTGCAGGTCGAGCGCGTAGTCGCTGCCCATCTGGTGACCGGTGAAGCGGGCGCCGTTACCGGTGCCGTAGGCGACGTCGACGGCGCTGCCGTCGAGCGCCGACTTGCCGGCTCCCTTGGTCCAGACGAACGCACCGCCGTCGGGCTGCGTCGTGCGACCGAGCACCGAGATATTGCCGTGCGCGATCGGTCCGCCGACATAGTTGCGGAAGGACTGCTTCACGCCCCACGTCAGCGACTCGCTGGTGACCTGTCGGCACTCACCGATCGGCTCAGCCGCAGCGACCGCGAACGGCAGGCGTCCGAGCTCGGCGCCCTTGGCGTCACCGTTCGCCGCGAAGACGACGATATTGTGCGCGCCGGCCGGGAAGCTGGCCGGAACCGTCCAGCTGGCGGTGGCGACGCCCCCGGCGTTCGCCACCGGGCTGCCGATCGCGATCGGATCGGAGTGCGCCTCGACGAAGACCTTCTCCTGCGGCTTCAGATCGGAGATCTCGATGTCGATCTTGTCGCCCGGCTTGACCTGCTTGACCGGCGAGCCGTTCTTCTCGATCTCGATCGTCGGGTCCGAGGGCTGCACCGGAGCGGCCTCGACCGTCAGAGTCGCGGCAGCGGACTCGGCCTTGCCGTGCTCGTTCGTGAAGACGGCGCGGTACTGCGTGCCGTCCTTGTCCGCCGACACATTGGCGAGGTCGAGCTTGGTCGCCGTCGCACCCTGGATGTCAGCCCAGTCGGCATTGCCCGACTTGGACTGCCACTGCACCGACGGAGCGGGAACGCCCTTGCCGGTGGCCTCGAACGAGACGCTCTCACCCTCGGCGATCGACGTGGCGGCGGGCGACTTGAGCACATCGGGCGAAGCCGTGTAGTCGCCGAGCAGCGCGGCCAGCTCCTGGTCGGCGTTCTTCACGCCGCCGCCGGGGTAGGTGTAGATGCCGAAGCGGCCATCCTGGACCAGCGCCTCAGGAGACTCGAGGGTCACATTCCAGGTGAAGGTGCCCTCATCGGACAGCGGCACCCACTGACGTTCGACGGTCGCCTTGAAGTTCGGCGGGATCTGGTCGAGCGTGTCCTTGGTCAGGACCCAGCCCTGCGAGCCGATCTTGCGCTGGCTGGAGGCGACCTCGGCCGACGGCTTCCAGTTCTCCGCGAAGTGGCCGAAGGTCACATAGGTGCCCTGCGGAAGGGTGTTCGGGATCGGCACGCCGCGACCGCCGACATTGGCCTCGGGATCGAAGCCGCTGCCGCGCACGACCAGCTTGTCGCCCTTCTCGAGGTCGGCATCGCCGATCGGCGTCACTCCGTCCTCGGCGAAGACCTCGATCGTGGGCTCCCAGACCGGCTCCGGCTCAGAACCGGCAGCCTTGTAGTTCAGGGGGACCTCGAGTTCCTGATCGGCATTCTTCACGCCGCCGGCACCGTAGGTGAAGATGCCGTAGTGACCGCCCTCGGCGAGCTTCTGCGGCTCCTCGAGCGTGGCCTCCCAGGTGAACTCGCCCTCCTCGGACAGTTCGACCCACTGGCCGCGGATCGCTCCCTGGAAGTTCGACGGAACCTGGTTCAGCGCGTCCTCGCTGAGGACCCAGCGCTGCGAGCCGACATTGCGCTCACCATTGCCGCCGGAGGGCTGCCAGTTCTCGGCGAAGTGGCCGAACACCACGTAGCTGCCGGCCGGTGAACCGGCAGAGATCGGCGGCCTGCCGCCGGGCTGGGCGATATTGCCTTCAGGATCGAAGCCGGAGCCCTTGACGACGACCTTGTCGCCCTCGGACAGCTTGGTGTCGCCTACCGGAGTCGTGCCGTCCTCGCGGAAGACCTCGATCTTGGGCTCCCAGACGGGGTCGGGGTCGGGGGTCTCCGTGACCGAGACCGTCACCGGGTCCGACGTGGAGCCGAGATGGGTGGTGGCATCGGCCGGGGTGAAGACGGCGGTGATGCTGTGGTCGCCGACCGGAAGGTCGCTGGTCTTCAGCGTGGCGGTGCCATTGGCGACGGCGACCGGCTCGCCGAGCGCGTTCTCCCCGTTGCGGAACGCGACGGTTCCGGCGGCGGCCGGCGCGACCGTAGCCGTGAGGGACACCTCGGTGCCCTCCTCGACATCGCCCTCGGGAGCGACGGAGAGCGACGTGGTGGTGGCCTCGGGATCGGGCGTCGCGGTGACCGGAAGGCTGAAGGTCAGCGGATCGAGTGCATCGCCCGGGTAGTAGAACCCGCCGAAGGCCTCAGCGCCGGTCTCCGTCAGCGTCGCTGGCGCGTTCGTCCAGGTCAGGGTCGAGCCGCTCGTCGCGGGAGCGGACAGCGCGACGTCGGCGAAATGCACGTTGGTTTGATCGAAGAACTCGTCGCTGATCGAGGTCATGCCCTCGAACTTGCGGCTGCGGACGTCGAGGTACAGCTCGGCGGTGGTCGCCGAAGTGACGACGATGCGCGGGTTGGTGAAGCGCATATCCAGTGCATCGGCCGTCTGGCCGCCCACCGTCATCTCGTGTCCACGGAAGTGGACGCCATTGCCGGCGCCGAAGCTCACATCCGCGGAGTTTCCGTCGGTCCCCGCTTCACCGGCGCCGCCCGGCCAGGAGAATCCTCCCTTGGCGCCGCCGACCTGCGTCGCCGACCCGAGCATCGTGATCGAGCCGTGCGCGATCGGGCCGGTGAGGTAGTTGCGGAACGATTGCTTGACACCCCAGTCGAGCGTGGCACCGGAGACGGTGCCCTGCTCGGGGGCTGCCTGGGCGGCGCTCGGCAATGCGAGCCCACTCAGGACGATCAGCAACGATGTCAATAGCACGAGCAATGGGGACTTGCTCCGTGCGCGTGAAACGGGGGTTTCCACGGCAGACGCCTCTCCTTGGTAGTCGCGACGCCGAGAAGCACCGCGATGGTCGCCAGTAAAGCTAAAGGTAACCTAAGTAAACTAAGCCTGACCTTGGGGTCCCACTTTCTGGACCGCGACCGGCGATATCCACACCGCCAAGCCTCTCGATCGAAAGTGTCGGTGGTCTCGCATAGATTGTGAGCATGTTGACCGCTACTGCTGATGCCGGGCTGACCGCGCTGGTGGGTCTGCGTCGGGAGAGCGCGATCGCGGACTTCAATCGGCTTGCTGGCGTCGTGGACTACCTCGGTGGGGTTGAGGCGACGGGGTATGAGTTCGCGGCTCGGGTCTCGACGGTGGCGCAGGCGTTGGGCTGGTCGGAGAATGTCGTCCAGAATCGAGTCGCTGAGGCGCAGACGGTGCGGGAGAATCTGCCGGTCACGTGGGTGGCGTTCGCCCAGGGCCGTCTGGATGGGCAGCGGATCGCTGAGGTCGGTCGTGAGGCGGGCAAGCTGGATCATGTTGAGTCGTTCGAGCGGCTCGATGCTCGGATCGCGGCCTATGCCGAGTCCCATACGGTTGCCGAACTCAGGTCGTGGTTGAAGCGTCGGGTGGCGATGGAAGAGCCCGAGCATGCCGCCGAACGCTACGAGAGCATCTATGCCGAACGCTCCATCCGCGTGACGCATCACGACGATGGGACGGGCGACCTGTACGCCAACCACCTCCCGTCGATCGTGCTCGCGGACATCGAAGCTCGGCTCGACAGGGCCGCCAAAGCCATCTGTGCCCCTGAGGACGACCGCAACCTCGATCAGCGGCGTGCCGACCTGTTCCTCGGGGCGCTGACCGAGGTCGATCCTGAACATGACGGCGCTAAGGCACCGGCGGTGGCGATCGGGGTCATGGTCCCGGCCTCGACGCTGGCGGGTGTTGATGATCAGCCCGGGGTCAGCGCGGACCGTGAGTGGATGATCCCCGCCGACCTCGTCAGGGAATTGGCCACGACCGCGAATCCGTTCTGGTACCGCGTCCTCATCGACGACACCGGAGAGGACATCCTCCAGACCGTCTATACGGGGCGTTATCCACCCGACCATCTACGCAACGCGATCCGATTCCGAGACGGCATCTGCCGCTACCCCGGCTGCCAGACCCGGGCATCCAGGTGCGAGATCGACCACCGGATACCCCACCCAGAAGGCCCCACCTCAGGCGGGAACCTCTGGTGCCTCTGCAAGAAGCATCATCAACGGAAGACCTTCCGCCACGCCCTACCCACCCACGACGGCGAGCACTGGTTCATCGGCGACACCCTCCTCACCGCATGATCCTTGCGTCGGCGTGGTCTCGATACGCGCCGGCCGCTCGGTGCTCCTCGCGGGATGCTTCTCAATCCCCGCAAGCCGGTGAAGACCCTGATTCGCCGTGTCCTGCGGGAATCCAACGTTCGAGGCGTCGCCCCGAGGGCCAGGCTATCGGAGATGTGCGTTGCCCTGTAGCGAAGAATTCGCTACGTCCTCGAACCCGTTTGAATGCCCCGAATCGAGCCGCGTTGGCCCATGCGTACGCCAGCGGTACGTCGGTGGATGAGTTGGCGCAGCGATTCGGAGTGCAGCGACGGACGGTGCTTCGCATCATCACTCAGACGGGGCTCGACATCCCTCCCCGTGGTCTCGCGCTTGAGCATGTTCGCGAGGCGGCACGACTCTATGAGAGTGGCTTGTCGTTGGTAAGAGGTCGGATGCAGATTCGGTGTCGGCCCAGACACGGTCCGGCGAGTCTTACCTGACGCCGGGGTGACCGTTTGTGAACGAGGACGACCCCACCAAGGCAGTTCAATGACTGAGCACCGTCCACGGGATAGAGCAGTCGAGTGCCAGATGTCGAAGCGCACGCGAGTACGTGCACTCGCGGGCGCTGTGACGCACCTTGTCCGACTACATCTTGGACCGATGAGGTGCGAGCACCAACTCCTTCAACCTTGCCCGTAGGTCGCTGAAGTTCTCAACGTTCATCATGGGCGAGTCTTCGAGGGTGAACTCTTCCCGGATCGAGCGGCAGGTCAGTCGTACAGCCTCTTCTTCGGGCCCGGCGGCGCCTTGGAGGTGCGACTCGATCTCGATCAGGAGACGAGCGACTGTGTGAACCGCCCCGGCGAGTCCGGAGACTCCGTTCCTTGGGAAGGATGGAGTCATGTCAGGGAGTACGTCGAAGAGGTACCCGGCCGAGCTGCGTGAGCGGGCGGTCCGGATGGTCGCTGAGATCCGG
>JAEZEJ010000127.1 GCA_023417775.1 Actinomycetes bacterium | reverse complement strand
GTCCAGCACCACGCTGGACGGCCCCTCGTGCATGTTCGGCGTGGGCAGGCTGTACCTTTTATAGAAGACAATTCATAAGAGGTTCCGCCAGGGTGTGGATACGCCACGTGATGACTGCACGATCTGTCTGTCCGCCGTCCTATGGTCAGCCACACCCAGCCCGCCGACGGAGGAGTAGCCATGTCGTCTTCACACCCTTCCCAGCACTTTCCCTTGTGGTGCGAGAAGGAGCACTCGCCCAATGACCCGCCGGAGTCGCGGTACCACGAGCAGATCCTCGCGGACTTCGCGGCGATCATCGGGTCCCAGCGCGATCTGGATCAGCCGCCGGTCGCCGACGGCGATGGTCTGATCGTGCGCCGCATCCGTCACTTCGACTCACCCTCCACCTGGATCGCCATCGAGCGTGCCGAGACCAGCACCGGCGGTCTGCTGGTGAATGAGGACGCCGCGCTCCTGCTGCACGAGGCGCTCTCGGCGGTGACGCGCGAGCTGGGGTGACCAGGGCCCCGGCCATGGACCGGTAGTCTCAGAGCATGGCCGCTCGATCCATGTCGCGTACCATGCGCGTCGTCGTCTGGATCCTGCGGCCATTGCTCATGGTCCTGACCAAACGGGACTGGCGCGGCGCCGATCGTCTCCCCGAGCCGGGCTACGTCATCGCCGCCAATCACCTGTCCTGGACGGACCCGGTCCTGTTCGGGCACTGGATGGTCGATCACGGCATCGCGCCGCGGTATCTGGCCAAGGATCCTCTCTTCCGTGTTCCGGTGCTGCGGCGCATCCTGCTCAATACCGAGCAGATCCCGGTCTACCGGGGCACCTCCGGTGCCGCCGAGTCCATGCGTGCGGCCATCGAGGCGGTGGCCACCGGCGGGATCATCACGATCTACCCCGAGGGCACCATGACGCGCGACCCTGAGGTGTGGCCGATGAGCGGACGCACGGGAGCGGTGCGGGTGGCGCTCGCCAGCGGGCGACCGCTCGTGCCGGTGGTGCAGTGGGGACCGCAGGAGATCCTGTTCCCCTACGACAAGCGTCTGCGGCTCTTCCCGCGTCGGACCTACCGGGTCCTGGTCGGCGAGCCGATCGACCTCAGCGATCTTGGCGAGGATCCGAGCGAGCGGCAGATCGTGGCGGCCACCGGACGGCTGATGGACACCCTCACCGAGTTGCTGGTGCAGGTCCGCGGCGAGCGGCCGACCGGCCCGCGCATCGATATCCATACACTCGGTGCGCCGCGCACCGGCTACCGTCCCGAGGAGGACCGCTGATGGTGACGACCGCTGTGATGGGGGCGGGGTCGTGGGGCACCGCCTTCTCGATCGTCGTGGCCGATGCCGGCAACGACGTCCGGCTGTGGGCGCGCCGTGAGGAGCTGTGCCAGGCGATCAACAGCACTCACGAGAATCCCGACTATCTGCCCGGGATCAGCCTGCCGGAGGCGGTCATCGCCTCACATGACGAGGCCGAGGTGCTGAGTGAGGCCCGGGTCGTGGTGCTCGCGGTGCCCTCGCAGCAGCTGCGGGAGAATCTGACGCGGTGGGCCCCGCTGCTCCGTGAGGATGCGGTCCTGGTGAGCCTGATGAAGGGTGTCGAGCTCGGCACCCACAAGCGGATGTCTGAGGTGATCGCGGAGATCACCGGCGCGGGTCCTGAGCGGATCGCCATCGTCACCGGCCCCAACCTCGCCAAGGAGATCGCCCGGCGCGAGCCTGCTGCGAGCGTCGTCGCGTGTGAGGACCCGGGGGTGGCCGAGTTCCTGCAGAAGTGGTGCCACACCGAGGCGTTCCGCCCCTACACCAATACCGATGTCGTCGGCTCGGAGCTGTCCGGCGCGACCAAGAACGTCATCGCCCTCGCGGTGGGTGTGTGCGACGGACTCGGATACGGCGACAACTCCAAGGCCTCGGTCATCACCCGTGGACTCGCGGAGACGACCCGTCTCGGCGTGCGGATGGGTGCCGACCCGATGACCTTCGCCGGTCTCGCCGGTCTGGGCGATCTCGTGGCCACCTGCTCGTCGCCGCTGTCACGCAACCGCACCTTCGGCCAGAAGCTCGGCGAGGGGATGAGCGCCGCCCAGGTCGCCGAGCAGACCAGGCAGGTCGCCGAGGGCGCGAAGTCGTGCACCTCGATCGCCGAGCTGGCGCGACTGCACGGCGTCGAGATGCCGATCGTGGAGCACGTGCGCACGCTGGTCAACGACGAGATGTCTCCCGATGAGCTCGTCGCCGCGTTGATCAGCCGTGAGGCGAAACCCGAGGTCCGCTGACCCTCACGCGCCGAGGGCGGCCTGGATGTCGGTCCACAGATCGTCGACATCCTCGATGCCCACCGAGAGGCGGATCAGGCCCGCGGGGATGGTGGGCGCCTCATTGGCGTGCCGGCGTCGTCGCTCCCAGGTGGACTCGACTCCGCCGAGACTCGTGGCATAGCGCACCAGCCGGCTCGACTCGGTCGCGCGTTGAGCGCGCTGATCGTCGTCGAGCACCAACCCGACGATCGTGCCGAATCCGGGATAGCGCAGGTCGTC
This sequence comes from Actinomycetes bacterium, assembly GCA_023417775.1. Classification (GTDB taxonomy): domain Bacteria; phylum Actinomycetota; class Actinomycetes; order Propionibacteriales; family Nocardioidaceae; genus Aeromicrobium. The sequence goes on along the minus strand of JAEZEJ010000127.1, from coordinate 37,814 downwards.
GATGAGCGGGCTGTCGGCCAGGCGCACGGCGAGCTCCTGGGCATTGCTCTCGGCCCGGTCCAGACGTACCGCCAGGGTGCGCAGGCCGCGGGCGGTCAACCAGGACTCCAGTGCTCCGGGGATCGCCCCGTGATCGTGTCGGTGCGCCCGCAGACGGCCGTACAGCTCGGGATCGCGGGTCACCGTGAGGCCCAGGATGACGTCGCTGTGACCGGCGAGCAGCTTCGAGGCCGAGTGCGTGACGATATCGGCTCCCAGCTCGAGCGGCCGCTCACGCAACGGTGTCCTGAAGGTGTTGTCCACGGCGACGAGGGCACCGGCATCGTGGGCGGCGGCGATCAGCGTCGGAAGATCGGCGACCTCCATCGCGGGATTGGTCGGAGACTCCAGCCAGACATGGGTCGCCCCGTGCATCGCATCGACGGTGGACGCGGTGTCCGAGACGTCCACGAGGCGTAGGTCGACGTCATCGCGCTGGCGCAGCTGATGGGTCGTTCCGTAGTAGCCGTGCGCGGGAGCGACGACGACGCCGCCGGGCGGCACGAGCGAGAAGACCGCCGCGGACGCGGCGATGCCCGAGGCGAAGGCGAGGGCGTCACCGCCCTCGAGCTCACCGACGATCGTCTCGAGCGGCTGCCATACCGGGTTGCCCGCTCGTGCGTACTCCGCATCGCCGCCGGGGATGAGGGCGCTCGCCAGGGTGATCGGCTCGTTGAGCGGATCACCAGGGGCGTGAGGCCGTCCCGCGGACACGGCGACGGAGGCGGGGGAGAGATCGCGTGGCGTCATGGGTCCATTCTCCCTGCACCGGTAGTGTGCTGTGCGATGACCGGTACAGAGCGTGTGCGTGTGGCAGTCGTGTTCGGTGGGCGTTCCAGTGAGCACGGTGTCTCGTGTTCGACGGCCCGTGAGGTGATGGCGGTGATCGACTCGTCACGCTATGAAGTGCTGCCCGTGGGGATCACCCCTGCCGGGCACTGGGTCGAGGAGACCGGTGTCTGGGACGACCTCGCCCCGGGCACTCTGCCTTTCGTCCGCGACGATCGCCCCGACTTCTCCTGGGATCGGCTGCGGTACGAGGTGGACGTCGTCTTCCCGCTGCTGCACGGCCCGTGGGGCGAGGACGGCACGATCCAGGGCATGTTGGAGATGGCCGGTGTGCCCTATGTCGGCGCCGGTGTGCTCGCCAGCGCCGTCGCGATGGACAAGCCCTTCACCAAGACCGTGTTCTCGGCGGCGGGACTCCCGCAGCTGCCCTATGTCACGATCCTGCCCTGGGAATGGGAGGCCAAGCGTGAGCGGACCGTGGCCCGCGTCCACGCCCTGGATCTCCCCGTCTTCGTCAAGCCCGCGCGGGCCGGGTCGAGCTCCGGTGTCACGATGGTGGGCGACTGGGGTGAGCTGGACGCGGCCATCGAGGGAGCGCGCAAGCTCGATCCCAAGGTGATCGTCGAGGCGGCCGCCCACGGCAAGCGCGAGGTCGAGTGCGCGGTGATCCAAGACGAGGGCGGTATGCCCATCGCGAGTGAGGTCGGCGAGATCGTCGTCGATGACAGCATCGGGCACGCCTACTACGACTTCGAGGCCAAGTACCTCGACGGCACGAGCCAGAATGTCATCCCCGCTGACATCAGCGCGACCCAGCGCGACCGGATCAGGGGCTACGCCTTGCAGGCCTTCGACGCGATCGGCGGGGAGGGGCTCGCGCGGGTCGACTTCTTCCTGACCGACTCGGTCGCGGGCGGGCTCGTCATCAATGAGATCAACACGATGCCCGGATTCACGCCCTATTCGATGTTCCCGAAGGCCTGGGAGGCCAGCGGGATCGACTACCCGGAGCTCGTCGAGCGGCTTCTGGCGCTGGCCCTCGCCCGGCCCACGGGACTGCGCTGAGGGCCTCCGGTCAGATCCGCACCACCGGACAGGTCAGCGTGCGGGTGATGCCCGGCACCTTCTGGATATCGGAGACCACCAGGGTTCCGAGCTCGTCGACGCTGGGACCTTCGATCCTCGCGATGACGTCATAGGGCCCGGTGACGTCATCGGCGACGACCACGCCGGCGATGTCCGCGATCGCGCGGGCGACCTCCGCCGCCCTGCCGACCTCGGTCTGGACGAGGATGTATGCCTGAACAGCCATGATCTTCCCTCCTAGGAGACCGCGACGACACGCTATCGCAAAGGACTCCGTCGCGCCCCCGTCGGCTGGGACAATCAAGTCGTGAGCACTGACGATCAGACCATCGCCGCCCTCGGGGAGTTCGGACTCATCGACCGCGTGACGAGGTCGATCGGGTCGAGTGAGTACGTCCTGCTGGGCCCCGGCGACGACGCCGCACATGTGGCCACCGCCGACGGCACCTTCGTCGTCAGCACGGATATCCTCGTCGAAGGCCGGCACTTCCGCCGCGACTGGTCATCGGCGCTGGACATCGGGCACAAGGCGGCGGCGGCGAATCTCTCGGATATCAACGCCATGGGCGGCGTGGCCACGGCACTGACGATGGCCTTCGCGGCCCCGCCGGACCTGCCGGCGCAGTGGGCCGATGACATGGTGCTCGGATTCGAGACCGAGTGCGCCACGGTCGGCGCCCACCTGGTGGGAGGGGATGTCTCGTCCGCCGATCAGGTGGTCATCTCGGTGACGGCCTTCGGCGATGCCGAGCGGCCGGTCACCCGTGGGGGCGCTCGCGCCGGCGATATCGTCGCCTATGCCGGAACGCTCGGTCTCTCCGCCGCGGGCTATGCGGCGCTGAGCCGCGGGTTCCGGTCGCCGAAGGTGGCGGTCGACGGGCATCGCCGGCCGGCGCCGCCCTATGCGGCCGGGCCATCGGCTGCCGCGGCGGGGGCCACGGCGATGATCGATGTGAGCGATGGACTGCTGGCCGATCTCGATCACATCGCCCGGTCCAGCGGCGTGGCGATCGACATCCAGGCCGAACGACTCGATGTCCCCGATGCGGTGGCGACCCTGGCGAGTGCGCTGGGTGGTCTCGACCCGCTGGGCTTCATGCTGGGCGGGGGCGAGGACTTCGCCCTGGTCGCGACCTTCCCCGCCGACATCGAGGTCCCCGAGGGTTGGACGGTCATCGGCGCGGCGATCGAGGGGGAGGGCGTCACGGTCGACGGCGAGACCTACAGCGGCTCGCCGGGGCATCGCCACTTCGCCTGACGCAGGCAGCAGACCTGCGCCAGGCGGCGTTGGTCAGAGGCGGGCGGTGCCGAGCTCGACGTCGGTCTCCAGCGCCTTGACGATGGCCTTGGCGACGACCGGCTCGATCTTCCGGCCCACGAGCGGGATCGACACCTTGACATCGCCGTTGACGACGAACTCGGTGGCGTCACCGCTGCCGTTGAGGGTCGCATTGCCCTTCATCTGGGCGGGCTGTCCGAGGATCTCGACCTTCACGTCGGCGGTGCGGCCGCCGGAGGAGTCCGCCGGGCTCCACGCCTCCGTCTGTACGACCTTGACCGAGTTGCCGGTCAGCTTCTTGACGAAGTCGGGCATGTCATCGGCCGGCATCGTGCGCTTGATCGTGACCGTATGACCGCCGCCGTCGGCCACGACGTTGACGTCGTAGTCGGTGGAGCCCTGGGCCTCGCAGCCGGACTCGCGGAACGAGGAGTCGGTGATCAGCGCGTAGACATCGTCGACGGCGGCCGGGTAGGTGTAGCTCTCGGTCAGCTTCATGCGGGATTCTCCGTTTCGTCCGGTTGCGAGGTGAGGGCGCTCTGCGGGCTGCTCGAGCCCGCACCGAGCTGCTTCAGCTCGGCCAGTCGGGCCTCGACCTCGAGCTGCGTGCTGTCGAGCTCGAGCTCCTCGAACTGCGCGTCGATACTCGACGCGGCCAGTTCGGCCTGGCCGGCGACCTGCGCCTCGACCCGGCGCACCTTGTCCTCGAAGCGGGACAGCTCGCTGGTGGGATCGAGGATGTCGATGGACTGGACCGCGGACTGGACCCGCGCCTGCGCCTGAGCGGTCTTCTGGCGGGCGACCAGTTCATCGCGCTTGACCTGCAGCTCGCCGAGCTTGCCCCGCATCTGGACCAGGCCGGTCTTCAGCTTCTCGACGACCTCGTTCTGCGACTCGATCATCGGGGCGGCCTGCTTGGCCTCGCCCTCGTGCTGGATCTGCTTGCCCAGCGCGACCTTGGCGAGATTGTCGAAACGGGAGGCCTCACCGTCCTGGCCGCTGGAGCGCAGCGCATCGGCCTTCTGCGAGGCGGCGAGGGCCTTGGCACCCCAGTCCTTCGCATCGCGGACGTCCTCAGCGTGATCGGCCTCGGCGAGACGCAGGTTGCCGATGGTCTCCGCGACCGCCTTCTCCGCCTCCGCGATCGAGTTGGTGTAGTCGCGGATCATCTGATCCAGCATCTTCTCGGGGTCTTCGGCCCGGTCGATCAGCGCATTGATGTTGGCGCGGGTCAGTTGGGCGACGCGGCCGAGGATGGACTGCTTCTGAGCCATCGGTCACTCCTTCGTCTGGACGATGAGTCGAACCTACCGGGTGACGGCGACTCGCGTCAGCGGCTCCCTGGTCGATTCAGGGGAGGGTGACGGTGAAGGCGGTGTCGCCGGGGACGCTGCGGACCGATGCGTCTCCGCCGTGAGCGATGGCGATGGCCCGGACGATGGACATGCCCAGGCCGGCGCCGCCCGAGGCGCGCGTCCGCGCGGAGTCGCCGCGGGTGAAGCGATCGAAGATCGTCTCGCGCAGCGCCGGGTCGACACCGGGTCCGTCGTCGGCGACCTCGATCCGCGTCGGACCGGTCAGCACCCGGGCGGTGACCGTGGTGCCTTCCGGCGTGTGGCGGGTGGCATTGGCGAGCAGATTGCTCACGAGCTGGTGGAGCCGCAGCGCATCCCCTTCGAGCACGACGGGCTCAGCGGGGACATCGAGTCGCCACCGTCGGCCGGGGTCCACCACCCGGGCATCATCGACGGCATCGATCACGAGACGGCTCAGATCCACCGGTTCGCGCTGGATCGGACGCCCGGCATCGAGGCGCGCGAGGGAGAGCATGTCCTCGACCAGAGCCGACATGCGGCCCGATTCGGCCGAGATCTTCTCGAGCGTCTGCGTCAGCATCACCGGATCGGCAGGGGCCGTGCGCCGGGTCAACTCGGTGTAGCCCTGGATGGTCGCGAGGGGAGTCCGCAGCTCGTGGGAGGCGTCGGCGAGGAACCGGCGCACCTGCTGTTCGCTCTCGTGGCGGGCATCGAGGGCGTGCTCGACGTGCCCGAGCAGGGTGTTGAGCGCCTCGCCGACGCGGCCGACCTCGGTGCCGGGTACGACGAGGTCGTCCGGGACTCGGGCGGTCGTGCCGACCGCCCCGCTGGAGAGCGGCATCGCGGCCACATCGTGTGCGGTCGCCGCCACATGGCGCAGTGGCCGCAGCTGGCGGCGGACGAGGAGCGTGGCGACCCCGGCCGCCAGCCCGGTCCCGGCGATCGCGAGGAGGATCTCCCACCGGATGAGGCTGGAGATCGTGGCATCGATGTCGCTGGTGGGCAGGCCCTGGACGACGACCTCGCCCGTGGGAGTGGTGGTCGCGGCGACCCGGAAGGAACCGAGTGCCGGCAGATCGACGCTGTGGGGGCTGCCGTCGGTCTCGACCTCGGCCAGTCTCGTCAGCACCGAGCTGGCGAGATCGCGTTGCTGACCGTCCTCGGTGATCAGCGTTCCGGCCGAGCACGTGTCGGTCACGACAGCGGTGATGCTGTTCTCTCCCTGGCCGAGGGCGAGCGGCGGCCGGTCCACACAGCGGGAGAGCGCGTCGTCGGGAGGCTGGGTGGGGGGCCGGCCGGGGAACTCGCCGCCGATCTCGCCCGAGGCGCGGTCCATGGCGCGGGCCAGCTGCTCGTCCAGTCGGCTGTCGAGGTAGCTGCGCATCACCACCGTGGCGGCGACGCCGACCAGCAGGCTGACGATCGCCACCAGTGTGACCGAGGTGGCGATCAGCCGGCCGGTGAGCGTCCGAGGCCACCGAGCCCCCCGCACGCTCATGCCGGCTTCAATACATAGCCGGCGCCGCGCTTGGTGTGGATCATCGGTTCGCGTCCGGCGTCGATCTTCTTGCGCAGAATAGGAGATGTAGAGCTCGACGATATTGTCGTTGCCGCCGAAGTCGTAGTCCCAGACGCGGTCGAGGATCTGCGCCTTGGACAGCACGCGGCGCTCATTGCGCATGAGATAGCGCAGCAACTCGAACTCGGTGGCGGTCAGCTCGATCTCGGTACCGTCTCGCGTCACGTCGCGGCTGTCCTCGTCGAGCATCAGGTCACCGACCACGAGGGTCGAATCGCTGGACGTGACGGCCGCGCCTGAGCGGCGCAACAGCGCATGCACCCGCGCGATGACCTCTTCGAGGCTGAACGGCTTGGTGACGTAGTCGTCACCGCCCGCGGTCAATCCGGCGATCCGATCCTCGACCGCGTCGCGGGCGGTGAGGAAGAGGATCGGCAGCTCGGGGGAGAAGGCGCGGACCTTGCGCAGGACCTCCGGGCCGTCGTAGTCCGGCAGCATCCAGTCCAGCACCATCGCATCGGGGGCGAACTCACGGGCGGCCGCGACCGCCGCCCGGCCGCTTCCCGCCGTGCGCACCTCGAAGCCCTCATGGGTGAAGGCCATGCTCAACAGTTGGGACAGATTGTCCTCATCGTCGACGGCCAGGATGCGCAGACGGGTGCCGTCGGCGCGGGTCGGGGCGCTCATGGGTCCATCATCGCGCCTGAGACCGGCCGCTGGCTGGGTGTCCGCTGTGAGCTTCCTGTGAGCGCACGACGAACCGCCGCCGCCCGCGGGAGATCGGCTCGCGCGGGCGACGGCGGTGCGACGAGGGGAGTCTAGGCCGTCGGGAGCACCAGGACGGCCCAGGCGATCACCGGTGCGATGACCACGATCGACATACCCCACTGCATGAGCCGCTTGAACACCATGTCGCGGTCGCGCGGCTCCGCATTGGCGACGACCAGCGCGCCGTTGGTGGAGAAGGGGCTGCAGTCGACGACGGAGCTGGCGATGCCGAGCGCGGCGATCAGCGCGATCGCGTTGACCTGGTCGGTGAGCAGGAAGGGGACCGCCAGCGGGATGAGTGCGCCGATGATGCCGGTGGTGGAGGCGAAGGCCGAGACGACGGCGCCGATCAGGCAGATCAGCAGCGCGGCGACCAGCGGGCTGCCGACATCGGCCACGCGGTCGCCGAGCCAGTCGACGACCCCCTGGTTCTGCAGCAGGGTCACGTAGGTGACGATGCCGCCGATCAGCAGCACGGTGCCCCAGCTGATCTTCTCGACGGCGCCCTTGGCGGACTTCGGGTACACCAGCGTCAGGATCACGGCGATGGTCAGGGCGGTGAAGCCGACATCGAGATCGAAGCCGAGGGCGCCGACCATCAGGGCGACGAGTCCGAGGAGGGTGACGATCCGCTGGGGGTTCAGCCGGAACTCGGCCTCGGTGGGCTCATCGGGCGCGACACTGCGTCCGGCTTCGACGGCCGAGTGCGGGGTACCCGCATCGCGGGGGCGGGTGGCCTCGTGGCTGACCGCCTCGGCCTCGGCGCCCATCGCGTCGACGGTGGCCTGCTGGCGGCCCTGGGCGATCAGCTCGCGACCGCCGAAGGCGAGGTAGGTGATGACGGCGATGAGCGTCGCGGCCAGGAAGGTCGCGACGAAGAGGAATCCCGGGCTGCCGGGGAGGTCATTGGAGCTGACCACGCCATTGGTGATGGAGCCGAAGATGCCGATGGGGGAGAAGCTGCCCGCGGTGGCGCCCTGCACCACCATCATGCCCATCATCACGGGGTGGATCTGGTAGCGGAGGGCGAAGCCCATCGCGACGGGGGCGACGATCGCGACCGCGGCGGGGCTGACCGCGCCGATGGCGGTGACGAGAGCGCAGACGGCGAACATGGCCCATGGCACCAGCGCGACTCGTCCGCCGACCGCGCGGACGGCACCGTGGACCAGCCAGTCGACCGTGCCGTTGTTCTTCGCGAGCGCGAAGAGATAGGTGACACCGACGAGGATGACGAAGAGATCGGCAGGGAAGCCGGCCAAGACGTCGTCGGTGGTGGAGCCGTAGACGCTGAGGCCGACGATGAAGGACGCGACGAGTGCCAGGGCGCCCATGTTGACGCCGCGAATAGTCGCGACCAGGAACACGATGGCGAGAACGGCCAACGCGATCAGTGCGTGGGTCATGAGACTTCTCTCGAGGGGTTCGGGGTCAGAAGACGGTTCATGTGACGGGAGTCATATCTAGAACGGCGTCTACTATGGCAAGTGGCTAGGCCACTTGGCAACTCAGCCTCTTGGATCACTATGATGGAGGCGTGGCCAAGAACCCCGCTCACCGCTTCTCACCGGTCCGCCGTGAGCGTCTCTATGAGAGCCTGGCTGCCCATATCTCCGACTTCATCGAGGCTCAGGGGCTCGTCGGTGGTGACCGCCTGCCCCCGGAGCGCCAGTTGGCGGAGGAGCTCGGTGTCAGCCGGGCGACCGTCTCGCAGGCGCTCGCGGCCCTCGAGACGCGTGGGCGGATCGAGGTGCGTCACGGTGTCGGCGCCATGGTGCGCGATCCCGCTCCGATGGTGGCCGGCGGCGTGCAGCTGGAGGGGCGCCCCGAGCGGGAGATCGCGGTGGCGCGGGAGGCGATTCTCGCCGGTCTCGCAAGGGCGGCCTCGGTGAACCCTCAGAGCTCGCTGCGGTTGGCGATGCTGGCCGATGATGGTCGACCGCGTTCCTTCGAGCACACCTGGCGGAGCATCCGGCGGCTGGCCGAGACGCCGCTGCTCGCCGATCTCGACGACATGATGAGCGAGCAGGCTCCGGCACCTGCCGCGACCCCGGCCCTGCTGGCGGCCCTCGACGCGGTCGCCGAGGCCATCGTGGCCGGGGAGCCGACCGCCGCCGCGGTGGCCTGCCAGGGCATGCTCGATTGAGCCGGAGTCGCTCCATGGGCGAGGATCCATTGCCGTCCGCTGCGGATGATGGTTCAGTGGCCTGGCCAATGGACCCGAAGGAGCGGTGATGGACCTCGCGCAGATCGCGCTCGTGCTCGCGGCGGGTTTCGGCGCGGGCATCCTGAGCTCATCGGTCGGGGTCGCCTCGCTGCTCAGCTTTCCCGTGCTGCTGGCCGTCGGGCTGCCGCCCGTGGTCGCGAACACCAGCAATACGGTCGGCCTCATCCCGGGCGGAGCCGGTGGCGTCTTCGGCTACCGCGAGGAGCTCCGGCAGGTGCGCGGGCTGGCGATTCGGGTCGTCCTCCTGACCGGCGTGGCGGGGAGTGCGGGCGCGGCGCTGCTGCTCGGGCTGCCGTCCAGCGTCTTCGAACGGGTCGCGCCGTGGCTCATCCTCGGCACCTGCCTGTTGGTGGGGGTCCAGCCGCGGATCTCACGGTGGTTGGCCGCCCGTCACCCGGAGGGCACCGAGCGTCCCGCGCGGGTCCGGCTGTCGCCGTTGACGACGGTCTTCGTCCTGCTCACCGGTGTCTACGGCGGCTATTTCGGTGCCGGCGCAGGGGTCATGATGATCGCGGTCCTCGCGCTCGGGCTCGATATCGATCTGCGGATCATCGGCGCGCTCCGGACCACCTCGGTGATGGCGTCGAATGTGGTGGCCGGTGCGATCTTCGTGGTGATCGCGGATCTCGACTGGGCTGTCGTGGGCCTGCTCGCGGTCAGCTCGATCTTCGGTGGCTATGTCGGCGCCCGGATCGCGCGGCGCATGCCGGCGCCGCTGCTGCGTGCGGGCGTGGTGGCGGCCGGGATCGTCGCCGCGGTCACGCTCTGGACCTGACGAGGTTTTCCACATTCTGATCTGAAGGTCTTCCCGAAACGGACCATGTGGTGCAAGATCGCCCACGAGAGTCCGTTTTCTCATCGGGGGGTAAAGGACCGTGGATCAGGCCTTGGCGCAACAGGTGCGTCGTCTCGTCCGTGAGCGGCGTATCGATCCGGCCGATGATGTCGAGGCGGTGCGGGCCGCGGCCGCCGATGTGGTGGCCGAGCACGAGGCCCGCAGTCTGACCGGGGCGGTGCGATCACTCGATGATCCCGATGTGGTGGTCGGGCAGCTGGTGGCCGATGCGGCCGGATTCGGCCCCTTGCAGCGATTCTTCGACGATGACGAGATCGAGGAGATCTGGATCAACCAGCCCGACCGGGTGTTCATCGCGCGCGACGGCCGTCACGAGCTGACCTCGGTGCGACTCACCGCCGAGCGGGTGCGCGAGCTGGTCGAGCGGATGCTGTCGAGCACCGGCCGCCGACTCGATCTGAGCCAGCCCTTCGTCGATGCGATGCTGCCGGGAGGGCACCGGCTGCATGTGGCGCTCAGCGGGATCGCCCGGGACTTCACCGCGGTCAACATCCGCAAGTTCGTCACCAAGGCGTCCTCCCTCGACGACCTCATCTCGCTCGGCACGGTCGACACGGACCTCGCCGGCCTGCTGCGCGCCGCCGTGCAAGACGGACGCAACATCATCGTCTCCGGCGGCACCCAGGCGGGCAAGACCACGCTCGTCAACTGTCTGGCCGGGGCGATTCCCGGCAGCCAGCGACTCATCTCCGTCGAGGAGGTCTTCGAGCTGCGGTGCGGGCATCCGGACTGGGTGGCGTTGCAGACCCGCCAGGCGGGACTCGAGGGCACGGGGGAGATCACCTTGCGCATGCTCGTCAAAGAGGCACTGCGGATGCGGCCGAGCCGCATCATCGTCGGCGAGGTGCGTGCCGCGGAGGCCCTCGACCTGCTGCTGGCGCTCAATGCCGGTCTGCCGGGCATGGCGACGGTCCATGCGAGCTCGGCGCTGCAGGCGCTGACCAAGCTGTGCACCCTGCCGTTGCTCGCCGGCGAGAACATCTCGGCTCGTTTCGTGGTGCCGACGGTCGCCTCGTGTGTCGATCTCGTGGTGCACACCGCGATCTCCGCGGACGGCCGGCGTGCCGTTCGCGAGGTCATCGGTGTCACCGGCCGTATCGAGGGCGATGTCATCGAGACCGAGACGATCTACGATGCGAGCCAGGGGCGCGTGCGCACGGAGGCGGCCGCATGGGTGCGCTGATCGGCTTCATGATCGGTGTCGGCCTGCTGCTGATCCTCACCGCGGAAGGCTCCGGCCCACGGCCGCGGACATCGCGTCGGCGGAGCATCCCCTGGGGCCGGCTCGGACTGGGGGCGGTCCTCGGGGCCGTCGGCTGGGTGGTGGTCACCGCCATGACCGGAGTGCCGGTCATCGGCCTGCTCGCCGCCCTCGCGACGGCGGTGCTGCCGGTCGCTGTCGTCAACGGCATCGAACGGCGTCGACGCCGCGAGCAGACACAGGCCTGGCCCGACGCTGTCGACCAGCTCGCCTCGGCCGTGCGCGCCGGCATGTCGCTCCCGGAGTCGGTCATCAGCCTGGCCGAGCACGGTCCGGAGCCGCTGCGCGAGCCCTTCGCGGCCTTCGCGCGCGACTACCAGTCCTCCGGGCGATTCGTGGAGAGCCTGGATCGGCTCAAGGCGCGACTGGCCGACCCCACCGGGGACCGCGTCGTCGAGGCGCTCCGGCTCGCCCGGGAGGTCGGCGGCGGAGACCTCGGACGCATGCTGCGCTCCCTTTCGGGATATATCCGCGACGACCAACGCACCCGCGGCGAGTTGGAGGCCCGTCAGTCGTGGACGGTCTCCGGTGCCCGACTGGCCGTGGCCGCGCCGTGGCTCGTGCTGCTGTTCATGGCCGGCCAGCGTGACGTGATCGGGAGATTCGGCGAGCCTGCCGGTGTCGCCGTCCTCGTCGGCGGGGCGCTGAGCTGTCTGGTGGCCTATCGGCTGATGCTGCGCGCCGGCCGTCTTCCTCTGGAAGACCGGGTGCTCGCGTGATCGGGGCGGTCATCGGCCTGCTGCTCAGCTCAGGTCTGGTGCTCGCCGTGCTGGCGTGGCGCGATGCGCGCCGGCCGTCCCTGCTCGCGCGCGTCGGCCCCTATGTCCGGGATCTGCGAGCCGATGAGCCGCCGAACGACCTGTTCGGCCTCCGTTGGCGGTCGATCTCGCGTACCTGCGCGGCGCGTCTCGGCGAACTCGTCGGCAGCGGCGCGAGCGTCTCTCGACGACTGGCGCGCGCTGGGGACCCGACGGACCTCGACGGCTTCCGGATGCGGCAGGCGCAGTGGGGACTGTTCGGCTTCGGAATCGCCTTCGCCGGAGCGCTGGTGGCCTCGGCTCGCGGGGCATCGCTATTCCCCCTGCTGGTGGTCTGCGTGGCTGGAGGCCTGATCGGCATCCTCGCCTGCGATCAGCAGCTGAGTGCGCGGGTGCGCGATCGGGAGCAGCGTCTCGTGCGGGAGTTTCCCGCCGCGGCCGACCTCCTCGCGCTTGCCGTGGCGGCCGGGGAGAGTCCCCGTGCGGCGGTCGAGCGGGTCGGTGCGAGGCTGCGGGGACCGCTCGGCGAGGAGTTCGCGCGGCTGCTTGCCGACATGCGTTCGGGAGTCCCGGTGCCGGAGGCGTTCACCGCCCTCGGTCACCGGACGGGAGTCGCGAGCATCGCGCGCTTCGCCGAGGCCATGGCCGTCGCCGTCGAGCGCGGCACCCCGCTCGTCGATGTCCTCCACGCCCAGTCCGCCGATGTCCGCGACGCCGGGCGTCGCGCGCTCGTGGAGTCTGCCGGCCGCCGCGAGATCACGATGATGATCCCCGTCGTCTTCCTCGTCCTCCCGGTCACCGTGATCTTCGCCTTCTATCCCGGGTGGGTCAGCCTCACCCTCACATCCGGTCTCTGACCCCGAAGAGAGGAAGAACGATGCTGCAACGATGGATCGACCGTCCCCGCGAGGAACGCGGCGACGTGCCGGGCTGGGTCATGGTGACGATCATGACCGCGGGACTGGTGGCCGCCTTGACGGCCATCGCCGGACCTCGCCTCAGCGCCATGCTCGACAGCGCATTGAGTGCCGTCGGAGGATGACCCGTGAACGAGGGGCCGCGGTGCCCGATTTCGTCCTGGCGCTGGCACTGATCCTGCCGCTCGTCCTCGGGATCGTGCATCTCGCCCTCGTCGCCCACGTGCGATCCACCCTGACCGCGGCCGCCGCCGAGGGAGCCCGCGCCGCCGCTCCGCTGGGCGCCAGCCTCGGCGAGGCCGAGCGGAGCGCCCGCCGGCTGGTCGACACGACGCTCGCGGCCCGTTACGCCGAGACCGTCACCGCACGGCACACCGCCATCGACGGTCTGCCCGTCGTGGAGGTGACGATGCGGGCGGAGATCCCGCCGCTCGGCGTGGTCGGTCCGGGCATCCCGCTCACCGTGTCGGGCCATGCCGTCGTCCAGGAGCAGCCATGAGGGAACGGGGGAGTGCCACGATCGAGCTGACCTGGCTCGTGGTGCTGCTGCTCGTCCCCTTCGTCTACGCGGTCGTGGCCGTCTTCGACACGCAGCGCACCGCCTATGCGGCCTCCACGGCGAGTGCCGCGGCGACCCGGGCCTTCGTCCAGGCATCCGACGAGCCGACCGCACACGAGGTCGCCAGACGTGCCGCCGAGCTGGCGTGGAAGGACTTCGGCGTCGACGCGCGGCCCGAGATCGAATTGCGCTGCGTTCCGGGATGTTTCGAGCCCGGAGGCCGGATCGAGGTCGTCATCGCCACCCGACAGCCACTGCCGCTGGTGCCGGAGGCCTGGGGCAGCTCGCTCGCGGGCATCGACATCAGCTCCACTCACGCCGAGCCCTTCGGTGCCTACCGCGGGGCACCATGAGGCGCGACCACGGCAGCACCTCGGTCCTCGCCATCGGCCTGCTCGTCGTGCTCGGCCTGCTGGCTGCGGTGGTGGTCAACGCCTCGGCCGCCTTCCTGGAGCGTCGCGACCTGATGAACCTCGCCGATCGCGCGGCACTCACCGCGGCGGACGGCCTCGCCCGCGACCAGTTGTACGTCGACGGGGGCGCGGGGTCGACGGTGGTCCTGGACCTGCGAGAGGCATCGGCCTTGACCCGTTCGGTGGTCCCGGCCGGCACCGGAGTGGATGTGGTGGTGCAGGGGGACACCGTGACGGTCCGCCTCGATCGAGGTTATGAATTGCCGATCCGTCCGCCCGGATGGAGTGAGGGTGTGCGGATCACCGCCGAATCGACCGCCCAGCTGCGCTTCGCCGGTCAGCCCGAATAGCCCATTCTGCGGGAGATGTCGGCGGCCGCCGCGAGGAGTCCTCGGCTGAGCTCGCTCTCGCGGCGGACGAGCGTCTCGGCCATCGCGCCGATGCTGATCGCGCCCACCGCGAGGCCGCGCGCGTTGAAGATCGGTGCTCCGAACGCCCCGACGCCGTGGGTGACGTCCTCCATGCTGCGTGAGTATCCGCGCTCGCGTGTCTCGAGCAGTGTCTGTCGCAGCGTGGTCTCGTCCAGCTCCTGTCCGGTCGGGGTCCGGCACGGAGCCCGGTCGAGGACGCGGGGCAGCAGATCATCCTCCCGGTGCGCGAGCAGTGCGACCGGTCCGCCACCGACGAACAAGGGGAGTGAGCGGCCGATGTCGAGCACCATGATGTGGATCGGCGTCTTGCCTTCGATGCGCTCCAGGCACACGGCACGCGGGCCATCGGGCACTACCAGGTAGACGTCCTCGCCATGGAACGCGGCGAGCTCGGACAGCACATGGCTGGCCTCGTTGCGCAGTTGCAGTCCGTTGACGACGGTCGAGCCGAGGCGGAAGACGGTGAGTGTCAGCCGGTAGCGGTCGCCGGAGCGTTCGAGCCAGCCCATCAGTTCCAGGGTGCTCAGCAGGCGATGGGTCGTCGTGCGCGTGTATCCGCCGAGAGCGACCAGTTCGGTCAGGCTCAGATCAGGCCGCTCCTCCGTGAACAGCTCCAGCAGTGACAGTGCCTTCGCCACCGAGGCCACGTGATTCTTCGGGTCGATCCGGCTGGCGTCGATCGGGGGCATGGGGCTCCTCTCCTGCACCCTCACAGGATGACAGCTTGACAAGCGATGTGGTGCTGACCACACTGAACCGTAATCCGGATGTTACATCCGGAATCCGGAATAGTCCAATCCCCTCCCGAAGGAGCCTGAGATGAGCAGACGACCCAGCCGCCGGATCCCCGCGGCTCTGCTCGCGGTGGCCGCTGCCGGCCTCAGCGCATGCGGCGTAGACGCCGAGCAGACCGATGATTTCCCCTCGCGCACGATCGAGGTCGTGATCGGATTCGATGCGGGCGGCTCGACCGACGTCAACACCCGGGCTCTCGCGTCTGCCGCGGAGGACGCCTGCGACACGAACATCATCATCAGCAACCAGCCCGGTGGTTCGGGTGCCATCGCCCTGGAGGCGGTCCGCAACGCGAAGCCCGACGGCTACACGCTCGGTACGACGCCCACCGAGCTCAGCGCCCTCGATCACATGGGCCTGAGCGAGGTCACTCACGAGGATCTCGCCCCGGTCATCCGCTTCATCGTCGATCCCCACGGTTTCTTCGTCAGCGCCGACTCGCCCTACTCGTCGATCACCGACGTGATCGATGCTGCCGCGAACGGCGAACGCATCCGCGTCGCCACGTCGGGTCCCGCCAGTCCCTATGCCATCACGTTCCAGGACGTCGCTCGTACCGAGGACGTGCAGGGCCAGCTGGTCAACGTGCCGTTCAGCGGTGACGCCGCCGCGATTCCTGCGGCCTTGAGCGGCGAAGTCGATCTGCTGGTGTCCAACGCCTCCAATGTCCTGGGCCAGATCGAGAGCGGAGATCTCGTGCCGCTGGCGCTGGCGTCCGACGAGCGCATCGACGCGCTCCCAGACGTCCCCACGCTGCTCGAGGAGGGCATCGAGGTCGAGGGCGGTTCCATCTACGGCCTCGCGGCCCCCGCCGAGACCCCCGACGAGGTGATCTCCACCCTCAGCGACTGCTTCGGCGAGGCCTTCGAGTCCGACGGCTTCCAGAGCTTCATCCAGTCCCAGGGCGTCAACCCCTCGTACATGGACGCAGCGGACTACACGACCTACCTGGCCGAGGAGTACGAGCGCTACGGCACCCTGATCGACCAGCTGGGCCTGGCGCAGTGACCTCGCCGTCGATTCCTCCGGAGGTGGAAGAGGAGGAGAGGTCCGCCCTCCACGATCCCGGCTCGATCGTCCCACCGATCGCGACCCTGCTGCTCGGAGTGGCGGTCATCGTGGTGGCGGGCGATCTGCCCGAGGCCGGCCTCAGCGCCGATCCGGGTCCTGGAGGCATGCCGCGGATGGTTGGCATCGGACTCGTGATCCTGTCCATCTTCCTGCTGTGGCGGCGCGAGCCACATGAGCGCTTGCCTCGTGGCGGGGAGGCATTCCGGGTGATCGCGACGTTGATGTTCACGCTGGGCTACACGCTCACCCTCCGCCCGCTGGGCTTCCTCATCGCCACGGCCATCTTCCTGGCCGCGGAGATGATCCTCATCGGCCTGCGTCGTCCGCTCCTCGTCATCGTCATGGCGGCGGTGATGAGTGCGGGCGTCTACGCACTGTTCCGGTACGGACTTGAGGTCCCGCTGCCGGCGACCCGGATCGGGAGTGTGACGCTGTGAACGGCTGGATGGAGGGTCTCACGGCGATCGGCTCCTGGCAGGTCCTGGTGATGATCCCGCTGGGCGTGCTCATCGGCATCGCCGTGGGCGCTATCCCCGGACTGTCGGCCACGGTCGGCATGGCGCTGTTCCTGCCGTTCGCCTTCAGCCTCGACCCGCTCACGGGCTTGGTGCTGCTGCTCGGGATCTACAACGGTGCGTGCTACTCCGGCGCCATCCCCGCAGTGCTGATCCGGACGCCCGGCACACCATCGTCGGCGGCCACGACACTCGACGGCTATCCCATGGGCCGCAGCGGACGCGGCGGCCAGGCGTTGACCATCTCGCTGGTCGGCAGCGTCATCGGCGGTCTCATCGGCACGATCCTGCTCGCGCTCTTCGCCCCTGTCCTGGCCGACTACGCCCTGAACTTCGGCTCGGCGGAGTACTTCGCCATCGCGGTGCTCGCGCTGACCATCATCGCCTCCATCGGTGGTGATGCTCCGGTGTCGAAGGGCCTGGTGAGCGCACTCCTCGGCCTGCTGATCGTGTTCATCGGTTTCGACCCGATAGCGGGATTCCCGCGCTTCTCGTTCGGCAACACCCAGCTCTCCGGGGGCATCGAGATCATTCCCTTGCTCGTCGGCATCTTCGGCGTGGCCGAGGCACTCCATCAGCTCGAGCGCCTGCGCATGGGCACCATGACGACCCCGCCGATCGGATCGTTCTCGATGGGCAAGGGCTGGCTGCGGCGTCTGGGTCCCACGATCGGTGGCTCGACCGGCATCGGCTTCGTCACCGGCCTTCTGCCGGGCGTGGGCGGTGACGTCGGCGGATTCATGGCCTACAACGAGACCAAGCGCTTCGCGAAGGACTCCTCGCAGTTCGGCAAGGGCGACCCACGTGGCGTCGCGGCCGCCGAGACCGCCAACAACGCCAGCAACATGGGTTCGCTGGTGTCGACATTCTCGCTCGGGATCCCGGGCAACACGCAGGCGGCGGTTCTCCTGGGAGCTCTCCTCATCGCCGGTGTCCAGCCGGGGCCGGGACTCTTTGAGAGCAACCCGGACCTCGTCTACGGTTCCTTCGCCGCGATGACATTGGCCTATCTCTGCATGCTGGTGATCGGCCTGGCCGGCATCCGGATGTGGGTCCGGGTCATCTCGATCCCTCCGGTCTACCTGTGGCCTCTCGTCGTCGTCTTCTCGGTGGTCGGTTCCTATGCCGTGCGCACCAATGTCTTCGACGTGCTCGTGATGCTGGCCGCCGGGCTTCTCGGTTATCTCCTCACCAAGGGCGGCTACCCGGTGGCTCCGCTGTTGATCGCCGTGATCGTCGGTCCGTTGGCCGAGGAGAACTTCCGCCGGTCGATGATCAACAACGACGGCAGCCTCGCGTGGATGGCCCAACCGCTACCGGCGGCGATCCTGCTGCTCGCCGCTGCATCGATCGTCTACTCGGTCGTCCGCAGCCGGAAGGGAACGAGTCAGCGAGCGGAGGTGAGCCACGATGTCTGATCACCCCGAGCATGTGCTCGTCACCGGATCCGCGCAGGGGCTGGGGCTGATGATGGCGGACGCCTTCGCCGCGGCGGGATACCGGGTCATGCTGAGCGATCTAGCCGAGCAGCCACTCGATATCGCCGGCCGGAAGCTGCGTGACCGCTACGGTGCGGACGCCGTCTCATGGGCCCGGGTCGACGTCACCGACGATGCCTCGACCGCGGAGCTGGCCTCCGCGACCTGCTCATGGAGCGGAGGCGCTCTCGACGTGCTCATCAACAATGCCGGGCTCATCGCCCGTGGCACGACCGAGGGGCTCGGCAGCGACATCTGGAACAGGGTGCTGGACGTCAACCTCGGCGGTACCTTCCGCTGTGCCCGCGCTCTGCACCCGTTGCTGAGCGCAGCGCAGAATCCCAGCATCATCAACCTGGGCTCCCTCGGGTCGAGCCTCGGCATGCCGCAGCGGGCCGCGTACAACGCGGCCAAGACGGCGATCATCGGTCTGACCCGCACCCTCGCCGTCGAATGGGGCCCGAGCGGCATCCGTTCCAACGCCATCGCGCCGGGCTTCATCGAGACCGCCATGATGCGCTCCGGCTTCGAGAAGGGGCTGCTCGACGAAGAGCTCATGACACGCCGTATCCCGCTGCGGCGTCTCGGCACGCCTGAGGAGATCGCCGGCGTCGCGCTGTTCCTGGCTTCGCCGGCGGCCTCCTATGTCAACGGCGCCTGCCTACCCGTCGACGGCGGGACCATCGTCGACGGCACCTTCTTCTGACCTGTGACACGACCGAACGAGGAAAGGACGTCCCCACCCATGACCACCGAGGTCGCCACGACATCCGTGGCCGAACTGGAGGAACGGGCGTTCTCCCTGCGTCGTCGCATGCTCCGCATGGCGGCAGACAAGGGAGAAGGCTACATCGCACAGGGACTCGGCATCGCCGATCTGCTCGCCGCCGTCTACTTTAGGGAACTGCGCTTCGACCCCCAGCGGCTCGATGATCCGGACCGCGACCGATTCATCCTGTCGACGGGACACTATTCGATCGCCCTCTACGCGGTGCTGGCCGAAGCCGGGATCCTCGACGAGGCGGGGCTGGCGACCTACGCCCTCAACGGCAGTGACCTGCCGATGAGCACGTTCGACGAGACGCCCGGTGTGGAGATCACCAGCGGCTCGCTCGGCCACGGGCTCGGCCAGGGGGTCGGCATGGCCCTCGGCCTGCGCCTTGACGACTCACCCGCGCGGGTGCTCGTCGAGCTCTCCGACGGTGAACTCCAGGAGGGCTCCACGTGGGAGTCGGCGATGTCCGCCGGTGGCTTCGGACTGGACAACCTATGGGCCTTCGTCGACTGCAACGGCATCCAGGCTGATGGAGCGATCGTGATGGAGATCGAACCGGTCGCCGCCAAGTGGCGTGCCTTCGGATGGTCGGTGCGCGAGGTCGATGGCAATGACATGACGCAGCTCGTCAGCGCGATCGACGAGTTGCGCGAGGGCGATGGTCCGAAGGTCGTCATCCTGCGGACCACCCCGGGCCATGGCGTGCCCACTCTGGTGGCTCGCGAACGCGCGCACTTCGTCCGCGTGGCCGACGACGAATGGACCCGTCTGATGACCGAGTTGGAGGAGAACCGTGGCTGACGTGAAGAGTCGTACCGGGAGCATGGGCGAGGTCGCCGATATCGACGGCCCTTACGAGGTGGCGCCGTTCGGCACCACCCTGGCCGCCCTCGGTGAGACCGACCCGCGGATCGTCGGCGTCACCGCCGACATGGCACGCTACAGCGATATTCTCCCGTTCCGCGACGCCTTTCCGGAGCGATACTTCAACGCAGGGATGGCCGAGCAGAACACCATCATGATCGCGGCCGGCCTCGCGAAGGTCGGCAAGGTGGCCTTCGCGGCCACCTACGCGGCCTTCCTCACCCGTCGGGCACTGGACTTCATGGCCGTCGCCTGCGCGCACAGCAGGGCGGACGTCAAGGTCATGGGTGGATCGCCGGGGCTCGTGAACCCCTATGGCGGCACGCACCAGGCGCTGGAGGATCTCGCGGTGATGCGGGCGATCCCCGATGTCACCGTCATCGACCCCTGTGACGCGGTGGAGCTGCGGCAGGTCGTCGCGGCGGCGGCGCAGACCCCCGGCACGTTCTACATCCGCAACCTGCGCGGCAAGGTGCCGGTGGTGCTGGGCGAGGACTATCGCTTCGAGATCGGCAAGGCGCGAGTGGTGCGGCGCGGTAGCGACGTCGGCATCGTCAGCACGGGCTTCATGACCGCCCGCGCGCTCGAGGCGGCCGACCGAGCAGCCGAGCGCGGGGTGGACGTGGGGGTGCTCCACGTTCCGACCATCAAGCCCTTCGACACCGACGGTGTCCGTGAGTTCGTCGCAGGCGTCGGCCGTGTCGTGACCGCCGAGAACCATCTACGCACCGGCGGCCTCGGCTCCGCGGTGCTCGAGAGCCTCTACGACGCCGACATCGAACGCCGGCCCGTCGTGCGCATCGGGCTGGGAGACCGATTCCATCCGTGCGGTGCGCAGGATTACCTCGATGCCTTGTTCGGGCTGAATGTCGAGGCCATCACCGAGGCGGCCGTGACCGGACGGTGGGACCACTGAGCGGCACACCGGTGCGGACCTTCGTCGCTCCCAGCCGCTACGTTCAGGGTGCGGGAGCCGTCGAGGCCCTCGGCGCGTTGGTGGCACGTCGTCGTGAGCGTGCCGCGGTACTCGTCGACCGGCCGCTCGTGGATTCGATCGGTGGGCGGATCATCGGGTCCCTCGAGGCGGCCGGAGTGCCCTCGTTGATGGTTCCGGTGAGCGGTGAGGTCACTCTGGAACGCATCTCCACGCTCACGGACGCGGCGCGAGGACACGGCCCGGACGTCGTTGTGGCTGCCGGAGGCGGCAAAGCTCTCGATCTAGGCAAGGGTGTCGCGCGCGAGCTGGGGGTGCCGATGGTCACCGTCCCGACGATCGCGTCCAATGACGGCCCGGCGTCGCGCGTCATCGCCCTCTACGACGAGGAGCATCGTCTCATCGACACGCCGCAGCTGGTCGCCAACCCCGAACTCGTGGTGGTCGACACCGCGGTCATCGCCGCGGCCCCGGACCGGTTCCTCCGATCCGGCATCGGCGATGCGATCGCGAAGAGATTCGAGGCCGAGGCCTGCCGGCGCGCGGGTGGCCTCACCTCGCATGGCCAGAGACCTCTCGTCCTCCCGGAGATGATCGCCGAGGGGTGTTACCGAGTGCTGTTAGAGGACGGTTCGGCCGCGCTCGCGCGGGAGCCGGAGGCTCTCGAACGTGTCGTCGAGGCGGCCGTGCTGATGTCCGGCCTCGCCTTCGAGAACGGGGGTCTGTCACTCGCCCATGCCATGACCCGCGGGCTGATGGTCTGTGCCGGGGCCCGTGACCACCTGCACGGCTACCACGTCGCGTACGGGCTCCTCGTGCAGCTGGTTCACGAGGGGGACCCCGCCTATAAGACCGTGCGGGCCTTCCTGCGCGATATCGGATTGCCGTGCGCACTGGCCGATCTGGGTGCGTCCGCCGACGCGACCACGTTCGCCGTCCTGGCGCGGTCGGTCGTCGAGTCCCCGCATCGGACCAACTGCGACCCGGCACCCACGATCGAGTCGGTGGTGGAAGCGCTCGAGCGCGTCGAGGAGGATGCGGATGCCGAACGAGCCGTGGTTCGACCGATGTGAGTGGCTGCCGGTTCGTGCCAGGCGATAACCTGCCAGGGTGGCTCTTCCTGATCTGTCCGAACGTCTGAAGCACCTCGACGCCACCATGGCGTCGATCGAGAAGGTGCTCGATCTCGATGCGATCCGCGCCGAGATCGCCGAATTGCAGGAGCAGGTCGGCGCCCCCGATCTCTGGGACGATCAGGCCAATGCCCAGCGCGTCACCGGCCGGCTGTCCGTTCTCCAGGCCGAGTTGGAGCGCGCCTCCTCGCTGCGACAGCGCCTCGACGATGTCGACGTGCTGCTGGAGCTCGCGGCCGAGGAAGGCGATGCGGACTCCCGCGCCGAGGCCGAGGCCGAGATCAATCGCCTGGCCGCCGCGATCGAGAGCCTCGAAGGCCGCACGCTGCTGTCCGGCGAGTACGACGAGCGCGAGGCGCTGGTGACCATCCGCTCGGGTGCCGGAGGCGTCGATGCGGCCGACTTCGCCGAGATGCTGCAGCGCATGTACGTGCGCTGGGCCGAGCGGCACGACTACCCGGTCGAGGTCTACGACACGTCCTATGCCGAGGAGGCGGGGCTGAAGTCCACGACCTTCGCCATCAAGGCGCCCTATGCCTACGGAACGCTCTCGGTGGAGGCCGGGACACACCGGCTCGTGCGGATCTCGCCCTTCGACAACCAGGGCCGCCGGCAGACCTCCTTCGCGGCGGTCGAGGTGGTGCCGGTGCTGGAGGCGACCGACGATATCGACATCCCCGACGAGGAGGTCCGTGTCGACGTCTACCGTTCCAGCGGCCCCGGTGGGCAGAGCGTCAACACGACCGACTCAGCGGTGCGACTGACCCATATCCCCACCGGCGTGGTCGTCAGCTGCCAGAACGAGAAGTCGCAGCTGCAGAACAAGGCGAGCGCGATGGTGATCCTCAAGGCCAAGCTGCTCGCGCTGAAGAAGGCCGAGGAGCGCGCCCAGCTCGACGAGCTGCGTGGCGATGTCGCCGCCTCCTGGGGCGACCAGATGCGCAACTACGTCCTGAACCCGTACCAGATGGTCAAGGACCTGCGCACCGAGCACGAGACCGGCAACACGCAGGCGGTCCTCGACGGCGAGATCGACGACTTCATCGAGACCGGTATCCGCTGGCGGCGCGGCCAGCAGGTCAACGCCTGACCCACCCGCTCCGATCTTTGCCGGGTTATAGCCCTCTGCACGACGTCTCAGGGGCCATAACCCGGCAAAAGTCGCGCGGACGCGGAGGCTCGCCGGAGCTCATGCGTTTCGGTGCTGAGAACCTCGACCGGTACGACATGGCCTGGACGAGCATCCGGCAAGCCGAGGACGGGATGCTCGGCGTCCCCGGTCTGGCTCCGTACGACCGCATCCTCGTGTCGGCCGCGGCGCGTCAGCTGCCCTCGGCCCTCGTCGCGCAGCTGACCGACGACGGCGTGATGGTGGCGCCGGTCGGTGCCGACATGCTCCGTGTCCGGCGCCGAGGCGAGGACATCGACCTCACCCGCCACGGGACCTTCAGCTTCGTGCCGTTGCGCTGATCGTCAGCGCCCGGCCAGGCCGTGCTCATAGGCGGCGATGACCAGCTGTGCGCGATCGCGCGCCCCGAGCTTGGCCAGCAGGCTGCCGATATGCGTCTTGACGGTCTTGACCGAGATCGTCAGCGCTCCGGCGATCTCGTCATTGGACAGACCGCGCCCGACGAGCGCGAGGACCTCTCGCTCGCGCGAGGTGACGGTCGGCAACCTGTCCGTATCGGTCATCGCGGGACGATCGAGATAGTGGCGGACGAACCGCGAGAGGATCGCGGGAGCGAACAGCGACTCCCCGGCGTACGTGCGGCGGACGGCGTCGACGAGTTGTGCCGGTCCGGCGTCCTTCAACAGGAATCCGCTCGCGCCCGCCCGCAGGGCTCCGCTCACGTACTCGTCCAGCTCGAACATGCTCAGCACGAGTACCCGCGTGCTGCTCAGCTCGGCATCGGCGGTGATCCGCCGCGTCGCCTCGATGCCATCGCACCCCGGCATCCGCAGATCCATGAGGACGACATCGGGCCGCAGCGCTCGCGTCTCGGCGACGGCCTCCTCCCCGGTGGCCGCCTCGCCGACGACCGCCAGATCGCCTGCGCCGTCGACGATCAGGCGCAGACTGTGGCGGAGGAGGGCCTGATCGTCCGCGATGAGCACGCGCGCCGGGGCGCTCATCGGATCGTCCTCGCCGGGTCGGGGACCCGCGCGATGACGAGGAAACCGCCGTCGTCGTCCCGCGCGATCAGCGATCCGCCGAGTGCGGAGATCCGCTCGTGAAGCCCCGCCAGGCCGTGACCCGCACCCCGATGGGGAATCCACCCCTCGACGGGTCCCTCGTCGCGCACCGATGCGACGAGGGCGTCGCCGTCGCGACGTACCGCGACGTCCGCGCTCGTCGGACCGGCGTGCCGGGCGCTGTTGGCGAGCGCCTCGCGCACCACGGCGTACAGGGCCACCTGGACGCCGGCCGAGACATCCTCGAGCTCGTCAGCCACCCACCGGACCCTTACGCCCATGGCCTGCGAGGCCTCGATCAGCCCGGGCAGGTCGGCCAGCGAGGCAGCAGGCCGCCAGGGCACTGTGTCATCGGGGGAGCGGAGCACGGTGAGCATCCGCCGGAGCTCCGTCGTCGCCTCGTGGCCCGCTCGTTCGATGTCCGCCAGCGCCTGCAGACGTTCGCGCTCTCCCTCGGGGCCCTCGAGGCCACGCGCCGCCGCGGCGCGAATGGTCATGAGGCCCAGCCCGTGCGAGGCCAGGTCATGCAGGTCACGGGCGATCCGCAGCCGTTCGGCTGTGGCGGCCCGCTCGTGGACCCACGCGGTCAGCCTGTCCTCATAGGCCCGCCGCTGGCGACGGTTCGCGATGAGCGCCCAGGCCACCACGACCAAGGCCACGGCGAAGGCCACCAGCGCGACCGTCACGGCACCCGCCCGGCTGTCCACGCCGACCAGCAGCAGACCCGCGATCAGCGCGCCCATGGTGCCGAGGGCGGCGGGCCACGCCCGCGAGTGCCAGGTCGGCCGGTCCGCGGAGTTCACCTGCACGAGTCTAGGAGCAGCAGGGCCCCGGGACATCGGACCTGGGACCGAGAGACCAGGGTCCGATGAAATCAGCGAGATCCGGTCGCAGGGCCGATGACGACGGAGTCGCAGGGCGCTGGGATGGTGTCATGCTGCAGATCGAGCACCTCGTCAAATGCCATGGCCAGCGCCATGTCCTGGATCGCGTCGACCTCCAGGCTCGTCCGGGACGCGTCACGGCCTTCCTCGGCCCGAACGGGGCCGGCAAGTCCTCCACCTTGCGGATCCTCCTCGGGCTGGACCGGGCGGACGGCGGGCGCGCGCTGGTGGCCGGTCGCCCCTATCGAGAACTGGACGAGCCGGCGCGGGTCGTCGGCGCGATGCTCGACGGCTCGGGCGCTCACCGCTCGCGGCGGGCCCGTGACCACCTCGCGTGGGTCGCGCGCGCCGGCGGCGTCGACCGGCGCCGCGTGGACGAGGTGCTCGACCAGGTCGGGCTCGCCGATGCCGGCCGTACTCGCGTGGGCCGGTTCTCGCTCGGGATGGGGCAGCGTCTCGGCCTGGCGGCGGCGCTGCTCGGGGAGCCGGAGGTCCTCGTCCTCGACGAGCCGGTCAACGGGCTGGATCCCGAGGGCATCCGATGGATCCGCGGGCTGCTGCGGGGCCACGCGGACGACGGCGGCACGGTCCTGCTGTCGAGCCATCTGATGGCCGAGGTCGCCGGCATCGCCGATGATCTCGTGGTGATCACCGCCGGACGGGTCGTGGCCGCCGGGCCCATCGCCGAGGTCACGCGGGGCTACGACAGCCTGGAGGACGCATTCTTCGCGCTGACCGGTGGGTCGGAGACGCTCCGATGATGACGCGGACACTGCGCGCAGAGCTGCGTAAAGCCCTGACCCTGCCCGCCGTGTTCGTCGGATGCGCCGTCATGGCCGGGAGCATGGTCGCCCTCACGGTGCTCAACGCGTTGTCCGCCCGCGGCGACGATGCCACGGAGTCCGCTGTCGACATCGCGTTCTACGGGGCGCCGGTCGGCATCGTCGGCGCTCTCGTCATCGCGGTCGTGCTCGTCAGCAGCGAATACACCGCCAACAGTCCCGATGCCGGGGGTGGGCGGCAGGTCTCTACCTCTTTGATCGCGATGCCGTCACGGATGGGACTGCTGGTCGCCAAGGCGATCACCATGGTCCTGATCGTCGTGCCCATGGCGGCCGTCGCCATCCTGGCCAGCATCGGGGTCGCGATGGTGATGCTGGACGATCTCGCCGGCGGCGGAGTGGGATGGGAGGAGGGGTCGCGCCGCGCGACGGCCGTGATCGGGTATTGGATGCTGATCGCCCTGATGGCGCTCGCGGTCACCGTGCTGACGCGCAGCGGGGTGATCCCGCTGGTCTTCTTCATCGTCAACAGCACGGTGCTTCCGCCGTCCTTCCTGTTGAGCCGGGTCACCGACCTGGCCTTCTGGCTGCCGGACACGTCCGGTCTGGCGATGCTCAGCTTCGGTATCGGGCAGTCCGCAGACGAGGCGGCGCTCTCGATGCTGCCCGGCGCTCTGGTCATGGCCGCCTGGGCCCTGGGACTGCTCGTCGTCGCGGGACTCGTCCTTCGCCGGCGGGACGCATGAGCGGCGGGACGACGGTACGAGCGGTCGGTGCCGAGACCGTCAAACTGCGCACCCTGCCGGCCGCCGCGTGGACCCTGGTGCTGACCGTCGCGGGTGCGGGATTGCTCGCCGCGGCCTTCGCGGCCGCTCCTGAGGCCGGCTCATCCGCGGACATCGCCGTGCGGACGGTGCGATTCGTGCAGGTCGGGATCCTCGTGATGGGGATCTGGCCGGTCGCCCACGAGTACGCCGGACGTCAACGGTGCACGACCTTGCTCGCCGTCCCTCGGCGCGGGATCCTGGTCGTGGCCAAGATGATCGCGGCGGCCGCGGCTTCATCGTTGCTCGCGGTGCTGAGCCTGGGGACCGCCTTCATCGTCGCGGTGCTCGCGGGGGCACCGTCGCGCGTCACCGCCGAGGAGGCGCGTTCGCTGGCCGGCGCCGCTCTGTACCTCGCGCTCATCGGTCTGCTGGGTCACGGCCTCGCCCTCGTGACGCGCTCCCTGATGCCGGCTCTCGTCGCGGGCCTGCTGCTGGTGCTGATCCTGCCGCCGCTGCTGGAGCAGGCGACAGCGCAGGCTCGCTGGCTTCCCAGCGCCGGTGTGCTGCTGTTCGAGTCCTCCGATCCGCTCCTCGGTCCGTTCGGCGGGGGAGCGGTCCTGATCGGCTGGGTCGCGGTGGTGACGGCCGTCGGAGCGGCTCTGACCGTCCACCGAGACGCCTGACCGGGCGGCTGTCTCGTCGTCCGCCGTCCGGCGAGACGGTCGTCACATCGGGGCGCGGGACACCACGAACGGTCCGCGCCTGCGTCGATTTCTCAGGTCGCCCACCTACACTCGGTCGGGTGATTCGCTTCGACAAGGTCAGCAAGACCTATCCCGGACAGAAGCGCGCGGCTCTCGACGGCATCGACCTCGAGGTCAGCAAGGGCGAGTTCGTCTTCCTCGTCGGCGCCTCCGGATCAGGCAAGTCCACCTTCTTGCGGCTCATCCTGCGCGAGACGCGTCCCAGCACCGGACACGTCTACGTCGCCGGCAAGGAGATCGACAAGCTCTCGTCGTGGAAGGTGCCGAAGCTCCGCCGCGAGGTGGGCACGGTATTCCAGGACTTCCGGCTCCTGCCGAACAAGTCCGTCACCGAGAACGTCGCCTTCGCGCTGCAGGTCATCGGCAAGCCCCGCGCGGAGATCGACCAGCTGGTTCCCGAGACCCTGGAGATGGTCGGCCTGGAGGGCAAGGGGCACCGCATGCCCGAAGAGCTCTCCGGCGGTGAGCAGCAGCGTGTCGCGATCGCGCGGGCCTTCGTCAACCGGCCGAAGATCCTCATCGCCGACGAGCCGACCGGCAACCTCGACCCGACCACGAGCGTCGGCATCATGAAGCTGCTGGACCGCATCAACCGCACCGACACCACCGTGATCATGGCCACGCACGACTCCTCGATCGTCGATCAGATGCGCAAGCGCGTCATCGAGCTCGACGAGGGTCGCCTCGTCCGCGACGAGGCACGCGGCATCTACGGCTACCAGAACTGAGAACCATGCGAGCCATTCTTTCCGAACTGCGCGCGAGCCTCACCCGCAACGCGTCCATGACGATCTCGCTGATCGTCACCATGTCCGTCTCCCTGCTGCTGGCATCGCTGGGCCTGCTCATCCAGGCCCAGGCCGACCGCACCGAGCAGTACTTCGGCGACCGCCTGCAGTTGCAGGTGAACCTCTGCACCCAGAACTCCCCGGCGGCCACCTGCGTGAACGGGGTCGCCACCGAGGAGCAGCAGCAGGCTGTCCAGGACGCCCTCGACTCCAATCCCGAGGTGCGCAGCTTCGAGGTCCGGAGCCCCGAGCAGAACTACGAGCAGGCACGTGAGCTGCTGGGACAGACCGAGACCGGCCAGCGTCAGCTGGAGACCCTCGGCCCCGACTCCTTCCCGGAGTCCTACTACGTCACGCTCACCGATCCCCAGGACTTCGACGGTGTCGTGAGCCAGGTCTCCGGCATGGACGGCGTGGGCAATGTCAACTCGCTGCGTGAGCTCCTCGGCCCGCTGTTCGAGATGCTCGACAAGCTGCAGTGGGCTTCGCTCGGCACGGCCCTGCTGCTCATCATCGCCGCGATCCTGCAGGTCTCCAATACGATCCGCATGACCGCCTTCGCGCGGCGCCGCGAGATCGGCATCATGCGCCTCGTGGGTGCCTCGAGCTGGCACATCCAGCTGCCATTCGTCCTGGAGTCGCTGGTCGCGGCGCTCGTCTCGGCCGCCCTCGCCGCCGGCGGGATGGCAGCCTTCATGTACTTCGTCGTCTACGGCTATCTGCGCGACACGCTCGGCACCATCACGACCTGGGTCCGATGGCAGGATGCCTTCGTCGTC
The DNA here is from genome assembly GCA_023417775.1 of Actinomycetes bacterium. GTDB lineage: Bacteria > Actinomycetota > Actinomycetes > Propionibacteriales > Nocardioidaceae > Aeromicrobium. The sequence continues at coordinate 9,074 of JAEZEJ010000127.1, read as the reverse complement.
ATGGGCTGGACCACGGCCCTGTCGATCCTGTTGGCGCTCATTCCGACGCTCGTGATGACGCGCAAGTACCTGAACGTCTGATCCTCGAGTTTCGATCTCAGGTCGAGACTTTCCGCGCGCCCCTGGACGCCAGGGGGTGGTGATGACGTAGAGTCACACCCGTCACACGAGTTCGATTCCGTCCCATGAGGGACCTTCCCCGGATCGAGGATGTTCAGACGATGCTTGCGAATGCTCGCAAACCGCTGCTCGCGGCGGTGCTGGTGCTCGGCCTCTTGGTCGGGTTCGCCGCGCCGTCGGCCTTCGCCGACTCCAAGGACGATATCCGTCGTCAACAGGGTCAGAACGATCAGAAGCGCCAGCAGGCGCAGGCCGCCCTCGAGCACTCCACGAAGCGCTACCAGGACGCCAATGCGGCGTTGAACGCGGCGAGCGCCCGCCTGGCCGAGGCCGAGGGGGTGCTGAGCGCCACCCGCGGTGAACTCGCCGTGGCCCAGGCCCGCGATGCCGAGCTGCGCGAGGAGCTCGCCAGGGCCGAGGCCGATCTGGAGGCCGCCGAGGCACGGGTCGACAAGGCCGAGAAGGATCTCGCCACCTCGGAGTCCGAGGTCGAGCAGTTCGCCGTCGACAGTGTCATGGAGGGCGACCGCGGACTGCGTGCCTTCAGCGAGCTGTTGCAGGGCGAGGACCCGAACACCTTCTCCGACCGTGTGCAGGCCAATGACTCGGTCGGCGATGCCCAGATCGGCAAGATGCAAGAGCTGGACGCCTCCCGCGTCATGCTCGAACTCGAACGTCAGCGTGTCGAGGAGCTGCGCGACCAGGTCGCCGCGCAGAAGAAGGAAGCGGAGGCCAATGTCGCGCGGATGCAGGAGCTGACGGCTGCCGCCGAGGCGCAGGCCGCCGAGGTCTCCGAGCTGGTCGACACGCGTCGTTCGGCCGAGCAGGAGGCCGCATCGGCGAAGGCCGAGGACGAGCAGCTCGCGGCATCGCTGGAATCCGAGCGCGCCGCGCTGGAGCGTCAGATGCAGGCGATCGTCGCCGAGGAGCTGCGCAAGCAGCGCGAGCGCGAGGCCGCCCAGAACCCGGGCGGTGGCGGCGGAGGCGGCGGCGGCACCGGTGGCGGCGGCGGCGGAGGCGGCGGCGGTGGTGGTGGTGGAAACACCCTGAGCGCCCCGATCAGCGCCCCGATCACCTCTCCGTACGGCATGCGCCGGCACCCGATCACGGGCGTCTACAAGCTGCACGACGGCACCGACTTCGGTGCGGGCTGCGGCACGCCGATCCGCGCTGCCGCCTCGGGCACCGTGATCCAGCAGTACTTCAACGGCGCCTATGGCAATCGCGTCATCATCAACCACGGGGTGATGCGAGGAGTCAGCGTCATCACGACCTACAATCACCTCTCGCGGTACGCGGTCGGTCAGGGCGCGCAGGTGCAGCGCGGCCAGGTCATCGGCTACGTGGGCACCACCGGTTACTCGACCGGCTGCCACCTGCACTTCATGGTGTTGCAGAACGGTCAGACCGTGAACCCGATGGGCTGGCTCTGATCCTCCCTATCTCAGGGCGATGAGCCGTCAACCACGGTTCGCGCCCGATGGTGGTTGACTGCTCACCGCCCCCGGCCGGCGCAGCGTGGCGAGTCATCACGGTGCGGCACCGACCCCGGCGTCGTGGTGGTGAGGCGTGCTCGGCGCCCTGGACCGCTCTGAGAGAATGGTGGGTATGGCCAAGGAGACCGGTCGCAAGCTGATCGCGCAGAACAAGAAGGCACGTCACGACTACCACATCGAGGACACCTTCGAGGCGGGCTTGGTGCTGACCGGAACCGAGGTCAAGTCGCTCCGTGCGGGTCGCGCGTCGCTGGTCGACGGCTTCGGCGATATCGAGAACGGCGAGGCGTGGCTGCTGCAGGTGCACATCCCGCAGTACGACAACGGCACGTGGACCAATCATGAGACCCGGCGTCGGCGCAAGATGCTGCTGCACCGTTCCGAGATCGACAAGATCCAGCAGCGCACCCAGGCCAAGGGACTGACGCTCATCCCGCTCTCGCTGTACTTCAAGGACGGCCGGGCCAAGGTCGAGATCGCGCTGGCTCGCGGCAAGAAGGAGTACGACAAGCGCCACGCTATCGCCGCGCAGCAGGCCAAGCGCGATGTCGAACGCGAGTTCGGGCGCAAGTTCAAGGGCATGTGATGCGGGACGAGGACATCCCGGCCTATCTCGATGGGCTGGGGTTGCCGGGCATCGTCGACGTTCACGTGCACTTCATGGCGCCGCAGGTGCTGGCGAAGGTCTGGGCCTATTTCGATGCCGCCGGACCACTGCTCGGCCGCCCGTGGCCGATCACCTATCGGTGGAGCGATGAGGAACGGGTCGCGCATCTGCGGTCGATGGGTGTACGAGCCTTCGGGGCGTTGTCCTATGCCCATAAGCCGGGTGTCGCGGAGTTCATGAACGACTGGAACCGCGACTTCGCGCGGCGCGTTCCCGACAGCCTGTGGTCCGGGACCTTCTATCCCGAGCCAGAGGCGGCGCGGTACGTCCCGGAGCTGATCGACGGCGGGGTCCAGGTCGTCAAGGCCCACCTGCAGGTCGGTGAGTTCGCGGCCGATGACCCGTTGCTCGACCCGGTGTGGTCGGCCCTCGAGGCGGCTGGGACGCCGATCGTCCTGCATGCGGGCTCCGGGCCCGCGCCCGGACCGCACACCGGGCCGCGTGGCGTGGAGGCGGTGCTGGAACGGTATCCCCGACTGCGGCTGATCATCGCCCATCTCGGGATGCCGGAGGTCCACGAGTTCCTCGACCTCGCCGAACGCTACGACGAGGTCCGCCTCGACACCACCATGACCTTCGTCGACTTCTTCACCGACCGGCAGATCCCCGACGGGGTCGTCCCTCGGCTGGCGCGGGTGAGGGATCGGATCCTCTTCGGCACCGACTTCCCGAATATCCCGTACGCCTACGCTCACCAGATCGAGGCCCTCGACCGGCTCGACCTCGGCGACGACTGGATGCGCGCCGTTCTCTGGGACAACGGAGCCGATCTCTTCGGCATCTCGGAATAGTCGGTGCCCCGCCGGGGTTGTAGACTGTGAGAGCCGGTTCGCCGGTATTGATAACTCAAGAGGGGCTGATCGGTTTCGACTGTGGTCGTTCGACCTAGGAGAAGCGGGTAGAGAAGGCAACGTCATCTCTTAAACGATCGTTGCAAACCAATAAGTGCCGATTCCAAGCGCACTGACTTCGCCCTCGCTGCCTGACAGCGACCGGTGAAGGGCAGACCCGGGAGCGTCCCCGTTCCGGATCGTCTGTCTCATTAAGGGGACTTGCTGATCACTGCCTGCCGTAGGCGGTGATCGGGACTCAAGTACGGCTGAGCCCGTCGGCGACGTGTTTGTCCGAGCGCCGGGGCTGAGAAAACGACTACCGACAAACTGCACCCGGAGAAGACCTAGCTCAGCGCCAGAGGACCCGGGTTCGATTCCCGGCAGCTCCACGGCATCACGCGGCGCCCCACCTCCTCGCGAGGTGGGGCGCCGTGCTGTCTGCGGGATGCGGGTGTTGACCGGGTCGCGAGATGGCGGAAGGATGACATCGTCCGTTTCGGAGGGGGGAATCGTGCGAGTTCTTATGGTTCGTCCGGCGTCGCTAGCGCTGGTGGCGGCGCTAGCGCTTCCCCTGGTCGAGACGCCCGCGGCGGCATCGCAAGATCCTGAGACGGCGCTGGAGGACCGGATGCGGTCCAGGATCGCCGAGCAGCCCTATCGATCGGTCGAGGACTGCCCGGTCGGGGGAACGTGCGACATCGTCGTTCCATCCGGCGACGTCGATCTCTCGCCCGAGATGATCCGCGGGAACGCGAAGCGACGACTCATCCCGATGGGGCCGAGGGGCCTCGCGCAGGATGCCGTTCGGTCGATGCCTCCGTTGCTGCCCGGTCTCACCTGTGTCGCGACCGCACGAGCGCCCTTCGTCGGCTTGATCACGACACGGATCGCCCTCTTCGGATCCGACGGGTTCGGCTGATCCGGGCACTCAGGCCAGGTGAGCGTCGAGCCACTGCACGACGACCGCCTGGATGATGCCCGTGCCCCACGTCGAGGTGCCGAGCAGGCTTCCGGCGCCGTGATCCGTGGCGGGGATCGCGGTGTAGCGCGTCGCTACGCCCTCGCTCCGGGCCTCCTTCACGAACTGCTCGACCGGCCCGGGAAGGACGAGATGATCGCGGGTGCCGTGATACACGAGGGTGGGCGGTGAGTCCGCCGTGACATGCGAGGCCGGGGCGATGGCCGCGTAGCGGTCGGGGAACTCCTCGGGGCTCCCGCCCGTGTAGACCTCGCCCATCAGTCGGCCGAGACCGGTCTCCGCCTCGTCCCCGGTGAGATCGACCACCGGATAGCCGCCGATCACCGCGCTCACCTCGGGAAGGTCGTCCGTCGAACCGCATGAGGGCTGCAGGTCTCCGTCGACGCTCCGGTAGGCCGCGTTGAGCGCCAGATTGCCACCTGCCGACTCGCCGAGGACCGCGACCCGCTCGGGATCGAGGCCGAAGGCGGCGCCCTCGCGTCCGACCCAGGTGAGCGCGCAGCCGACATCGGCGACGGCCAGATCCCAGGTCGGCCGATCCGTTCGCGCCAGGCGGTATTCGACATCGAGCACCGCATAGCCGCGGTCCGCCAGGTGGCGATTGAGGGCGTTCGGGCCGCGGGAACCCCCGTCGAATCCGCCGCCGTGGACATAGAGCACCACGGGAGCCGCGTCCTCGCCCTCGGCGCGATAGAGGTCCGCGCGCAGGGCCTCGCCCTCCGCGCTGCCGATGGTGACCGTCTCGTCGGGTCCTCCGTGGCCGCTGGCCGTCGGCACGAGCGGGGCGAACGGCCGGAATCCGGCGCCTTGATCCACGGAGGTGTAGATGAGCAATCCCGAGGTGACGAGCGAGGCCACCAAGCCGAGACCCGTCAGGGCGCCGATGGTCGTGCGGGGCACCGACCGTCCTGCCCCGAGAGCCCGCCAGGCCAGCAGTGCGGCGACCAGCGCCAGGATCACCACCCAGGCGCCCAGCTCGTCGCGGGCCACCGACAGCGACACGACCCCGTACTGAGACCACGGTGACGCGAGCAGGGGGTGCACCCAGGCGGGCGGCAGGAGCGCCAACAGCTGGCTCAGCGCGATGACGATCCCGAGGAGGGCGGCGACGATGAGCGAGGGGCGACGACGAGGTGCGGCAGTCACCGGCTCGACGCTACCGGCCGAAGCGCATGCCCGCCGGACACGACCGCCGAGGGAGCCGGCGGATCAGGCCCAGAGGCTGTCGCCGAAGACGAAGAAGATCGTCGCGATGACGGCGATGTACCACAGCGCGATGATCAGGCCCGACCAGTTGCGCAGGAACCTGCCCGGCACGTTGCGCGCTGTGACCAGCACGAACATCGGGATCATGACGGTCCACACGACCATGCACCAGGGGCAGAGCTTGCCGATATTGGCGATGCTCTGATACTGCAGCCAGGTCACGAAGCCGATGCCGAAGATCACACCGGCCTGCAAGCCGCCCCAGACCCAGCCGGGCAGGCGACCGCCGGCCGCCAGGAGGACGCCCAGTGTCGTGACGACCGCGAAGCCGGCGATCCCGATGAGGGGATTGGGGAAGCCGAAGGCCGAGGCCTGGTCCGAGGCGATGACTCCGCTGCAGCTGACGAAGGCACTGAGGTCGCAGCCCAGGCTCAGATCCTCGCCGTCGACCTGCGACTGCAGGAGCGTGATCTTGTCGATCGTGAGGATGGACGAGGCCAGCACGCCGATCGCCCCGGCGATCGCCAGGAACGCCCCGAGGACGCGATGGGTCTCGCCGAGCGGGGCGGGCTCTGGTGCCACCGGGCCGTCGGCCGCAGCGGTGTCGGTTGCCGTCGTCATGTGCACATCCTAGGCACGAGGGGGTCACCCTCGGGGCGACATGAAGGGACTTCCCGATACCCTCGGTATCTGTTAACGTGACATCCACGATGTCACATAAGTCCGATGATCGGACCCCGTGGAGGGAGAATGAGGCACATGAGCACAGACCGCGTGGATGTCCTGATCGTCGGCGCCGGGCTCTCGGGAATCGGAGCCGCCTACCGACTCCAGCAGATGAGCCCCGGCAAGACCTATGCCATCGTCGAGCAGCGCGAGCGCACAGGCGGTACCTGGGATCTCTTCCGTTACCCCGGGGTGCGCTCGGACTCGGACATGTACACGCTCAGCTACCCGTTCCGCCCCTGGACGAATGAGAAGGCGATCGCCGACGGCGGCGACATCCGGCAGTACATCGCCGACACCGCCCGTGAGAACGGCATCGACCGGCACATCCGCTTCGGCCGTCGCGTGCTGACGGCCGACTGGTCCAGTGACGACGCCACCTGGACGGTCACCTCGCGTCTCTCCGATGGCAGCATCGAGACGACCATCGCCTCCTTCCTGTACCTGTGCAGCGGCTACTACAGCTATGACGAGGGCTACACGCCCGATTTCCCGGGTCTGGAGAACTACGAGGGTGAGATCGTCCACCCGCAGTTCTGGCCTGAGGACCTCGACTACACCGACAAGAACGTCGTGATCGTCGGCTCCGGGGCGACCGCGATCACCCTGCTGCCGTCGATGGCTCGCGATGCGGCCAAGGTGACGATGCTGCAGCGCTCACCCACCTACATCCTCTCCCAGCCGGGGAAGGATCCGATCGCGAATATCGCCCGCCGCGTGCTCCCCAAGAGCATCGTGCACCAGGCCACCCGGCTGCGGTACGCCGTGATGACGGTGGGCTTCTACGTCTTCTGCCGCACCTTCCCCGCCCTCGCGCGCAGGATCCTGCTCGGCATGGCTCAGCGTCAGGTGCCCGAGGTGGACCCGGTCAGCCTCACCCCGCGGTACAAGCCCTGGGACCAGCGGCTCTGCGTCGTCCCCGGCGGTGACCTGTGGCGCGTGGTCCGCCAGGGCAAGGGCGCGATCGTGACCGACCACATCGAGGAGTTCACCCCCAAGGGCATCGCCCTGGCCTCCGGCGAGCATCTCGACGCCGATGTGGTCGTCACCGCGACCGGGTTGCAGCTGGTCGCCATGGGCTCCATCGACATCTCGGTCGACGGCCGCGCGATCGATCCGCACGATGTCTATACCTATAAGGGCCTGATGTTCAGCGGCCTGCCGAATATGGCCTGGTGCGTCGGCTATACCAATGCCTCCTGGACGCTGCGCGCCGATCTCACCTGGAAGTACGTCGCGCGCTTCCTCAACCACCTCGACGAGAACGGCTACGCCTACGGCATGCCCAATCCCGACGGTGAGAGCGGTCCCTCGGCGCCGATCCTCGACCTGGATTCCGGGTACATCCAGCGCGTGGCCGACAAGCTCCCGCAGGCCGGCTCCCGCAAGCCGTGGAAGATCCGGCAGAACTGGTTCCTGGACGCCTGGGACGCGCGGACGACCGATCTCGACGAGGAGATGGTCTGGGTGCGCACCTCGGAGCTTCCGACCCGCGACGAGGTCGCGGTCGGCTGATCCCGTTCGCTCACTGCGCCTGACAGCTCGGACACCAGAAGCAGATGCGCTCGCGGGTGGGGTCGTCGCCGTACTGACTCTCGGCGATCGGCGTGCCGCAGCGTCGGCATCGCAGACCGCCGCGCCGGTACACCCAGCGCTCCTCACCGTCGCGGGTGCTGCCGGTGAAGGACCGCTCCACACGCCGGGCATTCGCGCCGAGGACCCGGCGGGCCAGCGCGACGAAGCCTGACAGGTCCTCGACCTCGCCGGCAGGACGTGTGGGCGCGATCCGCCGCATGAACAGCAGCTCGTTGACGTACTCATTGCCCAGTCCGGCGAGATTGCGCTGATCGAGCAGGGCCAGGAAGACCGGACGGGCCGGATCGGACTCGAGATGTCCGACCGCCGTGTCCATGTCGAAGTCCTCGTCCAGGAGATCCGGTCCGAGGTGTCCGACCGCCTCCTGCTCGCGTCCGCGGGGCAGCACCTCCAGCACCCCCAGAGAGAATCCTACGGCCTGCCAGCGCCCGTTCTCCAGCACGGCGCGAGCCGTATGGGCCGGACGACGCCAGCGTGGACGGGGAAGACGGTACAGGTGCCAGGACCCTTCCATCTTGAGATGGGAGTGCACGACATAGCCCGGGGTCCGCAGCAGCAGATGCTTGCCGCGGCTCACGACGTCCTCCACCCGCTCTCCCCGCAGATCCACGGTCGCGAAGGCGGGGACGCGGAAATCGGTGACGGTGAGCTCGGTGCCGGCGAAGGCCGCATCGAGATGATGGGCCGTGCGCCAGACGGTATCGCCTTCAGGCATCGAGCCGCAGCCCCTTCAAGTGCGCTTCGAATCCCGCGGCGGCCAACGCCTTGCCGATCGGGGTGGAGGCGACCGGTTCGCCATCGGCGGTCTGCACGGTGAAGCGTCCGAGTCGCAGCCGGCGCGCGGTGGCCGCGAAGGACTCGGCCGCGCGCTCCAGTCGTGAGGGATCTTCGGTGAACGTCAGGAGAGTCTTGCCTCCGCGCTCGATGAACAGCACCAGAACCCCGTCGTGCAGGACGACCAACGATCCCGCCTTGCGACCCGGGCGATGGCCGAGCTCCCGCTCGGGCCAGGGGAGCGCGGCACCATAGGGATTGGCCGGATCGGTGGCGGCCAGCACGATGGCATCGTCGTCGCTGGGGGCGTCGTCCTCGCGCAGCAGGGCCCGGAGGCGGTCGATCGCACCATTGGCGGCGAACTGCGCACCGCCGAGGCCGTCGACGAAGTACCCGCGCAGCGCGCTCCCGGACTGTTCCAGTTCGCGCAGCACGCGGTACATGGCGGCGAAACCGCCCGGCTGCTGTTCTGCGGTGACGGCCCCCTTGGTGATGACACCGTGCCGTCCGAGGGCGAGCTCGGTGCGCAGCAGCGTGGCCGCGGTGGTCTCGGCGACGGTGTCCAGGGCGAACCACCGACCGGCCGCGACCGGCGGGAGGACCGGCCGCGAGGGTCGTGCGCGGCGACCCCGGTGCAGGCGGGCCCGAGGAGCCGAGCGAGGCGCGCGGTGGGCGCC
>JAEZEJ010000033.1 GCA_023417775.1 Actinomycetes bacterium | reverse complement strand
ACCTCAACTGGCTCGAGGCCGTTCAACTCCTGGTCTCGGCCCTCGTGGTCCCGGCGCTCTCCAAGCTCGGCGACCTGTGGGGACATCAACGCCTGCTGCTGTGGTCAGCGGTGGTCGTCGCCGCGGCGAACTGGGGCATCGCCTTCGCCCCCGACTTCACGAGCTATCTGGTGTTCTGGGCCGTCCAGGGCGTGTTCACGGTCTGGCTGCCGCTCGAGGTCGCCTTGATCTTCCTGCGCAGCCGGGGTCTCCCGGATCGGCCGTCGGCGACCCGTCGCGCCACCGGCGTGATCGTCGCGGCCCTCCAGGCCGGGGCGATCGCCGGAGCCCTGGGAGCGGGTGCCGCGGCCGCCCTGCTCGGACCGCTGTGGGCCCAGCTGGCGATTCCCGCGGTGCTCAGCACGGCGGTCATCGGCGCGGTCCACTGGGGCGTCGAGCGCGAGCACGCGCGCCGCCCCGGGGTCCTCGACGGCCCGGGCCTGGCGCTCGTCAGCGTCTCGCTCGTCTGCGTCGTCGGCGGGCTGTCCCTGGTCCGTCTGGTCGGCGTCTCGTCGCCGTGGCCGTGGGTCGCGATCGTCGCCGGGATCGTGCTGCTCGTTCCGTTCGTGCGGTACGAGCTGCGGGTCCCGGATCCGTTGATCGACGTGCGGGTGATGGTGCGGCCGGCGATGTGGCCGATCCAGGCCACCGCCATGCTGTTCGGCGTCTCGATCCTCGGGGCTCAGGTCCCGCTGACGACCTTCGCGCGCACCGATCCGGTCGAGCACGGCTTCGGCCTCGGGCTCACGGCACCCCAGTTCGCTCCCATCGTCGGCGGCTACGTCCTCTCGATGCTGATCGGCGCACTGGTGTTCGCGCGGCTCGCCATGCGGTTCACGCCGCGCGTGTGCCTGATCGTCGCCGCCACGGCCGTCGCGGTCGGCTACGGATCGCTCGTGCCCTTCCACCACAGCTCGGCGCAGCTGGTCGCCTGCATGGTGATCGCCGGCCTCGGTTCGGGTGCCCTGGTCGCCGCGCTGCCGGCGGCGGCCGCGGCGAGCGCGCCCGAGGACCGCACCGGCGTGGCGACGGGACTGACCAATTCCGCCAAGACCATCGGCGGGTCCTTCGCCTCCTGCGTCTTCGGCGTCGCCCTCGCCGCCGGGGCGACCGGCACGGCCGCCTCCCTGCGCGGGTACTACATCGTCTGGTGCGTGTGCGCCGGCACGGCGGTGGTGGCGGCCGTCCTCCTGTGGTTCGTGCCGCGTCTCGCCTTCGCCGATCCCGAACGCTTCGAGGAGGTCGCTCCATGACATCGCCCGCCGACCGACTGGCCCGCCTGATCCGTTGTCGCACCGTCTCGGCCCCCGAGGAGCGAGATGAAGCGGCCTTCGAGCGGTTCCGGGCCGTCTTCGCCGAGCTCTATCCGAGATTGCACGCGCATCTCGAGCTCACCGTGATCGAGGACCAGAACCTGCTCTTCCGCTGGCCGGGGCGCAGCGCCGAGCGTCCGATCGTGCTGATGGCGCACTACGATGTGGTGCCGGCTCCCGCCGAGCAATGGCACGGCGACCCCTTCGGCGGCCGCATCGCCGATGGACGCGTCCACGGGCGGGGCGCCCTCGACGACAAGGGCCCGCTCGTGACGATCGCCGAGGCGGTCGAATCGCTCGTGGGCGAGGGCTTCACGCCGGCCCAGGATGTCTATCTGTCCTTCGGGGCGGATGAGGAGGTCTTCGGCACCGGCGCCGCCCGGGTCGTCGATCATCTCCAGCGGGCCGGAGTGCGGCCGTGGCTCGTCTCCGACGAGGGCGGCGCGATCGTCGAGGGGGCGTTCCCCGGGGTGCGGGGCCGACTCGCGATGGTCGGGATCGTGGAGAAGGGCACGGTCGATGTGGAGCTGCTCGCCCGCGGGGGAGGGGGCCACGCATCGACCCCGGCCCCGCGGGGCGCGACCGCACGACTGGCGCGGGCGATCGTCCGACTGGAACGGCGCCCGATGTCGCCGCGGTTGACCGAGCCGGTCCGGCTGATGCTGCGGACGATGTCCCAGCGGATGAGCGGCCCCCAGGCGGGCCTGTTCGCCCAGGTCGACCGCTTCGCTCGCCCGCTGGCCGAGCTGCTGGCGCGGGTCGGGCCCGAGACGGCCGCGATGGTGCGCACCACCACCGCTGTCACCCGGCTCTCGGGGAGCCCGGCCCGCAATGTGCTCGCCACGGAGGCCCGCGCCACCGTCAACGTCCGCTTGCTCGTGGGGGACACCAAGGCCGCGCTCGCCGCGCGCCTCGAGAAGCTGTTCCGAGGTCTCGACATCGAGATCGCCGCGATCGACGGGGAGGATCCGCCGCCGGTCTCACGTACCGACAACGACGCGTGGCAGGCCATGACGGACGCGCTGGCCGCCACGATGCCCGAGGTCCTGGCCGTGCCGTACGCGCAGACCGGCGGGACGGACTCCCGGCACTTCACCCGGATCTGCGACTCGGTCTACCGATTCGCCCCCTTGGAGATGTCCCGCGAACAGCGCGACGCCATCCACGGGCCGAATGAGTACGTCGAGGTGGCGGCCCTGGAGCGGGGCATCGGCTTCTTCCGCGAGCTGATCACCGGGCTGCGCTGATCCCGTCGCCGCCGCGCCTGGCGGGCCCCGACCCGATTTGAGTCCGGCATGGCGGCCTGCGTATGATAGGGAGTCGGCCTCGTCAGGCTCGTTTTCCCCCTGCCCTCGGGTGGGGCGGTCACGTGTGTGCCGGGGTCTGGTCGACGTAGTCAACCGAAGAAGAGGTCATGGCGAAAAAAGAAGGCGTCATCGAGATGGAGGGCGCGGTCATCGAAGCCCTGCCGAACGCGATGTTCCGCGTGGAGCTGGCCAATGGCCACAAGGTCCTCGCGCACATCTCGGGCAAGATGCGTCAGCACTACATCCGCATCCTCCCCGAGGACCGGGTCGTGGTGGAGCTGTCGCCCTATGACCTCAGCCGCGGGCGCATCGTCTACCGCTACAAGTAAACCCGTCACGTTCGTACCCAAGAGAGAGATTTCTCGATGAAGGTCAACCCGAGCGTGAAGAAGATCTGTGACAGCTGCAAGGTGATCCGTCGCCATGGCCGCGTCATGGTGATCTGCTCTAACCCGCGCCACAAGCAGCGCCAGGGCTGATCGCGGCTTCTTCACCGTGAATCACATCGTCTGACGGCTCGTCCGCCTCGTGCGGACGCCACCCCCGGCGCGAAGGCCGGGGCCCGGTTCCATGACGGCCGAATCGAAGGCCGATATGGGAGGCAACCGGGGCGCCACGGACGCCAACACCTTCGCTGATCGAAAGGAAATGCCACCATGGCACGCCTCATCGGAGTGGATCTCCCGCGCGAGAAGCGCATCGAGATCGCACTCACCTATATCTTCGGCGTCGGCCGCACGCGCGCCGCCGAGACCCTTGCCGCCACCGGCATCGACCCGAGCACTCGTGTGCACGAGCTGAACGACGACCAGCTCGTCGCGCTGCGCGACCACATCGAGACCAGCTACCAGGTCGAGGGTGACCTCCGTCGTGAGATCACCGCCGATATCCGTCGCAAGATGGAGATCGGCAGCTACCAGGGTCGCCGTCACCGGGCCCACCTGCCGGTCCGTGGCCAGCGCACCAAGACCAACGCCCGTACGCGCAAGGGCCCCAAGCGCACCGTCGCCGGAAAGAAGAAGTGATCTGACGATGCCTCCCAAGAGCAATGCCGGCGCCAAGAAGGTGCGCCGCAAGGAGAAGAAGAACGTCGCGCAGGGCCAGGCCCACATCAAGAGCACGTTCAACAACACGCACGTGACGATCACCGACCCCAGCGGTCAGGTGATCTCCTGGGCCTCCGGCGGAACCGTCGGTTTCAAGGGCTCGCGCAAGTCGACGCCCTACGCCGCCGGCATGGCCGCCGAGGCCGCTGGCCGTCAGGCGATGGAGCACGGCATGAAGAAGATCGACGTCTTCGTCAAGGGCCCGGGTTCGGGCCGCGAGACGGCGATCCGGTCGCTCAGTGGCGTCGGCCTGGAGGTCGGCACCATCTCCGATGTGACCCCCACGCCGCACAACGGCTGCCGTCCGCCCAAGCACCGTCGTCTCTGACGCGTCGATTTTCTAGGAGTTTTCACCCATGGCCCGTTACACCGGACCTCTCACCAAGAAGTCGCGTCGTCTCGGCGTCGACCTCGTCGGTGGGGACAAGGCCTTCGAGCGCCGTCCGTACGCGCCCGGCCAGCACGGCCGCGCCCGCGTCAAGGAGTCGGAGTACCGCACCCAGCTGCAGGAGAAGCAGAAGGCGCGGTACACCTACGGCGTGCTGGAGAGGCAGTTCCGCAAGTACTACGAGAATGCGCATCGCAAGCCCGGCAAGACCGGTGACAACCTGCTCGCGCTGCTCGAGACCCGTCTGGACAATGTCGTCTACCGTGCCGGCCTGGCCCGCACGCGGCGTCACGCCCGCCAGCTGGTGACCCACGGTCACTTCCTGGTCAACGGCGTCAAGACCAATATCCCCTCCTTCCAGGTCTCCCCGCACGACATCATCGACGTGCGTCCCAAGAGCCTGGAGATGACGCCCTTCATCGTGGCGCGCGAGACCCACGACCAGGACACCGTTCCCGGTTGGCTCGACGTCTCGGCGGATCGCGGCCGGATCCTGGTGCACCAGAAGCCGGTCCGCGAGCAGATCGTCGTCCCGATCCAGGAGCAGTTGATCGTCGAGTTCTACTCGAAGATCTGATCTGCCCCTTCCCTCGACCCGAGCCGTCAAATAGCGGGTGGCTCGGAAAGGAATCATCACCATGCTGATCGCCCAGCGTCCCGTCCTGTCCGAAGAGGCCGAAGGCGACTACCGTTCGCGGTTCGTCATCGAGCCCCTGGAGCCCGGATTCGGCTACACCCTCGGCAACTCACTGCGTCGCACGCTGCTGAGCTCCATCCCGGGTGCCGCCGTCACCTCGATCAAGATCGACGGTGTCCTGCACGAGTTCTCGACCATCCCCGGAGTCACCGAGGATGTCACCGAGATCATCCTCAACCTGAAGAACCTCGTCGTCTCCTCCGAGAACGACGAGCCGGTGGTCATGTACCTGCGCGCCGAAGGTGCCGGAGATGTCACCGCTGCGGCCATCACGCCGCCGGCGGGTGTCGAGGTGCATAATCCCGACCTGCACGTCGCGACCCTCAATGACAAGGGCCGGCTCGAGATCGAGCTGGTCGTCGAGCGGGGCCGCGGCTACGTGTCGGCCGCGCAGAACAAGACCGGCGAGGAAGAGATCGGCCGTATGCCGGTCGACTCCATCTACAGCCCGGTCCTGAAGGTCACCTACAAGGTCGAGGCCACCCGAGTCGAGCAGCGCACCGACTTCGACAAGCTGATCATCGATGTCGAGACCAAGCAGTCGATCCTGCCGCGCGATGCGATCGCGTCGGCCGGCTCGACCCTCGTGGAGCTCTTCGGCCTGGCCCGGGAGCTCAATGTCGAGGCGGAGGGCATCGACATCGGCCCGTCGCCGGTCGACGAGGCGATGGCCGCCGATCTGGCTCTGCCGATCGAGGACCTGGACTTCACGGTTCGCTCGTACAACTGCCTCAAGCGCGAGGGCATCCACACCGTGGGTGAGCTCGTCGGCCGCAGCGAGCAGGATCTGCTGGATATCCGCAACTTCGGCTCGAAGTCGATCGATGAGGTCAAGGCCAAGCTGGCCGAGATGGGTCTGTCCCTCAAGGACAGCCCGGCCGGCTTCGACCCGAGCGCGGTCATCGACACCTACGACGACGACGCGAGCTTCGCCGAGGACGAGCAGTACTGATCTGCTCGCCGGACTCGGCGCGCTGAATTCTTGAAACGGAGAACTGACAATGCCCACCCCCACCAAGGGAGCACGCCTCGGCGGTAGCCCCTCGCATCAGCGGCTGATCCTCGCCAACCTGGCGCAGTCGCTGTTCGAGCACGGCAAGATCACTACGACGGAGGCCAAGGCCCGCCGTCTGCGTCCGTACGCCGAGCAGCTCATCACCAAGGCCAAGACCGACACCCTGGCGAACCGTCGCCAGGTGCTGAAGGTCATCCGCGACAAGGGTGTCGTCCACACCCTCTTCACGGAGATCGGTCCCGATATGGCCAACCGCCCCGGCGGTTACACCCGCATCACGAAGATCGGCCCGCGCAAGGGCGACAACGCGCCCATGGCCGTGATCGAGATCGTCGAGGGTGGCTTCACGCCGACCCCGAAGGCTGAGAAGGCCGCCCCGAAGGCGGAGGCCGCCCCGGCTCCGGCCGAGGAGGCTGCCGAGGTCGAGGAGGCTGCCGAGGTCGAGGAGGCTCCGGTGTCCGGTGAGGCCGAGGAGGCCGCCGCTGATGCCGAGGCTCCCGCCGAGGAGACGGCCGACGACCAGGCCTGAGTAACGCTCGACGAAGCGGGCCGGCGCCCCCCCCGCGGGGGGGGGGGGGGGGGGG
>JAEZEJ010000012.1 GCA_023417775.1 Actinomycetes bacterium | reverse complement strand
GGGGGGCCTGTCAACGATGGTGGCGCACACCACGCAGGCGGGCGATGGGGCCGGGGCGCGCCCACCCCCGAGGGGGCGCTCCCCGGAGTCTCACTTCTCCGCGCCGGCGCCCGTGAGGGACCGGACCTCCAGCTCGGCGAACCTCTCGATCGATCCCTTGTCCGAGGAGGTGACGGTGCCGAGCCACCCCAGGAGGAAGCCGAGCGGGATGGACACGATGCCCGGGTTCTCCAGCGGGAACCAGCTGAAGTCCACGCCGGCGGGGAACAGCGAGAGGTTGGCACCGGTGTCCGGATCGACCTTGCCGGACACGACCGGGCTGAAGAACACCAGGCCGACCGCGGAGACCAGGCCGCCGTAGATGCTCCAGAGCGCCCCGCGGGTGTTGAAGCGCTTCCAGAACAGGTTGTACAGCAGGGCCGGGAGATTGGCCGAGGCCGCGACCGCGAAAGCGAGGGCGACGAGGAAGGCCACGTTGAGACTCTGTCCCGGGATGGCCAGGGCGATCGCGACGCCGCCGATGATGAACGCGGAGATCCGCGCCACCTTGACCTCGTCCTTCTCCGTCGCCTTGCCCTTGCGCCACACATTGGCGTACAGGTCGTGGGCCACCGAGGAGGCGGATGTGAGGGTGAGCCCGGCGACCACCGCGAGGATCGTCGCGAAGGCGACCGCCGAGATGAGCGCCAGCAGCACGGCGCCGCCCAGGGAGCCGGGACCACCGCCGATCGCCTCGGCCAGCAGCGGCGAGGCGAGGTTGCCGCCCGAGGCGGCGATCTGATCCTTCGCATCGCCGGTGACCAGGGCCGCGGCACCGAAGCCGAGGACGAGGGTCATCAGATAGAAGGTGCCGATCAGGCCGATCGCCCACAGCACCGAGATGCGCGCCTGTTTGGCGGTGGGCACCGTGTAGAAGCGCACGAGGATGTGCGGCAGGCCGGCCGTGCCGAGCACGAGCGCGATGCCGAGGGACAGGAAGTCGATCTTGCTGGTGGTCGAGACCCCGTACTTCAGTC
The DNA here is from genome assembly GCA_023417775.1 of Actinomycetes bacterium. Lineage (GTDB taxonomy): Bacteria > Actinomycetota > Actinomycetes > Propionibacteriales > Nocardioidaceae > Aeromicrobium. The sequence continues at coordinate 12,227 of JAEZEJ010000012.1, read as the reverse complement.
CGGGCTCGAGGAAGGCCTGCCCCTTGCCGCTGGCCTCGGCGGCCGTGCCGAGCAGATCGGAGAGGTTGAAGCCGAACTTGGCGAGCACCAGGATGCTGATCAGCAGGGTGCCGAACATCAGCAGGACGGCCTTGACGATCTGCACCCAGGTGGTGCCCTTCATGCCGCCGACGACGACATAGAAGATCATCAGCACGCCGACCGACACGATGGTGATGTTCTTGGCGGCCTGCGAGTCCACGCCGAGCAGCAGTGAGACGAGGGCGCCGGCGCCGACCATCTGAGCGAGCAGGTAGAAGATCGAGACCACGACGGTCGAGATCGCCGCGGCCTGGCGGATCGGCCGCTGTCGCATGCGATAGGCGAGCTGATCGGCCATCGTGAAGCGACCGGAGTTGCGGAGCAGCTCGGCGATCAGCAGCAGCGCGACCAGCCAGGCCACGAGGAAGCCGATGGAGTAGAGGAAGCCGTCGTAGCCGGACAGTGCGATCGCCCCGGAGATGCCGAGGAAGGAGGCGGCCGACATGTAGTCGCCGCCGATCGCGAAGCCGTTCTGGAGCCCGGAGAAGGAGCGCCCGCCGGCGTAGTAGTCCGCGGCGGTCTTGGTGTTGCGGCTCGCCCAGAAGGTGATGCCCACGGTGAGCACCACGACGAGACCGAACAGTGAGGCGGTGAGGGCCTGATTCGATTCCTCACTGGCGGCGAGGAGCGCATCGGTGGGGATCACTGGCCGACCTCCTGCTCGAAGCCGTCGCGCAGATCATCGGCGAGCGGGTCCATCTTGCGGGCGGAGTACCGGGCATACCACCAGGCGATGCCGAAGGTGGTGACGAACTGCAGCAGTCCGAACAGCAGCGCGACGTTGACGGTGCCGAACACCTGGAGGTTCATGAACCCGGGCATCCAGTTCGAGGCGATGACATACAGCAGGTACCAGACCATGAAGGCCACGGTCATCGGCAGCACGAAGCTGCGGTAGTTCTTCTTGAGCTCGGCGAACTCCGCGGTCGCGTGGACACGTTCGTACGCGGCATGGGTCTCGCGTGAGATCGGTTCGGCCATGGCTCCCCCTTCGGCTATCGACTCGGCGCGCACGGTGCTACGCCGTGATGTGACGGTAGGACCGGCCCGCGACGACGTGCCAGATCCTCCGGGAGCCGGTCGACCAAGGGCGGATCGAGACCGTTATGTGGCGGCCGTCACACGATGAGCGGTACGCGAGGAGCGATGAACGGCACCCCGCTGGCGGTACCTCATCGACCTTTCGTCGAGGGGAGAGGTAGCTGCTCAACCTGACGACGCGACGATGAGGTTGATGGTCTACCGCGGCGGGCGACCCGGGCGGACAGGCGGTGGAGCGGTGGCCGCGCGGAACGGCGGTTCCTGGCACAGCCGGACGAAGGCGGCGGCCGTCGGTGAGAGGTCCTCGCCGGGATGGACCAGCCCGGCCCGCCGGTACAGCGCGGGCTCGAAGTGCACGGTCTCGCATCCGAGCTGGCGCGCGACGAGGGCCTGCTGGCCGTGGACCAGGGTCGCCCCGACGCCCTCGGCGACGAGGTGGATGAGCGACGGCCGGTGATCGGCGATCGCGGTGATGTGATCGGAGATTCCCCGGAAGGCGCTCTCCAGCAGGGGATAGGCGGTCGAGGTCTTGAAGAAGGGCCCGACGAGGATGCCGATGGCAGCGAATTCCGCCGCCGTGATCGGGCGTCCCTCCCGCCCGGTACCGGGCGGCAGCACGGCGACGAACTCCTGCCGGTCGAACTCGATCGCCCGTAGGCCGCGGGTCTCCACCGGGAACTCCGTGATGCCGATATCGGCGTGACGGGTGCGGACCGCGACGAGCACCTCGGTGACCGAGTGGGTGTGCGGGGCGGTGATGTCCACGCGTACGCCGCGATAGCGGGCCCGGTAGGCGCCGACGAGCTGGGCCACCGGCTGCGCCGACATCGTGGACAGGGTGCAGATGGTGAGCCGGCCGGTGAGGGTGTCGGGGTCGGTGGAGGCCACCGAGGAGAACATGCCGAGATCCCGCAGCGCCCGGCGGGCGATCGGCTCGGCCGCGCGACCCGCGGCGGTGAGCCGGAAGGGGCGGGCCGAGCGGATGAACAGCTCGGCCCCGACGACCCGCTCCAGCTGGCGCAGCGCCTGGGCGACCGCCGAAGGCGTCTTGCCGAGCCGGTGGGCCGCGGCGGTGAAGCCGCCGTGGTCGACCACGGCCAGGAAGGCCTCGAGGTGGCGGCGTTCGGGCAGGCCGCCCGCGACCGCGCTCATCGGCTCTCTCCGTCGGTCGCGAGGGCGATGAACGCGGCAGCTGCTGCCGTCGGCGTGCCGGTCGGCACGGCGATCGCGACGTCCAGCTCGGCGCGGGGGACCAGCTCGCAGACGGTCAGGCCGGGCAGGGAGGCGGCCGCCGCCGCATGCCGCGCGGGCACGATCGCCGCGCCCGCGCCGTTGATGACCAGCGGCAGGATCGCCTCGGTGTACTCGACCTCGACCGCGACCGCCTCGTCGACCGCCGCCGACTCCAGGTGCCGGGAGAGGAAGATCCGCGATGCGCTGTCGACGGGGGTGGTGACCAGGCCGTGGGCGATGACCTCCTCGAGGGTCGTGGTGAGGTCGGCCGGTGCGGGCAGCACGGCGGCGAGCTCCAACGGAGGGAGCGGCACGGTGGTCATGGACGGGTCGGCGAGCTCGCCGAAGATGATCGCCAGGTCGACGCCGAGGTCGAACAGCGCGCGCTCGGTCAGGTCGCGTTCGGGTACATCCCTGATGCGCACGGTCACATCCCCGTACCGCCGGTGGAAGCGGCCGACCAGGGTGGCCGTGGGATCGATCGCGAGCGTGGAGTGGCACGCGATCTCGAGGGCTCCGCTCTCGATCCGGTCCGCTCGGCGAGCGGCACCCGCGGCATCGCGCAGGGCCGCGAGCGCGGCACGGGCGGGCACCTCGAACTCCCGTCCCGCCCTCGTCGGGCGAGCCCCGTGGGGCGAGCGCACGAAGAGCGAGGTCCCGACCTGCCCCTCCAGCGACGCGATGGCCTGCGAGAGCGCGGGCTGGGAGACCCCGAGCTCCGCGGCGGCCCCCGAGAAGGTGCCGCGGGCGATCACCGCCAGGAAGAACTCGAGATGACGGGTGTGCACGGTGCCTCCTCGCACTATAAGAAGAACTTATCGCTACTGGCACTAGTAACAGATTGAAGCCTAGACGAGTGTGATGGACGCTACTCGGAGCACCCACATCCAAGGAGCCCATGTCCATGCATCCAGCCCTCCACACCACGATCTGCGAGCGTCTCGGCGCCCGGGTCCCGATCTTCGGCTTCTCCCACTCCCTCGAGGTCGTCGCGGCGGTCACCGCGGCCGGTGGCATCGGGGTGTGGGGCGCGACGCGCAGCACGCCCGAGGAGATCCGCGACGGTCTCGCCTGGCTCGCCGAGCAGGCCGAGGGGCGGCCCTTCGGCATCGACCTGGTGCTGCCCCAGGGCATGCCCGAGACCGATGACCGTGCGCAGATGGAGGCCGCGATCCCCGACGAGCACCGCGCCTTCGTCACCGGCCTGCGCGACAAGTACGGCGTGCCCGATGACGGGTTGCCCGGCACCCGCTCGCGGTTCGTGCGCTCCGAGGAGATGGCCGACCGGCAGTTCGCCGAGATCCTCGCCTCCCCGGTCGCGATCCTCGCCATGGGCGTGGGCTCCCCGCCGGAGAAGGTCGCCGAGGCCAAGAGACACGACAAGACCGTCATCAGCCTCGTGGGAGCGCCCAAGCACGCCGAGCGTGCGCTCGCGGCGGGTGCCGACATCCTCGTCGCCCAGGGCTATGAGGCCGGCGCCCACACCGGCGATATCGGCACCTTCGCCCTCGTGCCGCAGATCGTCCGCCTCGCGGGCGATGTCCCGGTGGTCGTGGCCGGCGGTGTCGCCGGTGGCGAGCACATCGCCGCCGCGCTGGCCCTCGGCGGCGCGGGGGTCTGGATGGGCACCGCCTGGCTGTTCACCCGCGAGCACGGCATGGACCCGGTGATCCGGGCCAAGCTCGAGGCGGCCGGTTCGGCCGACACGATCCGCTCGCGGGCCGACAGCGGCAAGACGCTGCGCCAGATCAAGACCGCCTGGACGGACGAATGGGAGGCCCGCGAGGCGCCCACGCCGCTGAAGATGCCCTTCCAGGACATCCTCGTCGGCGATTTCCTCGGCGCGGTCGAACGTCACCACGTCGAGCCGCTGCTGAAGTCCGAGGCCGGCCAGAGCGTCGCCTATTTCGACGAGCTCACCGATGTCCGCTCGATCATCGACTCACTGGAGCACGACGCCACCGCCGCACTCCAGCGCATCGACCAGTAGTCCCCCTCACCGACAGGAATCACCGACATGACCTCATCCCTGCGCCGCGTGCGTCGCGGCATCGCCCTCGGCTCGGCCCTCACGCTCGGCTCCCTGGCCCTCGCGGCCTGCGCCACCAGCGGCGGCGGCTCCGAGAGCGACTATCCGACCAAGTCGATCACGCTGACGATCCCCTACGCGCCGGGCGGTGGCACCGACACGGCCGGCCGGCTGCTGGCGACCGCACTGGAACAGGAGCTCGACACCTCCGTCGTGGTGGTCAACAAGGAGGGCGGCGGTGGCGCCATCGGCGTCGGGGAGGTCGCGAAGGCCAAGGCGGACGGCTACTCGATCGGGGTCGCGACCGATTCGAATATCGTCCTGCAGCCCATCATCAATAAGGACCTGCCCTACGGACCCGATGATGTCGAGACCTGGGGCGTCGCACCCTCGCGCTTCGTGATCGTGGCCTCGGCGGACAGCCCCTACCAGTCGCTCGGCGATATCGTCGACGCGGCCAAGGAGAATCCCGGCACGATCCGGATCGCCCATCCGGGCACCGGCGGCTCCAATGACCTCACGGCCCAGGCCTTCGCTCTGGCCGCGGATATCGACATCGTGCCGGTGCCGATCACCGGCGGCGGCGCCGAGATCAACAAGGCCGTCGCCTCGGGGCAGGTGGAGCTCGCGATGACCACCGTGCCGGTGGCGCAGGGCTTCGTCGATGCCGGAAAGCTCGTCATCGCGGGCACGATGGGCGACGAGCCCGCCGAGGGGGCCGAGGATGCCGAGACCCTCGCCTCCATCGACGTGCCCACCGATCTCATCCCGAAGGCGCAGCTCGTCATGCTCGCGCCGGCCGGCATCGACGATGACGTGGCGGAGAAGCTCAGCGAGGCGCTCGAGACGGCGACCAAGGGCGACTTCGGCGACCAGATGGCCAAGATCGGCTTCCCCGTCTCCTATCTCGACATCGACGACAGCTCCGCGGCGATGAGCGAGGTGCAGGACCAGTACGAGCAGATCATGGAGCAGTTCGGCGGGACGCAGTGATGACGGCCGAACCACTGGAGACCCCGTCCCCGACCGCACCCGAGGGGAGGGGGAACCGTGGACGGATGATCGTCTCGGCGGTGACCGTCCTCGGCGGATTCGGGCTCGTGGCGGCGAGCTGGGATGTCGATCGCGGCGACCTGGCACATCCGGGCCCGGGCCTCTACCCGCTCGTGGTCGGCGTGCTGGCGATCCTCGCCGGAGCCACGGGTCTCGTCGAGGAACGGCGGTCGGCGCCGTCCGCCGCGGGCACCTCGGTGGCGGCCGATCCCAAGCCGTGGATCTTCGTCGCCGCGATGTCGGTGGGCATCATCGCGCTGCCGACACTCGGCTACCTGGTGAGCGCGCTCATCACGGGCACCGCCGTCAGCTGGGCCGCCGGTCAGCGCACCTGGTGGAAGGCGCTGCTCACGGGGGCCGTGCTCGCTGTGGTGTCGTCCCTGGTGTTCCGCGACCTGCTCGATGTCTACCTGCCGGCCTCCGTCATCGATGAGCTGATCTGATGGACATCCTGCAGCAGCTCCTCTACGGCTTCGAGGTCGTCCTGACTCCGGAGAACCTGGCCGCCGCGCTCATCGGCTGCCTGGCCGGCACCATCGTGGGCGTCCTGCCCGGGCTCGGTCCGACGGCCGGTGCCGCGGTGCTCCTTCCGCTCACCTTCACCCTCGGCCCGGTGGCCGGGCTCATCATGATCGCCGCGATCTACTACGGCGTGCAGTACGGCGGGTCCCTCACCTCCGTGCTGCTCAACATCCCCGGCGAGACCAGCTCGGTGATGACGACCGTCGACGGCTACCAGCTGACCCGACAAGGGCGCGCCGGTGCGGCGCTGTTCATCATGACCATCGGCTCGTTCATCGCCGCCACGGTCGCGGTCGTCCTCGTCACCTGGATCGGCCCGCCGGTCGCGGAGTTCGCGATCAACTTCGGGCCCCCGGAGTTCCTCGCCCTGGCCGTCATCGGTCTGATCTTCCTGGTGCGGATCATGGGCGGCAGCCTGGCCAGCGGACTGATCCCGATGGTGATCGGGTTGGCGCTCGGCACGGTCGGCATGGACGCGGTCTCGGGCACCAATCGGCTCGAGTTCGGTATCCCGGCGCTGGCCCAGGGCATCGACGTGGTCGCCGTCGCGGTCGGCGTCTTCGGCATCGCCGAGGTCATGCGGCTGGTGGCCGATGACGCCCGGCTGCCGACCCCGCAGAAGGTGAAGATGCGCGACCTCCGCCCCACGCGCGAGGACGTGCGTCGCTCGTGGGCGCCGTGGGGACGCGGCACGATCACGGGATTCATCTTCGGCCTGCTGCCCGGTCCCGGACCCACCGTCTCGACCTTCGTCGCCTACAAGTTCGAGCGGATCTTCTCCAAGAACCGCGACCAGCTGGGCAAGGGCGCGATCGAGGGCATCGCCTCGCCCGAGGCCGCGAACAATGCGGCGGCCACCTCGGGCATGGTGCCGTTGTTGTCGCTCGGCATCCCGTTCACGCCGGTGCTGGCCCTGATGGTGGCGGCGATGATGATCCAGGGCGTCACACCCGGGCCGCTGCTCTCGGTCCAGCATCCCGAGATCTTCTGGGGCGTCATCGCCTCGATGTATATCGGCAATGTCGTGCTCGTGGTGCTGAACCTGCCGCTCATCGGTCTGTGGGTGCGGCTGCTGCAGATCCCGCGCAGCATCCTCATCTCGGTCATCACGGTGGTCTCGATCGTCGGCACCTATGCGCTGAACAGCAGCATGCTCGATGTCATCGTGCTCGTCATCGCCGGCATCCTGGGCTATGCGCTGAGCCACTACGGGTACCACATGGCTCCGCTGGCGCTCGGTCTCATCCTGGGGCCGTTCGCGGAGCGGTACCTGCGCGAGGGACTGTTCATCAGCCAGGGCGACCTGACGTACTTCGTCACGAGCCCCATCGCCGCGGTGCTGTGGGGGCTGCTCGTCCTCGGGCTCGTGGCCCAGGCGGTGTTCTCGATGCGGGCGCGCCGTGCCGGCCGGACGCTGGTCGAGGTGGTCCCCGAATGACGCGCGACCAGGGTGCGGGGGACGGGCCGCTCAGCGGAGTCCGGGTCGTCGACGTCACCCAGTACATCGCAGGCCCCGGGGCCACCTCGGTGCTCGCCGACCTGGGCGCCGATGTCGTGAAGGTCGAGCCCGTCCGCGGCGAGGCCACCCGTCACCTGGGCTCCTTCGGGCAGGGGATGTTCCATGCCTACAACCGGCGCAAGCGGTCGCTCGCCGTCGACCTCTCGAGCGAGTCCGGACGCGAGGTGGTGGCCGCCCTCATCGACACGGCTGATGTCGTGGTGCAGAACCTTCGACCGTCCGCGATGACCTCGATGGGGCTCAGCGCGGAGCGGCTGCGGGTCAGGAATCCACGGCTGATCTATGTGTCGATCAGCGGCTTCGGCACCGAGGGGCCGGGTGCCCGGCGCGCCGGTCTGGACATCGCGGCGCAGGCCGAGAGCGGCATCATGTCGATCACGGGCGAGGCCGACCGGGAGCCGCAGCGAGTCGGTTTCGCCCTGGTCGACGTCGCGACCGCACAGGCCGCGGCTCAGGCGATCCTCGCCGCGCTGTTCGACCGCGAGCGCGGGGGTGCGGCCGCCGATATCGAGCTGTCGCTCATCGAGACGGCCGTGAACATCCAGGCCGCGAATGTGACCGAGTACTTCGTCACCGGGCGATCGCCGGTCCGCAGCGGCAACGGGCAGCCCGGTGCGGCGCCCGCCGCGGACCTCATCCGTACGAAGGACGGGTTCGCCGTGCTCTCGGCCTATACCCCACCGCACTGGGCGCGGCTCTGCGAGCTCATCGGCCGTCCCGATCTCGTCACCGACCCGCGGCTCGCGACGGTCGAGGCGCGGGTGGCGCATCGGGCACTCCTGCACGAGGTGCTCGACGAGGCGTTCGCGGCGATGACGACCGATGAGTGCGTGGAGCAGCTCACCGGCCACGGCCTCGTGGCGGGGGCGGTGCGCGACTACGACCGGATGGTCGGTGACGAGGTGGTCGAACGGCTCGGCATCGTCGGCCGGCTCGACGAGGCCCCCGCCGGTACGCCCACCCGGTACGTCCGGCTGCCGTATCGGATGTCGACCCTGGAACCGCGGCTCGGAGGTGTACCGGCTCCGGCCGTCGGCGAGCACACGCGCTCGCTGCTGGCCGATCTCGGCTACAGCGATGCCGAGGTGTCGGCCATGCTCGACGGAGGTGTGGTGGCCGAGCACGACCCGGGTCAGCTCGACACCGATCTCGTGGACGGAGGAGTCGTATGACCGAGGACAAGGCCGTCGAGGGCCAGGTGGCGATCGTCACCGGGGCCAGCCGGGGCATCGGCCGAGCCTGCGCGGAGGCGTTCGCGCGCGTCGGCATGCGGGTCGTGCTGGCGGCTCGTTCCGTCGATGCGGTCGAGCAGCTCGCCGCGACACTCCGGGACGAGGGCCACGAGGCGCTCGCCGTCGGCTGCGATGTCGACGATCGGGAGGCTTGCGAGCGCCTGGCCGCGGCCACGGTGGAGGCCTTCGGCGGGGTCGATGTGCTGATCGCCAATGCGGGTGTGGAGACCTCGCGCACGGTGGTGCGGTCGGATCCCGACGAGTGGATCGGCACGGTCTGGACGAATACGATCGGCGCCTATCTCACGGCGCGTCCGGTGGTGCGGGCCATGAAGGAGGCCGGGGGAGGACAGATCCTCTTCATCGGATCGGGCGCCGGCCACTCGATCGTGCCGGGCATGTCGGCCTATGGCGCGTCGAAGGCCGCCGTCAGCTACCTGTCGGCGGCGCTCTCGCAGGAGGTCTGGCGCTCCGGCATCTCGGTCAACGAGGTGGTGCCCGGCCCCGTCATGACCGAGATGACGAGGGATCTCTTCGAGGCGGGGAAGGCACCCGAGCACCTGCCGAGCGAACGCGTCAAGGAGCCCGAGGAGGTGGCCTCCTTCGTGCTCGACGTGCTGCGCCTCGGCCCTCAGGGACCCACGGGACAGGTCTTCAGCCTGGCGCGGCGTCCACTCTGAGCGTCCCGCTCAGGCTCGCCGCATCCGTTCGGCCAGGGCCTGGTCACGAGGATCATCGCTCGCGGCCAGGCCGTCCACGACCCCGTCGCGGTCGGCGGCGGACCGGTTCTGGCTGAGCTTCGCCTTGGCGGCGACGTCCTCGATGCGGATCTCGAGGCCGACGATGCCGCGCAGCTGTCCCTCGACGAAGCGCTCGGGCGCGTCGGCGACCTCCCACGGGTCGGGACGGCGGCGCTCGTGCGTGTCGGTGAGGACGGTGACCGCCTCGCGGAGCCACTCGGGATCCTCGATGACGCGCGCCCGACCGCGCATCTGGACCGATTCGTAGTTCCAGGTCGGCACGACTCGTCCGTGTTCGTACTTGCTGGCGTACCAGCTCGGAGAGACATAGCCTTCGAAGCCGTCGACGATCACCAGGACGGGAGCACCCTCGGCGATCTCCCGCCAGTGGTCGTTCGCGCGGGCGAGGTGGCCGATGAGGATGTCGTCCCGCCAGACGAGGGGGAGGCGGGTGGCACGGGGGAAGCCGTCGTGACCCACCGTCACGACCTCGCCGGCACCCACCTCGGCGACGAAGGAGCGGATCTCGGCATCGTCGTCGACCACGGTGAACGGTGGGCGGTACATGGACCCCACTCTAGGAGTCCCCGCCCTGCTGACCGCCGTCGCCCGGATGGCGGTACCTGATCAACCTCACCTCGCGAGTGGGGGTAGACCGGCAACGTTGTCGAGTGCCGATGAGGTTGATCAGGTACCGCGACCGTGACGGTGAGGTTGCTGGTCGACCGCCCGGCGTCCGCGGTTCGCGACGTTCAGCCGCGATCGAGGCGGAGCCGTTCGGGGGTGTGCAGGCGGATCATCGTGTGGGTGACATCGGCGGGGACCCGTGACCGGGTCAGCAGCGATCCGCCGATCATCAAGGCGAAGCCCAAGGGAACCGACCACGCCGCCGGCTGCGCGAGGAGCGTGCCGAGCCAGCCGGTGGGAGCCACGGTCAGCGTCAGCAACGGCGCGGCCGTAGCGGCGAGCCCGCCCCCCACGAGACCGGCGACCGCACCCGGCGCCGTCAGTCCGCGCCACCAGATGCCCAGCACCAACAGCGGACAGAAGGTCGACGCCGCCAGCGCGAAGGCGAAGACGACCGAGTTGGCCACCGGGATCGGCTGGGCGAGCAGGCCGAGCGCGAGCGGCACCGCCACGCAGGCGGCGGCCGCCCAGCGCAGCGCGGCGACCTGCGACAGTCGCGCCGGCCACCAGCTCCGACGCCCCAGGCCCTGCCCCACGACACCGGCGAGCGCCATGGTCACCCCGGAGGAGGTCGACAGGAAGGCGGCGAAGGCTCCGCCCATGAGCAGCGCGGAGAGCGCATCGCCCGCCACCCCGTCGATCATCCGGCCCGGCAGCTCGAGCACGACCGTGTCGGCATGGCCGGCGTCGACCAGATCGGGTGCGTAGATCCGCCCGAGGACACCGTAGACGGTCGGCAGCAGATAGAAGACGCCGAGCAGCGCGAGCACGATCAGCGTCGTCCGGCGCGCCGCCCGGCCATCGGGATTGGTGTAGAACCGGACGACCACGTGGGGCAGCCCCATCGTGCCGAGGAAGGTCGCGATGATGACCGCATAGGTCGTGTAGAGGCTCTGCGGCGTGGCGGCGCCGAGCGGGGCGAACCACTGGTCGGGGGCGACGGGGCCGGGAGCGCCGTCCGAGCGCCACACCAACAGCAGGAAGACCAGGGGCACGAGCATCGCGGTGAGCTTGACCCAGTACTGGAAGGCCTGCACGAAGGTGATGCTGCGCATGCCGCCCGAGGTGACGTTGGCGAGCACGACCAGGCCGACGATCACCGGTCCCAGCCACGTCGGCGCACCCACGGTCGAGCGCAGCGTGATGCCCGCGCCCTGGAACTGCGGCAACAGGTAGAGCCAGCCGACCGCCACCACCATGAGCGAGCAGACCGCGCGCACCGGCTTCGTGCCCAGCCGCGCCTCGGCGAAGTCGGGCAGCGTGTAGGCGCCCGAGCGCCGCAGCGGCGCGGCGACCAGCACGAGCAGCACGAGGTAGCCCGCGGTCCAGCCGACGGGGTACCAGAGCATGTCCGCGCCGAAGGCCAGCACGAGCCCGGCCACGCCGAGGAACGACGCCGCCGAGAGGTACTCGCCGCCGATCGCGCTGGCGTTCAGCCGCGGACGCACCGAGCGGGAGGCGACGAAGAAGTCGCTCGTCGTACGCGAGAAGCGCAGGCCCCAGGTCCCGATGAGGAGGGTGGCGATCGTGACGAGGGTGACGGCGACGATGCCCGGGGCGGCGTTCACCGGTCGACCCTTCGAGACGGTTGCTGCGCAACCTCTTCAGGGCCGGCCGAGCTGATCAGCTCGGCGAAGTCGCGCTCGTTCCGCTCGGCCCGGCGCACGTAGGCCCAGCCCAGGCCGAGCAGCGTCGGGTAGACGAGCACGCCGAGCAGCCACCACGCGAGAGGTACGCCGAGCAGGTGGATCGCTCCCAGGTGCGGCCAGACGTGGAAGGCCAGCGGGAGCGAGCCGATCAGCAGCGCCAGCACGACCAGGATGCCGAGGGCCAGGCGCAGCTGCTCGCGCAGCAGCGAGCCGAGGTAGACGCCGCCGAGCCGCGTCTCGTCGTCGATGTCGGAGGGGCAGGCGACCGGCGTGCGCCGCCGGGACGGGCCGGTGACCCGGACGCGCTCGGGCGGGGTGCCGGTCACGGAGCCGTCCTCATCGACCGGTCCGCTCCCGCAGCAGCATCTCGCGCAGCTCGCGGGTGTGCCGGCGGCTGACGCCGAGCTCGACCGGGGCACTTCCGATGCCGCCGACCACCAC
>JAEZEJ010000140.1 GCA_023417775.1 Actinomycetes bacterium | reverse complement strand
CCCCCCCCCCCCCGCCCCCCCCGGGGGCCCCCCTTCCATGTCTCGGGGGATCAGACGCTGAGGCGTCCGCTCTCGTCCTGGATATCGACGGCGATCTCACGCAGCTTGTCCTCATGCTGACGGGCGTGGTGAGCGCAGAACAGCAGTTCGGCACCGGCGGTGAGCTCGACGCGAACGTACGCCTGAGCGCCGCAGCGGTCGCAACGATCACCAGCGGTGAGGGCGGAGAGTTCAGCGGTAGCTGTCACGATGTCCTCTTTCTTCAGGCGGTCTCGTTCTGGTCAACATGAACCGGGGCCGGAGTATTCCTGCCAGGTCGGCGCATATCGACCTTATGCCATGAATACTCTCTCAGGGCTCCAAGGGAATCGGCGACACGCCCGGAAGGACGTGGTGACACGTCCCATGTCGGTGCCGCTCACTATCCTGAGAACGCTGACATCCCAGCGGAAGGACACGATCATCTCCAGCTACGACGCGCGCAATCTCCTCGTCCTCGAAGGACTCGAGGCGGTCCGCAAGCGACCCGGCATGTATATCGGCTCCACGGACACCCGGGGCCTGATGCACTGCGTGTGGGAGATCATCGACAATGCGGTCGACGAGGCCCTCGGCGGCTTCTGCGATCACATCCTGGTGGTGCTGCACCGCGACGGCTCGGTCGAGGTGCAGGACAACGGACGCGGCATCCCGGTCGACAAGGAGCCCAAGACCGGCCTGTCCGGCGTCGAGGTCGTCTTCACCAAGCTCCATGCGGGCGGCAAGTTCGGTGGCGGCTCGTACAACGCCACCGGCGGCCTGCACGGCGTGGGCGCCTCCGTCGTCAACGCCCTCTCGCAGCGCCTCGACGTCGCGGTCGACAAGGGCGGCGCCACGTGGACGATGTCCTTCCGACGCGGCACGCCGGGCGTCTTCGGCGGCGACGGCCCGGATGCCTCCTTCACCGCGGACGACACCCTGCACAAGGCCGGCAAGGTCGCCAAGAAGACGACCGGCACGCGGGTTCGCTACTGGGCCGATCCGCAGATCTTCATCAAGACCGCCTCCTTCTCCTACGACGATCTCGTCGCTCGCGCCCGGCAGACCTCCTTCCTGGTGCCAGGACTGCGCATCGTCATCCGCGATGAGCGCGGGGAGGAGGTCCACGAGGAGGACTTCTTCCACGAAGGCGGCATCTCGGAGTTCTGCGAGTACCTCGCCTCGGGCGATCCCGTCACCGATGTGCTGCGCCTGCAGGGCGAGAACACCTTCACCGAGACGGTGCCGATCCTCGATGACTCGGGCCACATGACCCCTCAGGACATCGAGCGCACCCTCGGCATCGACATCGCGCTGTGCTGGGGCAACGACTACGACACTCGCCTGCGCTCCTTCGTCAACATCATCGCCACCCCGAAGGGCGGCACCCACGTCAACGGCTTCGAGCGCGGCCTCACCAAGACCTTCAATGAGGTGCTCAAGAACACCCGGCTGCTCAAGAACGGCGATCCGGACATCATCAAGGACGACATCCTGGAGGGCATGACCGCCGTCGTGACCGTCCGGCTGGCGGAGCCGCAGTTCGAGGGCCAGACCAAGGAGGTCCTCGGGACCCCGCCGGTCACCCGCATCGTCAACCAGGTCGTGAGCCGCGAGCTCAAGAACTTCCTCACCACCTCCAAGACCGCCGACAAGGCCAAGGCCCGTGCCGTCATGGAGAAGGTCGTCGGCGCCGCCCGCACCCGGGTGGCGGCGCGCCAGCAGCGGGACAACCAGCGTCGCAAGAACGCCCTCGAGTCGAGTGCGCTGCCGGCCAAGCTCGCCGACTGCCGCAGCAACGATGTCGAGCGCTCCGAGCTGTTCATCGTCGAGGGCGACTCGGCACTCGGGACCGCCAAGAGCGCACGGGACTCGGAGTTCCAAGCGCTGCTGCCGATCCGCGGCAAGATCCTCAATGTCCAGAAGGCCAGCGTCGGCGACATGCTCAAGAACGCCGAATGCTCCTCGATCATCCAGGTGGTCGGAGCGGGCTCCGGACGGACCTTCGATCTCGACACCGCCCGGTACGGCCGCATCATCTTCATGGCCGATGCCGATTCGGACGGTGCCCATATCCGCTGCCTGCTCGCCACGCTGTTCTTCCGCTACATGCGCCCGCTGGTGGAGGAGGGCCGCGTCTACACGGCCGTGCCGCCGTTGCACCGGATCGAGCTCGTCAATCCCAAGAAGAACCAGGACAAGTACGTCTACACCTACTCCGACCCCGAGCTGCAGCGCAAACTCGCCGAGCTCCAGCGCAAGGGCGTGCGCTGGAAGGACCCGATCCAGCGCTACAAGGGGCTGGGGGAGATGGACGCCTCACAGCTGGCGGAGACCACGATGGACCCGCGCCATCGCACGCTGCGCCGGCTCACCGTCGACGATGCCGAGGAGGCCGCCGACGTCTTCGAGCTGCTGATGGGCAACGAGGTTCCTCCGCGCAAGGACTTCATCGTCCAGGGCGCCTACGAGATCGACGCCGACCTCATCGACGCCTGAGCTACCGAGCCGCAGGCGCTCTCATCGTAGGGCGATGATCTCATCGGAGCCGCTCGGCGACAGGATCGCGGTTCGCTGGTTCCCGATCCACGACTGATGGTCGCATCCGCGTGATGCCACCGCGCGCTCTACCGGCGCGCGCTCCACCCCGTCGGGACCGACACGGACGATGTCGCACTCATAGCCGTCGCGTGCCGGCGCCAGGAAGACGGTGGTTTCGTCAGCCATCGCCTGCATCGGGTCGTCTGCCTGCAGACGCGGTCCCCAGGGGGCGTCCCCGGGATCCACGCTCTGTTCCCAGAGGATCCGGCCGGAGGCAGGATCGAGCCCGGTGACGATGACGCGCCGACCGGACTCCGCGCAGGCCGCGAAGGTCACGCGGTCGGTATCGATATCGAGTCGCTGCAGACATCCATTCGCGTTGATGTCCTCGATCCCGTCCGGCACGCTCACCGATGTGGTCCATTTCTCATCGCCAGTGGCTAGATCGACGGCGACCACCTCTGCGCCCACGGGCTGCTGCATCTCGATCAGTCGGCCGTCAAGCCTGCGGTAACCCAGCCCGCCGGTGACCGCGACATCGGTGCCAGGAACCACACGATAGGCGCCGGCCTGGGCCGGCGCACCCCGCTCCCACAGAATCTCGCCGCTGGCGATATCTACCGCCTCGCTTCGTCGTCCCTGATCGCCGTCGGTCGCCACCAGGAGTACCCCGTGACCGGCAGAGGTGAGGTCGAGATTCGAGACGACGGGGTTGGAGAGCTCGGTCGACCACAATTGCTCACCGTCGAAGTCGATGGCTCTGACGCGATTGGCTTCGACCGCGATCACACGATCCTGGGTGACCGCGACAGGCGCGCCCGCGAACTCGGGTAGTTGTGCCCGTGCGGCACCGGTCTCGGCATCGAGGACGACCACCCGAGGCGGGGTGGGGAACTGTTCGGCGCGGGTGAAGGTGGCGGCGACGAGCGCGTCGTCCTCCGATGCGACCATCCGGTATCGTGCGTCGTTCAGATCGGTCCGTTGCCACGACCACCGGACCTCGCCGGTAAGCGGGTCCAGCATCCGCACTCCGCCAGGCCGTTCGCTACGGACGGCGAACCCACCCGCGGTGTTCAGTACCTGACCCGGTGCCGCGATCTCCAGGTCGAATCGCCACGCTTCGTCACCGGTCAGCCGCGATTCGAGGACCTCGGCGGGCTGCTGTGTCGGTGAGGAGACGGTGTTGGCGGTCGCCACACGCCCTTCGACCCATCCCTGCACGGGAAGACCGGCAGCCACGAGGACTGGCATCACGACGAGGACGCCGACCGCCGCGGGTGCCGCCCGGTATCCCCAGGAGGGCTCCGGCGGAGCCCGGTTGAAGAGTGCCGAGGCGGCGGCGACGAGCGCCGCGGCAGCCACGAGCGTCGGCGCGGCGAGCGGAGCCAGGACCGTCGCGCTGGAAGCGATCGCCGGGTCGGCGGGTTCCTCGGATGCCGCGCTGAAGGCGATGACCGCGACGATGAGCACCGCGGCCGAGAGGAACCAGAGCGCGAGCGAGAGCCGCCGTCTCCAGAGTGCGCGGACACGCCCACCTAGCCGAGCTGCGATACCGGCGGTGAGTCCGCCCACCAGCGCCGACGGGACGGTCCAGCGTACGAGGGTGGAGTCGATGCCGCCGGAGGTCGAGGCAGCGCGCCAGATGAGCAAGCCCACGGTCATCAAGCCGATGCCGAGGCCGAGCAGGACGCTGTAGACGATGAGTCTCACGGGCGTGCGTCCAGAGTCCTTGGTCGCCGACGACATGGCATCCGAACGTATCAGCAAAAGGCTGCGCCCGTGGACTGCGTCATCGCGATGGGTGACACCACTCGGCGCGCCCGGGGAGCGTCGCAGCGAATGGTGCGATGGGCGTCAGCCCTCGGCGACTGGGGAGAGCAGGCCGGTGTCGACGTCGTAGACGAAACCACCGACGCTGATATCGGCGGGGACGAGGGGATGGCTGCGGACGCGGTGCACATCCTCGCGGATCGTGCGCTCCTGATCGTTGATCGCTCCGAGCGACATCCAGGTGGCATCCGTGCCGGTGCGCTCGGCGATGCGCTCGTGCAGCTCGTCCTCGGTGGAGCCGGCCATCGCGCAGCGTGTGTGCTCGACGATCAGGACCCGTTGCACCTTCAGCAGCGTCACACCCAGGACGACGGCGACGAGGACCTGATCAGTGACGCGACCGCCGGGGTTGCGCAGGATCTTGGCATCGCCGGGCTCCAGCCCGATCATCCGCAAAGGATCGATCCGCGAGTCCATGCAGGTGACCATCGCGACACCGGCGTGGGCGATGCCATCGAAGCCCTTGAGAGCGTGATGCTCCGCATAGGTCCGATTCGCGGCAAGAAGATCGTCGAAAGCACTCGTCATGTTCGTACCGTATCGCTCGAGGTCGGTACCGCAGATCGAACCCGTCAGGTACCCCTCAGGTGGTCGTCGCGGACCGGCGCAGTGTCACCGCCGCGAGCAGTGCGGCGATCGCCGCACTGACCGCGGCCCCGGCGAACACGGCCTGCAACTGGCTGATGCCAGCGTCCAGTACCGCGGCATTGTAGGCCGGACAGGCCGATGCGCTCCCGCACAGCTCCTCGACGGGCGGCAGGTCGGCCATGGCGGACCGGAAGGCCCACAGGCCCAGTGCGCTGAGGGCCGAGACGCCTACCAGCATGCCCACCATCCGCGCGACGACGAGCAGCGCACTGGCGAGTCCATGGACCGCATCGGCCGTGTGATTCAACAGGGCGACGTTGACCGGGGCGATCACGAGACCGAAGGCCAACCCGGCGGTGATCAGGACGAGATCGCTGCTCAGGTGCTCCAGAGCGTCTGCCTCCCAGCGGCTCATCAGCGCGAAGGCTCCTGCCGCGACGAACATGCCGATGGCGGTGAGTGGGGCGGGGGAGACCCGCCGGCACAGCCAGCCGCCGAGGATCGCACCGATCGGCAAGGCGATGAGAAACCGGATGAGCACGAGCGCGGCATCGAACTGGGAGTCGCGGGCGACCGTGAGGCGGGCGAAGAAGGGGATGTCGACCAGGGCGGCGATCAGGGCACAGCCGATGAAGAAGGACACCGCGACGGCCCCGGCTGCGGCACGGTGCCCCAGTGTGCCCCGCGGGATGAGAGGGGCCGCGGCGGTCCGCTGCCGCCAGACGAAGAGCACGGCCGACACCGCACCGATCGCGAGGAGCCATGGCGCGGCCGGGGAGAGCCCTCCCGATTCGTGCTCGGCCGAAGCGAAGGTGATGATGACGGCCCCGAGCGTGATCGACATCGCCAGAGCCCCCGCCAGATCGGTCTGCGCGAGGGCGGTTCGCCAGCCGCGGCCGTCGATCAGCGGGCGACGGGCCGTCGCCTGCCGGACGACGAACCCGATGAACGCGCCGATGCTCGCCAGTCCGAGCGGCGACCACCAGCGGTTCTCGCCGGTGAACGGTACGAAGGGCAGGCCCCAGGTCACGTCTGTGACCAGCACCGAGGGCTGCAGCATCACTAACAGCGCTGCCGCGGCGCTGATCGCCAGCAGCAGCATCCCGGTGACATCCCGCACGGGCCGGCGACTGCCGCGTTGCGGCCACAAGGCCGCGGCGATGACCAGCCCCACGGCGGCATTGAGCCAGAAGATCGTGTGCCAGCTGCCGAAGGCCAGCACCGCCGCCCCGTAGAGGGGGCCGATGACGCTGCCGAGCTCCTGGACGGCCCCGACGATCCCGAGGGGCAGGCCACGTCGCTCGGGCGGCCAGCGATCCGCCACGAGCGCCAGCGTCGGCGGGATCAGGCCGCCCCCGCCGAGCCCTTGGAAGAAGCGGCCGATCACGATCGTCGTCAGATCGTAGGCTCCGGCGGTCACCACCGAGCCGACCACGAAGACCACGAGACAGCCCATCAGCACGGGGACTCGGCCGCGGAGGTCCGCCAACCGGCCGATCAGCGGCAGCACGCCGACATAGCCGAGCAGGAAGCCCGAGACGATGGGAGCGGCACGCTGGATCTCGTCGACGCCCAGACCCGCCGATGTCATCATGTCGGGCAGGGCGAGCACCACCACATAGGTGTCGGCCGCGGCGAAACCGATCGCCACCGCCGCCAACCCCAGCAGCAGGCGCGGAGCTGTCACCGAGCTGATGGGCGTGTCGGTGCGGTGATGTCGACGGGAGTGTCGAGGGCCTTGATCGTCACCGTGTACGCAACGTCGTCCTCCCCGGCGTAGAACGGGCCGGTGACGACGGCATCGGTCAGCTCATCGTCCTGGTTCAGCCGGTACTCGACCGTGAAGCTGCCAGACTTGTCGGCCGCGGGCAGCAACGTCGCGACATCAGCACCGTCGATGGTGCCGGTGATGGTGGTGAGCACGTCGCGGCCGTCGCGGACGTCCTCGCCCTCCTCGAGGCCGTCGGCCGAGGCCAGGAGCGACAGGGCACCGTCATCGGGGCTGACCAGCTGAGCCGGATCGGGGATGCCGAACTGAGCGGGATCGAGGCTGAGATAGTCCGAGGCGAACCCGGTCTTGACCCACAGGGTGTCATCGACCGCGATCACCTCCGCGGGCAGTGACGCGCCCCCGGCGACGACCCGCGCCTCACCCTCGAAGGCCGGGGAGAAGTCACCCTTCCCTTTGATGGAGACCAGGCCGGACACGCCCGAGGGAATCCGATCGGTGGCGATCGAGAAGTCGATCGCCGGAGCCTCCTGGAGGCTGGTCACCGCCGCGTCGAGACGCTCCTGGGGATCACCCGATGAGCTGTCATCGGATGTGCAGGCCGACATCAGCAGAGCAGCGACGATGACGGCGAGGACTCGTAAGGGGTTACGCACGGGCTCAGTCTGACACGCCGGAGGCCGTCGCAGAGAGCGGTGACGCGATCGCCTGTACGGGCTGGGAGAGGGGCTGTCCGGACCCGTCGCGGCGCTCGGAGACCTCCGGGGGCTCGATCGGCGTACCGCTGGAACTGCACGCCATCGGCAGACCGTCACCGGCCCAGGCGGCGATCAACCGATCCTCGCCGGCCAGGAAGCGCTGACAGCGCACACCGCCGGTGGCCCGTCCCTTGGCTGGATAGATCGCGAAGGGGCTGAGCTTCGCCGCGCCGTTCTGCGTGCCCGGGAGCGCATCGCCGTGCCCGGCGACCGTGAGCACATGGGCTCCGGCCGGATCGCGGACCGCGCCGAAGGACACGACCCGGTCCTCGGAGCCGAGCTTGACCCCGGCCACACCGCCGCCGGTGCGGCCTTGGGGCCGCACGAGCGAGGCGGAGAAGTGCAGGAGCTGCGCGTCCGAGGTGATGAACACCAGCTCCTCCTCACCGGAGGAGAGCTGCGCCGCGCCGACCACCCGGTCGCCCTCCTCGAGGCGGATGATCTCCCAGCTGTCGCGGCCCAGATGGTCGGGCTTGACGCGCTTGACGACGCCCTGCTCGGTGCCGAGTGCGACTCCGGGACCGTCCTCGTCCAAGCTCATCAGCGCCAACGGCCGACCGTCGAGCAGCAGCAGTTCCGAGAGCGGGACCCCGCCCTGCAAGGTCGGCGCATCGGCCGTCGGCGGCAGCAGGGGGAGGTCGAGGACGTCGAGACGATGCACGGTGCCGTCATCGCAGACCAGTCCGACCTGACCGCGTGCCGTGGCCGACACCGCGCTGACCACGACATCGTGTTTGCCGCGCCGTCCCGACTCGCCGAAGGCGCTGTCATCGGCGGTGCGTGCCAGCAGTCCGGTGCCCGAGAGCAGGACCCAGCAGGGATCATCGGCGACCTCGACCGAGAGTTTGGCGGCGTTGACCTGCTGTCCTGCCGATGCGAGCAGCACTGTGCGCCGTGGGGTCCCGAAACGCTCGGCGACATCGGCCAGTTCCTCGCCGACGAGGGAACGGAGGACGGACTCGTCGGAGAGGATGCCATCCAGCTCCTCGATGCGCCGGCGCAGCTCCTCGGCCTCCTTCTCCAGCTCCAGGCGCGAGAACTTGGTGAGCCGGCCGAGCTGGAGGTCCAGGATGTAGTCGGCCTGGGCCTCGCTCAGATCGAAGACCGACTGAAGCCGTTCGCGCGCCTCGGCACGATTTTCGCTGGAACGGATCAGCTGGATGACCTCGTCGATGTCGACGATGGCGATGAGCAGGCCGTCGACGAGGTGGAGCCGGTCGGCGGCCTTCTGGCGGCGGTAGGAGCTGCGGCGGCGCACGACCTCGATGCGATGATCCAGGAAGACCTGCAGCATCTCGCGCAGTCCCAGGGTGCGGGGCTGACCGTCGACCAGGGCGACCGCATTGATGCCGAAGGAGGTCTCCATCGGGGTCAGCTTGTACAGCTGCTCGAGGATCGCCTCGGGCACGAAGCCGTTCTTCAGCTCGATGACCAGATGCAGGCCCTTGTGCCGGTCCGTCAGGTTCTTGATGTCCGAGATGCCCTGGAGCTTCTTGTTCTGGACATACTTCTTGATCGCCTCGATGACCTTCTCGGGACCGACGTTGTACGGCAGCTCGGTGACGACGATGCCCTTGCGCCGCGGGGTGATGGACTCGATCCGTGCCGTGGCACGCATCTTGAACGAGCCATTGCCGGTCTCATAGGCATCGCGGACGCCGTCGAGGCCGACGATCTTGCCTCCGGTGGGCAGATCCGGCCCGGGGACGAAGCGCATCAGGTCATCGAGGGAGGCATCCGGGGCGTCGATCAGGTGGCGCAATGCCTGCACCACCTCGACCAGATTGTGCGGCGCGATATTGGTGGCCATCCCCACCGCGATGCCCGCTGCACCGTTGACCAGCAGATTGGGGAAGGCCGCCGGCAGCACGGACGGCTCCATTTCGCGACCGTCATAGTTGGGCCGGAAGTCGACCGTGTCCTCCTCGATGGAGGCGGTCATCGCCTCGGCGGGGAGGTCCATGCGGCACTCGGTGTACCGCATCGCCGCGGGCGGATCGTCGGCCGAGCCGAAGTTGCCGTGGCCGTCGATCAACGGCAGGCGCATCGACCAGGGCTGCACCATGCGGACGAGGGCGTCGTAGATCGCGCTGTCGCCGTGCGGGTGGAACCGGCCCATGACATCGCCGACGGGACGGGCGCTCTTGACGTGGCCGCGGTCGGACCGCAGGCTCATGTCGTCCATCGTGTACAGGATGCGGCGTTGCACCGGCTTGAGACCGTCGCGCGCATCGGGCAGGGCCCGGGCGTAGATGACCGAGTACGCGTACTCCAGGAAGCTGGACCGCATCTCGTCGCTCACATTGGTGTCGACGATGTGTTCCTCGAAATCCTCCGCGGGCGCGGGGGTGGCTTTGCGGGCGGCCATGCATCCTCTCCTCGTGGACGATCGACATCCCATTGTCGCTCTCTCGGCGGGCGAGGCTCGTACCGCCACGCCGAGCTAGACGGTACGTTGGACCGTGTGACCAGCCAGCTGCACCCTGTCGAGTCCTGGGAGGCCGATGTCCTGCTCAAGGACGGCCGGGTGGCGCAGATCCGTCCCATCGTCCCCGATGACGCCGAGGCCTTCGTCGAGTTCTACAGCCGGGTCTCGGCCGAGTCCAAGTACTTCCGATTCTTCGCGCCCTATCCGCGGCTGTCGGACCGAGACGTCAAACGCTTCACCGAGGTCGACCACCTCAAGCGGGTCGCCTTCGTCGTGACCCAGCAGGACGACATCATCGCCGTCGGCCGCTACGACGCCACCAGCCCCACCGAGGCCGAGGTGGCCTTCCTCGTCGAGGACGCCCACCAGGGTCGCGGCGTGGGCCAGCTGCTGCTGGAGCACCTGGCCCAGGCGGGACGCGAGCGCGGGATCACCGAGTTCACCGCCGAGGTGCTGCCGGAGAACATCCGGATGATGCAGGTGTTCCGGGAGATGGGGTACACGGTCTCCGGTCAGCTCGAGGACGGCGTACAGCAGCTGCGCTTCCGCATCGACCCGACCCAGTCCGCGCTCGGCGTGATGCGGGCTCGCGAGCAGCGGGCGGAGGCCGCGTCCATCCACCGCATCTTCGATGCCCGCAGCATCGCGGTCGTCGGCGCGAGCCGCCGGCAGTCGTCCATCGGGCAGATGATCGTCCGCAATCTCGTACTCGGGGACTTCGGCGGATCGGTCTACGCGGTCAACTCCCAGGCGGAGTCGGTGTCGGGACTGCCCGCGTACCGGTCCGTCCAGGACATCCCCGATGATGTCGAGATCGCCATCGTGGCCGTGCCCGCGGAGTCGGTGAACGATGTCGTCCTCGACTGCGCCGCCAAGGGCGTGCACGGGCTGATCGTCATCTCCGCGGGATTCGCGGAGGCCGGGCCCGAGGGCCGGGAGCGCCAGGAGCAGCTGCTCCACCTGTGCCGGTCCCACGGCATGCGGCTGATCGGCCCGAACTGCCTGGGCATCATCAATACCGTGCCGCGGGTGCAGTTGAACGCGTCGCTCGCCACGACGATGCCCCCGCAGGGTCGTGTCGGCTTCTTCTGCCAGTCCGGCGCCCTGGGCACGGCGATCCTCGAGACGGTCTCGCGGCGAGGACTCGGGCTGTCCACCTTCGTCTCGGCCGGCAACCGCGCCGATGTCTCGGGCAACGACCTGCTGCAGTACTGGTCCAATGACGATGCCACCGAGGTGGTCCTGCTCTACCTGGAGTCCATCGGTAACCCGCGCAAGTTCTCCCGGCTCGCGCGCCGGGTCAGCGAGCGCAAGCCGGTCGTCGCGGTCAAGTCCGGACGGTCCACCCAGGGTGTGCCGGTGGGTCACCGGGTCAAGCGCACCTCGGCCCCGCAGAAGGCGGTCGACGCGATGTTCGGCCAGGCGGGCGTCATCCAGGTCGACACCCTCGACGAGATGTTCGATGTCGCGCAGCTCCTGGCCCATCAGCCGCTGCCGCGAGGCAACCGGATCGCCGTGGTCGGTAACTCCGATGCGGTCGCGCTCATCGTCTCGGACGCCGCCAAGGCCCAGGGCATGCAGGTGGCGCCCCCGATCCCACTGGGGGCGCGGGCGGGCGCCGAGGAGTTCGAGGTCGCCTTGGAGGCGGCCCTCGCCCGCACGGATGTCGACGCCCTCGTCGTGGTCTACACCCCGCCCATCAACACCGGCGGCGAGGATGTCGCCAATGTGCTCGCGGCGATCGGTGAGCAGTCCGACAAGCCCATCGTCTCGACCTTCCTGGCCAGCAAGGGCATCCCGATGCTGCTGCGCGTGCCCGATGTCCAGGGCGGCTCGGCCGGCCGCGGGTCGGTGCCCTCGTACGCCTCGCCCGAGGCGGCGGTCCGAGCCCTCGCGCGCGCCGTCAACTACGCCGAATGGACCTCACGCGATCACGGCGAGTACCACGACTCGGGCCAGTACCGGACCGGTGACGCGCGGGCGCTGATCCGCAGCGTGCTCGAGCTGGCGCCGCGTGGTGCGGTGCTGTCGACCGAGCAGGTGCACTTCCTGCTGTCCTGCTACGGCATCGACCTGTGGACCTGGATCATCGTGCACAGCCGTGAGGAGGCGGTCGCCGCCGGCGAGAACCTGGGCTGGAATGTCGTGCTGAAGGCCGGTAGCGAGCATCTGCGCGCGCGGCCCGATCTCGCCCACGTGTGGCGCGGCATCCACGACGCCGACGACATGGCCGAGGCATGGGACAGTCTGACCACCTGGACCGGGGTCGACGACGAGTCCACCTTCTTCGTGCAGCGTTCGGCCCCCGAGGGCGTGCCGGTCTCGTTCAAGGCGGTCGAGGATCCGCTCTTCGGTCCTCTGGTCTCCTTCGGGCTGGCCGGCGCCCCGAGCGAGCTGCTGGACGATCGCACCTACGGCATCCCGCCGTTGACCGATGTGGACGCCGAGCAGATGGTGCGCGGGGTGCGGGCAGCGCCGATGCTGTTCGGGTACCGGGGCTCGCCGGCCGTGGATGTCGACGGTCTCCGCGATGTCATCCTGCGGATCGCCGCACTCAAGGACGACCTGCCCGAGGTCGCCGAGCTCGATCTCGAGCCCGTGTCGGCCACCCCGGACGGCTTCGTGGCGCTGAGTGCACGGGTCAAGGTCGTCCCGTCGAGTGACCGGCGGGGCGAGTGGTATGTGCGTCGGCTGAGCAAGCCGATCGCCTCGAGCGATACGCTGACGCGGTGAGTTCTCTGGATCGTTCCGATGACCTCTTCGCCGAGATCTCGCGGGCCGGCTACTACCCCGAGATCGTGGCCGCGGGCATCCGCGACGCCCTCGCGGGGGAGCAGACCCGTGCCTTCGTGGTCCACCATGAGCCGACCTTCGATCGCGAGGAGATCCGCCGGCACATGACGGTGCTGGTGCTGACGCCGAGCCGGATGATCGTGGCGCACACCGACGAGCACCCGGGCGACGATCTGCTGCCACGCCCCTACACCTCCACCACGGCCGAGGCGATCGCACTGTCCCGCGTCGGATCGGTGCTGGTCACGCGGATGGTGGCGGCCCACAGCCAGCAGCTCGAAGAGGCCGTGATGACGGTCTCCTGGGGCGTGATCTCGCGCGTGGAGCTCGAACCGGCCCGCTGCGACGACCCCAACTGCGATGCCGATCACGGCTACTCGGGCAGCGTCACCGGCGATGACTTCACCCTCCGGCTGAGCAGCGCCGCCGACGGCGGTGCCGCGGTGGAGCGGTTGCTGGAGTTCTCTCGTCAGCTCTCGGCGGCCACCACGCAGGTCGCGCCGGCGGGACGATGAGCGCAGGCATCCACGAGCTTCTCGGTTCGGTCGGGACGGCGCTCGGGGCCGAGGGGCTCCCGAACGCCATCGAACTGCCTCCGGCCCGCGGCTATGTCGTGCTGGTGGTCGACGGCATGGGGGAGTCGCTGCTGCGCGAGCACGAGCGGCTGGCTCCGTGGCTCAACGGGCTCGCCTCCGTCGACGGGGTCGAGTCGGCGATCCCGTCGACCACCTCGGTCAGCCTGACGTCCTTGGGCACGGGCCTGCGCCCGGGCGTCCACGGCATGGCCGGATACTCCTGCCGGGTGCCCGGCACCCGGCAGATCCTGAACACGCTCAGCTGGAATGCCGATGTCGATCCGCGCGAGTGGCAGCCGCATCGCGCGATGCCGGCGAGGCTGCGCGATGACGGCATCGCGGTCACGGTGGTCAACGAGTCGCGCTTCGCCGACAGCGGACTGACCCTGTGCAGCCAACGTGACGTGCCCTTCATCGGGGTGGACCGGCCCTGGGAGCGTCTGGAGGCGGTGGTCGAGGCGAGCCAGGGGCCGCACCGCACCTTCGTCTACGCCTATGAGGGACGGCTCGATCACACCGGCCACGGCAAGGGCGTCGACTCCCCGGAGTGGCGCGACATGCTGACGACAATCGACGGTGAGATCGCCGAGCTGCGGTCCGAGCTGCCGAGCGACGTGGTGCTCCTGGTGACGGCCGACCACGGCATGATCGACCTGCCGGCCGACGGGCGCTTCGATGTCGAGGACCACCCCGAGCTGCTGGAGGGGGTGCAGCTGCTCGCCGGGGAAGCCCGGTTCCGTCACCTCTACACGAGCACCGGCGCGGAGGCCGAGGTCGCCCGGCGATGGCGCGACCGGTTGGGCGATCGGGCCATCGTGCTCGAACGCGAGGAGGCGGCAGAACGCTGGTTCGGCCCCCTCGATCCGGCGGTACGGGGGCGCTTCGGCGATGTCGTCGTGGCCTCCCTCGGCGATTTCGCGGTGTTCTCCTCACGGCACTTCCGCATCGAGCTCGGTCTCCGCGGTTTCCACGGCTCGATCACCCCGGCCGAGACGCGGATCCCGGTCCTCCTGTCGAACTGAGGTGTATCCATGGCGGAACTGGTCTTCTACTGCGGCACGATGGACTCCGGCAAGAGCACACTGGCGCTTCAAGTCGATCACAATCACCGAGCCCGGGGACGGCGCGGCGTCATCTTCACCTCGCACGACCGTGCCGGCGAATCCACCCTGTCGAGCCGGCTGGGCCTGTCGGCGGAGGCGGTGGAGGTCACCGATGATCTGCGGTTCTGGCATTACGTGGTCGATGTACTGAGCCACGGCGGCACCGTGGACTATCTGGTCTGCGACGAGGCCCAGTTCTACGCGCCGTGGCAGATCGACGAGCTGGCCAAGATCGCCGACGAACTGGACCTGGACGTGTTCTGCTTCGGCATCCTCACCGACTTCCGCACCACGCTCTTCGACGGCTCGGCGCGGCTGGTCGAGCTCGCCGACCGGGTGCTGACGCTCCAGGTGGAGGCGCTGTGCTGGTGCGGGGCGCGAGCGACGCACAATGCCCGCACGGAGAACGGTGAGATGGTGCTGGAGGGAGACGTGATCGTCGTCGGCGATGTCGAGCCGGAGGCGGCGCCCGCGGTCGTGGGGTACGAGGTGCTCTGCCGCCGCCATCATCGTCGTCGGATGACCGCCGCGCGAGCCCAGGCCGGTGCACTGTCGCCGGACGTCCTGCCCTTCACCTGACGGCCGCCCTTGGAGGTGGTTGGTCAATCTCTCGCTGCTGGTGGCGGTGGCTGATCAACCTCATCGAGGGTGGATGGGGTTGGTGAGCTACCGCTGCGGGGAGGGTGGATGGCGCTGGTCTACCGCTGCGAGCCGAGCAGGCCGGCGTCAGTCGCGCTTGCCGCCGAACATGATCTCGTCCCAGCTCGGCACGCTGCGACGCGAGTTCTTCTTGCGCGGCGACGGAGTGTCGGGCACGGCGATGTGCCCATCCTCTGCCTCCTCGGAGGACGAGTCGGCGGTGTCGGTCTCGTCGGCCGGGGGAGCGGCCGGGGCGTCGTCGAGAGACAGCTGCTCGAGGGCGCGGCGATCGCGCGCCTCCTTGAGCGAGTGCACGGGAGCATGATCGTCGATGATCTGCTCGGTGACCTCGCGGTCGGCATCATCCGAGGGCGCCTCCACCGTGGAGCGCACGGCATCGGCGATCGCCATGTCGAGGGAGTCCTCGGAGGTCAGATCGCCCACCAGATCCCGCGCGGTCTCGTCATCGGCGAGGACGTAGCGGCTCTTGTGGTCGAAGCAGAAACGAGCGGTGGTGGCATCGGGGAGGACCAGCTGGACGGTCCAGCGGCCGTCCTCGCGCCGCCAGGCGTCCCAGGCGACATCCTCGGGGGTGACGGTGCGAGCCAGCAGGGCGTCGTCGACCAGTGCACCGAGCGCCACGGGAGTGCCGCTGACGTGCTTGCGCCGCACCGACGTGGCACGTGCCTGATCCACCATGTGCTCGCGCTCGGCGATGACCGGCGTCGCGAAACCGCGGATCTGATCGACCGATGTACCGGCCGCCTCGGCGACCTGCTCGATGCTCTCGCCACGGCGGATGCGCGCCTGGATGTCACGGGGGCTGAGGGAACTCTCCATCGGGATCTCCAACTGGCCGGGGGAACGCTGACCGGCTCCGGTCACGCGATCGATCATGCCGCTGAGACGGCCGTCCACGCGTAGCCGGAAGCGCGCGCCGGATGCAGGATCGCGAGCGACGAGGTAACGACCGTCCTCGCTCGTGCCCACCAGGGCGAGATCTCGCATCTAAAGCCTCCGACACTTCATCGACTTCTTGTCATCGTAGTGTCGCCGCCGGGCACGATGTCGGAGGCGAACAGGTGTGTCGGAGAGCTTCGCAGCGCTCCAGTCCCTGCGGGCGGTGCGGTCATCGACGACCCGCCATCCGTGCACGGGTGACCACGCACCACCCTGCTCCGAGACGTGGTCAGAGCACGCGGTCGGGGGCGCGGCGGACGGCCGTCACGACGGGGCGCGTGGAGCTGAGCGCGACCCGTACGAGCGCGAAGCCGCCCAGGAAGGTCGCACCGACCACGAGGAACGCCGTCGGTGTGAGCACGACGGCGGCCCCCATCAGCGGCAGACCGAGCAGGAAGCCCCCGGCGGCGCCTCCGAGCGCCGCCCATCGCATCGGCAGCAGGACGGTGGTGCGGCGTGCCTGCTCCCAGGTCCGCATCGGCATTCCCAGTCGATCGAGTCCCACGATCAGACCGGCATCGTCCAGCACGGCGGCGGCCTGGGTGACGGCGACCGAGCAGGCGAGCATCACGAAGGCGATGGCGAGGGTCAGCAGGACGCCGGTCCGCATGTCCGCGGCGAAGACGGCCTGCTCGACCATGGCATCGTCCTCGTCCAGCTGACCGGCCATCGCCAACCCCACGCCGCCGATGACGGCGACGAAGGAGATCATCGCCAGTCCGGACACCCGACGCCAGGCGGGACCGGGCCGATCGGCGAGCTGGCGCCCGGCGAGGAAGCGCGCCGGCGTGGTGGCCCTGCGGGCGAGTGCCCGTCCACGCGCGGCGATGATCGGCGGGCCGATCACATTGAGCAGGGCCAGGCCTGCGCCGAAGATGCCGAGCACGAAGACGATGACCGCCGCCATCCCGAGCATCGCGGTGAACATGCCGATCTGGGACAGCACGAGGGCGCAGACGCCGAGGGCCACCAGGCCGATGACGCTGGCGCGCAGGCCCCGGCGCTGCACATCGGTGCGCTGGCGAACACCGAGCGGCGTCAGACGCACTCGCCGCAGGCCGAGTACGGCGCTCAGACCCGCGAGGACGGCGACGGCCAGCGGGACGGCCACCAGCACGACCCAGCCCGGCCACATCGCCTCGACGCCGATCCGCTCGCCGAAGAACCGCAGCTGTGCCACGGCCGGCAGCAGCGCGCCGTAGAGCGCCACACCGGCGAGGCTTCCGGCGACGGCGATCAGCGTCGCCTCGATCACGGTCAGCAGGCTGACCTCGCGGGTACTCGCCCCCAGCAACCGCAGGGTGGCCAGCCGGCCGTCGCGACGTCGTGCCGAGAGCCGGGCGGCCGAGGCGCCCAGCGAGACGGTGGGAACCGCCAGGAAGAGCAGCGCCGCGAGGCTGAGCACGATGTAGCCGCCCGCGAAGTCGTCGCCCGGCCGGTCGTCGGTGATGAACATCATCGTGCCGGAGACCACGGTCAGCAGGATCGCGGTGGTGACCGCGAAGGCCACCAGCGGCAGCAGGACGGCGGCGCGACCCTGTCGGCTCGGCCGGGTGAGCAGCGTGACGAGCCCGGCGATCCGGCGGGGTCCGGAGACCGCGGTGCTCATCGTGCGGCCTCCTCGTGGACGATAAGCCCGTCGCGCATGTGCACGGTGCGGTCGCAGCGCCCGGCGACCGCGGCATCGTGGGTGACGACGACGAGACTGCGGCCCTGCCCGGTGGTCGCGGAGAGCAGCGCCGACATCACCTCGGACGAGGTGCCGGAGTCGAGGGCGCCGGTCGGCTCATCGGCGAAGACGACGGGCGCCCCTGTCACCTGTGCCCGGGCGATGGCGACCCGCTGGGCCTGACCGCCGCTCAGCTGGCCGATGCGCCGATCCTCCAGGCCGCCCAGTCCGAGCGCCGCGAGCCACGGTGCCGCCGCGCGCTCGGCGTCCGAGCGTGCGTGACCGGTGAGCATGAGCGGTAGTGCGACATTCTCGAGCGCGGTGAGCTCGGGGAGCAGCAACCCCTCCTGGAAGACGAAGCCGCACCGCGTCCGGCGCAACCGCGAACGTGCCTCCTCGTCGAGTCCGACGAGTTCGATCGGCGAGGAGTCCGGTGCAGCGAGCCGGATCGAACCGGAGTCGGGGGCGATGACCGCCGCGAGACAGTGCAGCAGGGTCGTCTTCCCCGAGCCGGAGGCTCCCATGATCGCGAGCGACTCACCGGTTCGTACGGCCAATGAGGCACCGTCGAGGGCCCGGGTGCTCCCGTAGGTCTTGGTCACGTCGGCGGCGACGAGCACCGATGACGGGTCGTGGATGTCCATATTCAGCAGTCTCCTATCGGGACGGCCGCCGATCATCCGCGCTGGGAGCGATCTCGACGGGGCTCGCATCATCCCGTCGGGGGAGGCCGTGTCGGTCGTGCGGCGGAAGGGCGCCACCGGACGGATGGGAGAATCGGTCCCATGGATGTTCGTCCCTTCGACGCATTGCTGCTCGTCTCCTTCGGGGGCCCGGAGAGAACCGAGGACGTGGTGCCCTTCCTGGAGAATGTGACCCGGGGACGGGGGATTCCTCGCGAGCGGCTCGTGGAGGTCGGCGAGCACTACTTCGGCTTCGGCGGGAAGTCGCCCATCAACGACCAGAATCGCGCGCTGATCTCGGCGATCGAGGCCGATCTGGCCGCCCACGGCATCGACCTGCCCGTCTACTGGGGCAACCGCAACTGGGACCCGTACCTGCGGGAGACGACCGAGCAGATGGCGGCCGACGGCGTACGGCGCGCGGTCTGCTTCGTCACCAGCGCCTACTCCTCGTACTCGGGATGCCGCCAGTACCGGGAGAACCTCTATGAGGCGCAGGACGGTCTGCCGGTGGAGCTCGCCAAGCTCCGTCACTACTACAACCATCCGGGCTTCGTCGGCCCCTTCGTCGAGCAGACACGGGCCGCCCTGACGACGATGCCGGCGGAGACGCACGTCGTGTTCGTCACCCACTCGATCCCCGAGTCGATGAACGAGGCGAGCGGCGGGGCCGGCGCCGGGGCGTACCTGCGCCAGCACGAGGCCGTCGCCGGACTGGTCGCCGAGGAACTGGGGCTCACCGCCACCAGCCTCGCCTTCTGCTCGCGGTCGGGGGCTCCGCACATCCCGTGGCTGGAGCCCGACATCAACGATCACCTCGAGGAACTGGCGGATGCCGGCGTGACATCGGTCGCTGTGGTGCCGATCGGCTTCATCTCCGACCACATGGAGGTCATCTACGATCTCGACACCGAGGCTGCGCAGACGGCCGATCGCCTCGGGCTCGGATTCGTCCGGGTGCCGACCCCGGGGGTGCATCCGGGATTCGTCGAGCTGGTCCGCGAGCTCGTGCTGGAACGGGCTGCGGCCGAACGCGGCGAGGACCCGGACCGGCCGTCCTGCGGCGACCTCGGGGCCTGGCCCGATCACTGTCCCGCCGGCTGCTGTGTGAACGCCCGAGCCGATCTGCCGGTCCTGTCATGACGCGTGCGCTGCTCGACCTCGCGCGCGAGGTGGGACTCGAGGCGGCCGATCTCGTGCGTCGTCGTCGGCCGGCGGGCCGGGTCGAGGTGGCGGCGACCAAGTCCAGCCCGACCGATGCGGTGACCGAGATCGACCGGGCCGCCGAGCAGCTCATCCGCGAGCGCCTGCTCGGCGTCCGGCCCGAGGACGGCTTCATCGGTGAGGAGGGCGAGGACGTCCGCGGCACCAGCGGGGTGGAGTGGATCGTCGATCCCATCGACGGCACGGTGAACTTCGTCTACGGCATCCCCGTCTACGCCGTCTCCATCGCGGCTCGCGTCGGCATCGCCGAGCGGGAGGCGTCGATCGGCTATGTGGTCAACATCGCCACGGGGGCCGAGTACGGTGCCCTCGCCGGTGGCGGGGCCTGGCGCTGGCGCGACGAGGAACGCGAGCCCTTGCACGGCCCGCCGCCGGTTCCGCTCGCCCAGGCGCTCATCGGCACCGGCTTCTCCTACGACTCGCGGACCCGGGAGCAGCAGGCCGCGGCGATCGCCCGGCTGCTGCCTCGGGTGCGCGACATCCGCCGGAGCGGCTCGGCCGCCCTCGACCTGGTCGCCGTGGCGGCGGGCGAACTGGATGCCTATGTCGAGCAGGGGCTGAAGCCCTGGGACCTCGCGGCCGGTGGTCTCATCGCCCGCGAGGCGGGACTGGTCGTGTCCGGTCTGGACGAGCCGGCCGGAGAGCGTCTGACGATGGCCGCCCGTCCCGATATCTGGACGGAATATTCAGGGCTCGTTCGCGCTTGTGGTCTGTAGATCGTGTCGAGCGACGGCCCCGCGGGCACATCCCCGGAGCATTCGGCGCGACACGACATGATCTCGATCAGCCGCGTTTGGAACGATGTGGCAGAATCGCGCCGGTTGACACGCACGGACGGAGAGTAGATGGCCACCGATTACGACGCACCTCGCAAGACTGAAGAAGAGCAGTCTGAGGACAGCATCGAAGAGCTGAAGGCGCGTCGGCACGAGCAGAACTCCGGCAAGGTCGACGAGGACGAGGTCGAGGCGGCCGAATCCTTCGAGCTGCCCGGAGCGGACCTCTCGCACGAGGAGCTGGCGGTGCAGGTCGTCCCGAAACAGTCGGACGAGTTCACCTGCATGTCGTGCTTCCTGGTGCATCACCGCAGTCAGCTGGCCACGGAGAAGAACGGCCAGCCGATCTGCCGCGATTGCGCGGACTGAATCAGCCCGTCTCGATGCCGAACGATGAGGCCCGGACCCTGTGGGGTCCGGGCCTCGCGTCATTCACCCTTCGCGGTCGAGATGCTTCATCCCGGGCGGGAGATCCCCGGTCGACTTGACCCAGTAAGTGGCCACGCCGCGGCGGACGACGGTCCGCACGATCTGGATCACGGCCCCGCCGATGGCCGCCCAGGCGATCGCCTCCGCCGTGCTGAGCTCGGGATGGCGGGCACTCGCCGGCGGCTTGCGGCCGGTCGCGGCACGCCAGGCGGCATTCGAGACCCGCGGCGCCAGCGCGGCGCCCACCATCGTGGCCCCGGTGTCCATCAGCTTCCAGGTGCTCCGCCCCAGGCGTCGCTGGGCCTTCGCCTCGGCGACACTCGTCGTCGCGGCGTCCCGCTGCTTCTTCTTGCGCTTGCCCACCGGTGCCCTTCCGTCGTGCTCGGCCTGTCCGAACCATTGTGACCTAGGCTGCCGGTCGCGTGGGTCCGCGGGCGAGGGGAACGTCAGGCGTCGGACCCCAGCGCCCGGGCGACGGAGGCGGGAAACCGGGTCGAGACCAGCCAGAACGGCGTCGGGTCGGACGGGTCCTCGACGGTGACGCGCACCCCGGTGCGGACATAGGGCCGCAACAGTGTGAAGGCGCGCAGGTCGCCTTCCGGTCCGATGGCCGTGCGCCACGCGGCCGCGTCGAGGGCCTCCACCGCGCCGATGTGCTCGGCATCGAGGACGGCACGACCCGCCCGCAGGCCGTGAGCATCGGCCTCGACGCGCGCGGACCCGTAGGCGGCGACGATGCCGGCGGAGACCGCCAGCGCGAGCGCTGCCGCGACCATCGCGATCTGAGGGGTGGCCGCGACCCACAGGAGCCAGCCCATGATGGCGGCGAAGGCCACGGCGGACAGCCACCAGGACGGCGCGGCGGTGAGACGTTCACGGTGGACGGTCGTCGGCGTGGTCACCTCCCCACTGTGCCTGATGCCCGCCAGCCGCCTTGGGTAAGGTCGGGCCCCATGATGACCGAGGTGCCCCTGCTCCGGCTCGATCCCGATCTGCCTGTTCCGTCCTACGCACACGAACTCGATGCGGGGGCGGATCTGGTGGCGCGCGTCGATGCTGAGATCGAGCCGGGGGAGCGGGTGCTGATGCCGACCGGCGTGGCTCTCGCGCTCCCCGCGGGATATGCCGGTTTCGTGCACCCGCGCTCGGGCCTGGCGCTGCGGCACGGACTGACGATCGTCAACGCCCCCGGGACGATCGACGCGGGCTATCGCGGGGAGATCGCGGTGCTGCTGGTCAACGGCGACCCCCGCGAGACGGTGCACATCTCCCGCGGCGATCGCATCGCCCAGCTCGTCATCCAACGGGTCGAACAGGTCCGGTTCATCGAAACTTCGGCACTACCGCTGTCGGACCGGGGCGAAGGGGGCTACGGTTCATCGGGTGGCCACGCCTCATTGACGCGGGCCTCGAAGGTAGGAGAGGAAGACTGATGTTCGGCCGACGTAAGAATCAGGCGCCCGACGACGGGCCGACGACGCCGCAGGACTTCGATCCTGCGGATCTCGGCTCGCGTGCCGGTGGACCGTGGGACTCGTCCGAGCGTGACCCGGACTCGGCGGGCTACGTCGATCTTGGTTCGCTGCGGATCAAGGGCCGCGAGGGCGTGGGCCTGCAGCTGCCGCAGGAGAACGGGACGCTCTCCTCGGTGCTCGTCGTGCTGGAAGGCGCCAACTCGGCCATGGAGCTGCGGATCTTCGCCGCCTCGCGCTCCGGTGGGGAATGGTCCGATGTGCTGCAGGACCTCAAGCGCGAGGTCGAGCGCCGCGACGGCGAGTGGAAGGAGACCGACGGCCCCTTCGGCGATGAGCTGCGTTTCCGGGTCCAGGTCCAGACCCAGGACGGCCGCACCGGTACCCAGGATTCGCGCATCCTCGCCGTCGAGGGACCGCGCTGGCTGCTGCGGGCGACGCTCTTGGGCGCGGCCGCAGGCGACGAGACCGCGGCCGAGCCGTTGCTGGAGATCCTCCGCGAGGTCATCGTCGTCCGCGGCGACGAGCCCCGGATGGTGCGCGAGCCGCTGCCCCTGCAGCTTCCGCCCGGTGCGGTCGCGCAGGATCAGCAGCCGTCGAGCGACGCCGGTTGAGGGCGAACGGCCCTCGCCGCGACCTGTCCGATCCCGACCGCGATGAGCGAGGATGCGATGAGTGAGCCGACCGAGTCGGGTGCGGCGGACATCACCACGGTCGAGCAGCTGGTGCGCCGGCGGCTCGCCGAGGCCTTCGGCGGCGTCCGGGGCGTCGTGGAGAGTGCCATCCCCACGATCGCCTTCACCATCAGCTTCCTGGTCACCGACCAGCTGCGTGAGAGCCTGATCCTCAGCGCGGGGATCGCGGTCGTCCTGCTGGTGGTCCGGGTCCTCCAGCGGTCCAATCCGCAGTTCGTGTTCAACGCGCTCGTCGGCATCGGCATCGCCGCGCTGTTCGCCTCGCGCTCGGGTGAGGCGCGTGATGTGTTCTTGCCCGGCATCCTCTACAACGGGGCCTACGCGGTCGCCTTCGTCTTCACGATCCTCATCGGCTGGCCGGCGGTCGGCTTCCTGGTCGGTGCCGTGGTCGGCGATGTGACGGGGTGGCGGGCGGACCGGGGGATGCGGCGGCTCTGCACGCAGATGACCTGGCTCTTCGTGGCTCCATGTGTGCTGCGCGTCGTCGTCCAGTATCCCCTGTATCTCGCGGACCAGATCGCCCTGCTGGGCACGGCCAAGATCGTGATGGGCTGGCCGCTCCAGGTCGCCTCGCTCCTGGCGATGGGATGGATGCTGAGTCGTAACAAGACCCCATTGGACGAGCCGCAGAACTGACCTCGTGCCGTTCTCGAGAGGGTGACCCACGTCATTCCCCGGAGCGATGGCGCGGCACCGAGCGCGGGCTTACGATCACTCGGTGAGCATCACCGGCGCCATGAAAAGGGCGCTGATCGGACGCAAACTGCGCAACACGCAGATCGGCGAGACGCTGCTTCCCAAGCGGGTCGCTCTGCCGGTGTTCGCCAGCGACGCGCTGTCCTCGGTCGCCTACGCACCTGATGAGATCTTCCTGACGCTGTCGATGGGCGGGCTGGCCGCCTATTCGATGAACTGGCAGATCGGGCTGTGCGTCGCGGTCGTCATGGTGATCGTCGTCGCCTCGTACCGCCAGAACGTCCACGCCTATCCGTCCGGCGGGGGAGACTACGAGGTCGCCTCGGTGAATCTCGGCCGGACCGCCGGTCTGACGGTCGCGAGCGCACTGCTGGTGGACTACATCCTCACCGTCGCGGTCTCGATCTCATCGGGAGTGCAGAATGCGACGGCCGCGCTGCCCTGGCTGAACGGCCACGAGGCCACAGCCGGGGCGCTGCTGGTGCTGCTCCTGATGATCATGAATCTGCGCGGCGCCAAGGAGTCCGGTCGCGCCTTCGCCGTCCCGACCTATCTGTTCATGGCGGCGGTCCTGGCGATGGCGGCCTGGGGGCTCGTCCGGTACCTGTTCGGCGACCTGCCCGAGGCAGCCAGCGCCTCCTACGATATCGCCGCCGAGGCACCCTATGAGGGCGCGATCACGACGCTGGCGATGGTCTTCCTGCTGGCGCGGGCGTTCTCCTCCGGCTGCGCCGCGCTGACCGGCGTCGAGGCCATCAGCAACGGCGTGCCGGCCTTCCAGCGCCCGAAGAGCCGGAATGCCGCGACGACACTGCTGCTCCTCGGCACGATCTCCATCGGCATGCTGATGAGCATCGTCGTGCTCGCGGACGCGATGCACGTCCGCTATGTCGAGGATCCGGCCACCCAGCTGCTGTCCAATGGGGCGCCGCTCGGCGAGGCCTCGGGATATGTTCAGGACACGGTCATCGGGCAGCTCGCCGCCGCCCTCTACGCCGATCTGCCGATCGCCTTCTATCTGACGATCGCGTGCACCGGCGTGATCCTGGTGCTCGCGGCCAACACGGCCTTCAACGGCTTTCCCGTCCTCGGATCGATCCTCGCGCGCGACGGCTATCTGCCGCGCCAGATGCACACCCGCGGCGACCGGCTGGCCTATAGCAACGGCATCGTGCTGCTGGCGCTCGCCGCGATCGTGCTCATCCTGGCCTTCGATGCTCAGGTGACGAAGCTGATCCAGATGTACATCGTCGGCGTCTTCGTGTCCTTCACCCTGAGCCAGCTCGGGATGATCCGGCACTGGACGCGGGAGCTCGCCACTGAGGAGGATCCCGCGACCCGGCGGAGGATGCGGCGCTCGCGGGCGATCAACACCTGCGGTCTGGTGCTGACCGCGACGGTCCTCGTGATCGTGGTCGTGACGAAGTTCCTGGCCGGGGCCTGGATCGCCATCATCGCCATGGTGGGGGTCTTCGGGCTGATGCGCGGCATCTCGCGGCACTATCGGCAGGTCGCCGAGGAGCTGCGGATCGAGGACGATGATCTGGCCGCCCAGCCACGGGTGCACGGCATCGTGCTGGTCAGCAAGGTGCACAAGCCGACGATGCGCGCGATCGCCTATGCACGCGTCTCCCATCCGGACGCCCTCGAGGCCGTGACGGTCGACCTGAACGCCGAGGAGACCCGCGAGGTGCAGCGCCAGTGGCGTGAGCGCGGGGTACCGCTGCCGTTGACCGTGCTCGAGTCCCCGTATCGCGAGATCGTCCGGCCGGTGGTGCGCTATGTCAACGGTCTGCGCTCAGCGCATCCCGACGAGTTGGTGACCGTCTATATCCCCGAGTACGTCGTCGGCCACTGGTGGGAGCAGCTGCTGCACAATCAGACGGCTTTGCGCCTGAAGAGCAGACTGTTGTTCATGCCCGGAGTCATGGCCGTCAGCGTGCCCTATCAGCTCACCTCGGCCCATGGCCGCTCTCCGCACGATCATCGGGTGGCCGCCGGAGATGTCCGGCGAGGCATCGGACGTCCGCGGTGACCGCCGAGCTGCCGATCGTCGAGGTGGGCCCGGTGGCCCATGGCGGGCACTGTGTCGCCCGGCTCGACGGCCAGGTCGTCTTCGTGCGGCACGCGCTGCCCGGCGAGCGGGTCCGCATCGACGTCACGGAGCGCTCGAAGCGTTTCCTGCGCGCGGACGCCGTGGAGGTCCTCGATGCGGCACGGGATCGGGTCGAGCCACCGTGCCGCTATGCCGGGACCTGTGGAGGATGCGATTTCCAGCACGTCTCACCCTCCGGGCAGCGGCGGTTGCTGGGCGCGGTGGTACAGGAGCAGTTGCGGCGGCTCGCGGGTCTCGACCGGGTCGTCGAGGTCGAGGCGGTCGAGCCGGAGGACCTGGGGTGGCGGACCAGGGTGACCTATGCGGTCGACGACGACGGGCATGCCGGTCTGCGTCGTCATCGCAGCCACGAGGTGGTGGAGATCGATCGCTGCCTGATCGCTCATCCTGGTGCGCCCGAGGTTCCCTCGGCGCGGTGGGAGGACGGTCCGGTGGAAGCCATCGTCTCGTCGACCGGCGAACGCGTCGTCGTCGCGGATGGACCGGTTCCCGAGGAGATCCTGCCGCTCGACGGTGTGGTGGCCCGGGACGGGCGTGTCCGCAGCGGTCACGGCGTCGTCACCGAGCGAGTGCGCGATCGCGACTTCCAGATCAGCGGATCGGGATTCTGGCAGGTGCACCCGCGGGCCGCGCGGACCCTCGTCGATGCCGTGCTCGCCGGTGCGCAGGTGCGGCCGGGGGAGCGGGTCCTGGATCTCTACGGTGGCGCCGGCCTCTTCGCGGCCTTCCTCGCCGAGGCGACCGGTCCCGGCGGCGAGGTCCTGAGTGTCGAGGGGGCACGCGGCGGACACGCTGACGCCCGCCGCAATCTCGCCGATCTCGCGCAGGTCCGGACGATGCGTGCCTCGGTCGAGAAGGCATTGAGCCGCGGGCAGCTGGGGGCCGCGGCCGATGTGGTCGTGCTGGACCCGCCGCGTACGGGTTCCAAAGATGCCGTACGGCCAATCGCGGAACTGTCGCCGCGCCGGATCGTCTACGTGGCCTGCGATCCGGCTGCTCTCGCAAGGGATCTGGCGTCTTTCCGGGAGCAGGGCTATGAGCTGGTGGACCTGCGGGCCTTCGCGCTCTTCCCCATGACACACCATGTGGAATGTGTCGCTGTGCTTGCACCCGCGCGGGGTTGACGAGAAGGTGACCTCGTGCGCTACGCCGACCCCCATGCCTGCCCTGCCTGCCGTGGCCGCATCGACGGACAACCTCGATGCCCTCACTGCGGCTTCGCGCTGCGCGGTGAGTTCGCCGCGAGCCTCTGGCAGCGCCTGCAAGATGCCGACCGGCTGATCGAGCGGAGTCGCCGAAGCGCCGCACCCCCTCCGGAGGCTCCGCC